>NZ_CAACUY010000337.1 GCF_900659615.1 Actinomadura fibrosa | reverse complement strand
CGCCCGCCCCGTCCGGCGCCGCCACCGCCCTCGGCCGGGCCCCCGACGGCGGCGACGACCTGCGCCGGACCGGCGCCGCGGTGCGGCGGCTGCTGTTCCCCGCCGGGCTGGACTACCTCGTCCGCCACCTCATGGGCGGCCACGAGGCGGGCTGGGACGCGGACCTGCCCGCGATCCGGTCGCACTTCGTCGCGCACGTCCACCCGGACGGGCCGCTCCCGGCGCTGCGCGTCGGCCGCCAGGTCTACGGCGTGCTGCCGGTCGCGGCGATGCGCCGCTGGGCCGCCGCCGGGCCCGGCGAGGCGAAGGCCGTGGACCTGCTGACCCGGCTGCTCGACCGGGTGTGGCTGACGTCGCCGGTGCCGCGGATCCGTCCCGGCCTGGACGACCCGGACGGCACCATGCTCGACATCCTCGCGACCGACGCGCTGCCCCGCGAGATGCGGGTCCGCGCCATGCTCGGCAACGAGTACGTCGCCTGGCTGTGGCGGTTCGCCCGGCTGGAGCTCGGCGGCGGCTGGCGGGAGCAGGTGGCCGGGCCGTCCCGGCGGCTGCTCGCCGACCTCGGGCTCGGGCGGCCCGGCGACCCGCCGCTGTCCCTGGCGGTGTTCGCCGACACGTCGATGCGGCTCGGCACGCCGATCGCGGGCGGCGACGCGGCGGCGATCCGCGCCTACCTCCAGGAGCTGGCCGCGCCCGGCCTCCGCGCGGACGAGGCGCCCGCCCCGTCCGGTCCTGCGCCGCTGTTCCGGCGGCTGCTGCGCGCGGCGCTGCTCGCCGAGCACTCCAACGCCGCCGCGCTGATCGACGGCGTCGGACAGGTGCCCGACCCGGAGCTGATCGACATCTTCCCGCGCGAGGTGACGTCCACGCTCGCGCGGCGCCTCGGACAGCCCCTCCCGCTGCCCGGCGGCGGCACCGATCCCGCCCTGACGGTCGGCGGCTACCTCGCGGCCGCCGACCGTCCGGGCGACACGCGGCACGCGGCCGTGACCAAGGACATCCGCGACTTCCGCGACACCCTCACCCGGCTCGCGGGGCCCGGCCTCGCGCCGGAGCGGCTGGAACGCGAGGTCGCCGGGACGCTCGCGCTGACCGCGCACCGGCTGGACGCCTGGATCACCTCGTTCGCCACCAAGCGGCTGGAGGGGCTCGTCCGCGGGCGTCCCGCCGGGGAGAAGGCCGGCGTGCACGTCGGCGGCTACGGCTGGGTCGCGAACCTCGTCCCGCCGTCCGGGCCCAGGGACCAGGTGCCGCTGCCGGACGGCGTCCCCGCGGGGCCGCTCTACCCGGCGCCGGACGAGGCCGGGCACGTGCACGCGCCGTCGCTCACCCAGGCGGTCACCGCGGCCGTGCTGCGCAGCGGCTGGCGCTCCCACGGCGGCGCGAACGGCAGCGCGAACGGCGGCGGGAACCCGCTGGCCGTGGAGCTCACTTCGCGGCGGGTGCGGCTGGCCGAGCAGCTCATCGCGGGCGTCCGCGACGGGCAGCCGCTCGGCCTGCTGCTCGGCTACCGGTTCGAGCGCGGCCTGCACGACCACCCGCGCGGCCCCCTCGACCAGCACCTGCCGCTGTTCCGGGACGCCGCGCCGGTCCGCGCGCACAGCGTCACCCCCGACGCCACCGCCGTCCCGGCGATCGAGTCGACCGCGGTGACGGACGGCCTGGAACTGCACCGCCTCCACGGCGCGGGAGACCTGGACGCCGTCCTCGCGCAGCTTCCCGTCCGCGACCGGGCGGCGGTCGAGGACGTCCTCACCGACCTGGCGGACGCGATCGACGCGGTCGGCGACGCGCTGCTCGCCGAGGGCGTCCACCAGATCGCCCAGGGCAACGCCACCCGGGCGGCCGCCGCCCTCGACGCGTCCGCGCACGGCGGCTCCACCCCGCCGGAGCTCCAGTTCTGCCGCACCGCCGACAGCGGCGCGGCCGTCACCCACCGGGTCCTGCTGCTGTTCAACTACGACGCCCGGTTCGAGAAGCTGCGCTGGGGCGCCCCGATCGCCGAGCAGGTGCGCGTGTTCGCCGCCGCCCCGGCCGACGGCGTCGCGACCGCGCTGCTGTCGCCGAACTGGCGGGTCAGGTGGCGGAACACGTGGCGCTCGCCGGACGGCGCGCGCACCGTCGTCCAGCCGCCGCTGAGCCTGGACTACCTCCAGATTCCCGCGATCGACCACGTCGCCGCCCCGGTGCGAGGGGCGCGCCCGGACGCCGGCGCCGAGCTGGAGCGGCGGATCGAGGCGGCCGCCTGGCCGCGCCGCGACGCCGCGAAGGTCGGCGAGGACTGGACGCTGGAACCGGGCTTCGAGCGGGACCCCGCCTGGCCGGCCGACCAGGTGTCGCTGGCCGAGTTCCTGGAGGCCGCCTCGGCGGTGCGGCGGCTGCTCACCCAGTCCCGCCCCGTGGAGGCCGCTGACCTCGCCGGGCCCGGCGCCACCGCCGAGAGCACCTTCGACCAGGCGACCAAGAACCGCGCCGACTTCGCCCTCCAGATCCTCGGCACCTCCATCACCGGCCTCGCCGCCACGGCCGAGACGGAGGTGCGCAAGGCCCTGGCGAGCGCCGCCGGGTTCGGGGTGCTCGGCGCCGTCGCCCCGCCGCCGCGGACCGGCGCCGCGCAGCTGGTCATGGAGCAGGCCGCGTCCGCGCGGACGGAACTCCTGCACCGCAGGCTGGCGCACTGCCGGACCGTCGCCGAATACCGGGGCCGCGCGCTGACCTGCACGCTCGACGCCTGCACCTGCGTCCCCGCCGACTACGACGCGCCGACGGCACCGCCCGCGCGGCGCCGCGACTACCAGACCGCGCGGCTCCGGGCGCTGTTCGGCCAGGACCTGCCCGTCCTCCAGAACACCGCGGCCCCCGACCCGGCCGCGCTCGCCGCCGCGCTCGCCCCCGGCAACGAACTGGCCGGCGGGTCGGCGCACGCCGTCCGCCGCTGGCTGGCCAAGTACGGGCGGGTGCGGCCGAAGGTCGGGACCCTCCAGAAGGCGCTCGCCTACACCGAGGCGCTCACCGGGGCCGGGGCCGCGACGCTGCCCGCCACCGTCCGCGCCGTCCAGTTCCCGTCCAAGCCGGGCGACCGCTGGGCGGGGGAGAGCGCACCGGCAGGCGACGTCGTCTCGATGGTCGTGGTCACCCTCGGCGACTTCGACCCCGCCAAGCCCGTCACGGGACTCCTCGTGGACGAGTGGACCGAGGTCGTCCCCGCCGCCCGGCAGGAGACCGGACTGACCTTCGAGTACGACGCGCCCGGCGCCACCGCGCCGCAGGCCGTCCTGCTGGCCGTGCCCGCCGACGGCGCGCCCGCCTGGCAGCCCGACGCCCTCGTCCAGACGCTCGAAGAGGCCTTCGACCTGGCCCGCGCCCGCGCCGCCGACATCGACTCGCTCGGCGCGGCCGGACAGTTCCTCCCCGGCACCTACTTCCCCGTGAACCTGACCGAGCCGCAGACGTCCACCGACTTCGTCCCGGACGCGCCGCCACCCGACGGGACCGCTCCCGCCGGAACGCTCACGGCGCCGCCGACCGTGCCGTCCACCGCTCCGTCCACCGCTGGGGGGACCCGATGACCGTTCCCGAGCTCGTCCCGGACGCCGTGACGCCCCCGCACGTCCCGTCGATCACCACCTGGAGCCGGCTGGAGCCGCGCACTCGCGCCGAGGACCTCAGCCCCGCGCTGGAGGCCCGCACCGCCGATCCGCTCTGGTTCCTCGCCCGGCAGTGGCAGCTCGGCGAGTTCCAGGGCGAGGACGCGGGCAGCCCCGTCCTCGCGAGGCTCGACGTCGAGTCCGCGCGCTTCACCGAGGTGCGGTACGGGCCCGCAGGCGGCCCGGCGGCGCCGATGCCCACCGCGCGCCCGCTGGAGGCGGTCGTCGAGGCCGAGGACACCGGCGGCGCCCACGACCTGCGCTGGGCCGCCGACACCGGGCAGGAGCTGCTCCGCTTCCTGTCCGAGCACGGCGCCGGGGCGGTGCGCGCGGCCGTCGTCGCCCGCTACCCGATCACGGGACCGCCCGCGGACGGCCCGTCCGCCGCCGACGAGACCACGGCCGGCTACCTGCGGATCATGGCGGGCCGGGCGCCGCACGGCACGAACGTGCTCCGCGACTACGCCAAGGGCGCGTTCCCCGGCTCGGTGGCCGTCCCGGCGGAGCTGGCCGCCGCGGTCGCCGCGGCCATCACCGGCTGGCTCGACTGGCTCCAGGTGGGGGAGCGGCCCTCCGACACCCCCGACCCGGGCTACCTGATGCGTCTCCCCGGCGTGCTGACGCCCGCGCCGACCGGCGCGCCGCAAGACCCCCCGTGGCCGCCGGACGGGTTCCTACCGCTCGTCGACACCCCCGGCCCCGACGCCCGCACCTGGCAGCGGGAGCGGATGGAGTACGCCTTCGCGGTCGCCGCCACCGGCTCCGGCGGCGAGACCGTGCTGACCGCGCCGGAGTACGACGGCGACCGGCTCGACTGGTACCACCTCGACCACGACCCCGGCGCGTCGCTGGGCGCGCCGTCCGACACCGAGCGGCGCACGCGGGTCGTCGTCCCCACCCGCGCCGCCTACCCCGGCATGCCCGCGACGCGGTTCTGGGAGATGGAGGACGCCGACGTCAACCTCGGCCGGATCGGCGCGGGCCCGACCGACCTGGCCCGGATGGTCCTGGTGGAGTACGCCACCGTCTACGGCAACGACCACTTCGTCATCCCCGTGGACGTGCCGAGCGGCTCGGCCACCCGGATCCGCTCGCTCGTCGTCACCGACAGCTTCGGCGTCCGGACGCTGGTGCCCGCGACGGCACCCGGCCAGGGCTGGGGGCTGTTCCGGCCCGCGCCGGCAGGTGGCGGGCCGTCGTCGTCGCCGCTGCTCGTCCTGCCGCCGACGACGTCCTCGACGCTGTCCTCGGCACCCGTCGAGGAGGTGCGGTTCCTGCGCGACGAGACCGCCAACCTCGCCTGGGCCGTCGAGCGGACGGTCACCGGCGCCACCGGCGAGCCCATCGACCGGGACGGCCAGGTGCCCCGCGCCCAGGTGCCGCCCCGCGCGGACGTCCCCGGGCTGCCCGAGCTCACCTACACCTTCGCCACCACCGTCCCGGAGAACTGGGTGCCACTGGTGCCGACCCCGGAGGACGGGCGGCCGGACAGCGTCCGCCTCCGGCGCGTCCCGCTCCAGCAGCCCACCCGGGGCGGGACGCCCGTGCCGGTCATCGGCCACAGCCGCGTCCTCGACTGGACCCTCGCCCCCGACACCGGACGGGTGGTGAGGCTCGCCGTCCCCGAGGAGGAGGTCGGACGGGCCGGGCTCCGCGTCGTCCGCGAATGGCGGCTCGCCCGCTGGACCGACGGGTCGGTGCACCTGTGGCTCGCCCGCGCCAAGCGCGCCGGCGGCGGCACCGCCTCCAGCGGCCTGCGCTACGACGCCGTCGCGCCCCGCTGACCGCCCTCCCCGACGCCTCGCACCGACTCTCTGGAGACACCGATGACCATCACCTGGCGGAACGGCACGGCCCTGCCGATGGCCCGGCCCCGCTACTTCGACTACCAGTTCCTGCGCGCCGCCGACCTCGCGCAGGGCCTCGACTACCTGCTGTCCCGGCAGAACCTGCTGACCCGCACCCAGTCGCCGTCCGGCGTGCTGTCCGGCCTGGCGGTCAACCCGGCGGGCGGCGACGTCGTCGTCACCGCGGGCGTCGCCGTGGACGCCGACGGCATGCCGATCGTGCTGCCGAACGACACCCGCCTCACCCTCCCCGGCGACGGCACGCACATCCTGACGATCACGCTGCTGGAGCGGGAGACCGACGTCAATGGCGACGGCGGCGTCGCCCGCGCGACCCGCCTCACCGAGGAGGGGCTGCTGAAGTTCGCGGCGTCCGCGCCGTCCGACCCGGGCCGCTCGCTCGTCCTCGCGTCCGTCACCCGGCAGGGCGGCACCGTGACGGTCGACACCGCGTCCCGCGCCGCCGCCGGGCTCCGCGTGCTCAGCGGCGCGATCACGCCGACCGCCGGGAACACCCGCCGGTCCGGCATCCAGTGGCCCTCCGACCCCGGCGGCGGCTCCGGCGACGAGGCGTTCCTCCGCTACTACGTCCGCGGCGGCGAGGAGACGACCCTGCTCATCGGCGTCAGCAACGACGCCGGCGACACGATCGACTTCCTCCAGGGCGGCGCCGAGCGGCTCCGGATCGCCGGCGGCATGCTCCACCTCGGCTCGATCAACGGCACGGCCGTCACCAGCGGCCAGGTCGTCTCCGCGCTCGGCTTCTGGGGCCACGGCGTCCAGCACGGCCAGCTCTCCTTCCGCGCCGGGCGCGGCTTCGAGCTCATCGACGCCAGCTCGAACTGGCCGACCCTCGACTACGCCTTCGGCTCCCGCCCCTACGCCGACCTGCACACCCGCGAGGTCACCGCCGCCGCGATCGCCGGACGCGGCGGCGCGCTGACCGTCCGCGGCGGCACCACGTTCGAGAATGCCGTCGTGGCGCGCGGCGACCTCACCGTCCAGGCGAACCTGCTCGCGCAGGACGTGTACCACGCGCCCGGCAAGTCCATCCTCGGCCAGGGGCGGCTGCACATCGCGGGGGAGGAGCGCCTCTACCTGCTCAACAAGGGCGGCGTCCACATCAACGCCGACTGGGGCGGCGGCTCCCCGGGCGCCGGGACGCTCACCGTCGGCTCCCACACCAAGCCGTCCTGGAGCGGCGGCGGCATCAGCACCTTCGACCTCTTCGCCGACGGCGCGATCTACGTCGGCAGCTACGAGCGCGACAACTGGCCGATCAAGCTGATGGCCGACGGCACGCTCTGGGCGGGCGCCAAGCACTTCCTCATCGACCACCCGGTCGAGCCCGCCGAACGCGACCTCGTCCACGCCGCCGTCGAAGGACCCGAGTACGCCGTCTACTACCGCGGCGAAGGCCGGCTCGCCGACGGCAGGGCCACCGTCGAACTGCCCGGTTACTTCGAGGCGCTCACCCGCCCGGACGGCCGCACCGTCCAGCTCACCCCGAAGTTCGAGGCCGACGAACCCCTGTCACCGCTCGCCGCGTCCGCGGTGGCGGACGGCCGGTTCGCCGTCCGCACCGTCGACGGCGCCCCCGCGGACCACGGCTTCTACTGGGAGGTCAAGGCCGTCCGCGCCGACCTGGACGAACTCGCCGCCGAGGTCCCCAAGGCCACGCACTGAGGCGTGTCCCCGGCGGCCAGCCTGGGGGCACGCGCTAGGTGTACTGCCCGGTGAAGTCGGGGACGCGGCTGGCGGGATCGTCGTCGGTCGACGGCCGACACCGGGCCGACTCCCTCCTCCGCCCCCACGATCCACGCACCTGGATGCCGCCCGCTACAGGCGCCGACTTCGAGACACGCGTCGGGCCGGACGGGGTGTCCGGCTCCGGCCGCCGACCGCGGCCGGGGCGCTAGTCGCGATGCGGGGTGCGGGCGACGACGAGCGCGGCGAGCTCGGCGCGGCTGCGCACCCGCATCTTCGCGAACACCCGCTTCAGATGCGTCTCCACGGTGTACCGCGAGATGAACACGCGCTCCGCGATCTGCGGGTTCGTGAGGCCCTCCGCGATCAGCGCCGCGATGTTCCGCTCCGTCGGCGTCAGCGCCTGCCACCCGTGCGCCGGACGGTCCGCGCGCCGCCGCCGCGCCCCGGGCCGCACCCCGAGCGCCCGCAGCGCGGCGGTGGCCCGCGCCGCCTCCCGCCGCGCCCCCAGCGGCTCGTAACGTTCCAACGCCTCGGCGAGCATCCGCCGCGCGTCCGCCGCCCGGCCGTCCCGGGCCAGCGCCACCGCCGCGCTCTCCGCCGCCAGCCCGTGCTCGAACCCGCGCGAGCCCTCCCGGTACGCCTCCACCGACGCCACCAGCGCGTCCGTGTCACCACTCGCCAGGCCCATGCAGTGCAGCCGGAGACCCTCCGCGGTCGACGTGCCCGCGTGCTCCGCGTACTCGGCGACCTCACCGGTGACGGCGTCCGCGACCCGCCCGTCACCCGCCGCCGCCGCGAGCCGCACCGCGTCCAGGGCCGGCAGCCGGTTGCCGAGCATCCGGCAGCCGTCCAGCGCCCGCCACGCCCGCGCCGCCCCCAAGAAGACCCCCGCCAAGCTGGTCTTCGCCGCGCCGCGCCGGGGCAAGCCGCCGCGGCACCTCGCCGAC
>NZ_CAACUY010000336.1 GCF_900659615.1 Actinomadura fibrosa | reverse complement strand
AGCGGCGCCGCCAGCAGCGGGCCGAGCAGCGCGGCGGGCAGCACGGTCAGCAGCCCCTCGGCCAGGCCGAGCCCGGCGAGCTGGCGCATGCCCGCGCCGCGGGTGCGCAGCAGCGCGACCTCGCCGCGCCGGTGGTCGGCGAGCAGCCGCGCCACGAGGATCCACGCGTACCCGGCCAGCAGGACGAGCTGGAGCACCGGGATCAGCATCGTCGACCGCGCCGTCTCCACCGCGCCGTGGAGCTGGCCGGTCAGTCTCGGCAGGTTCGTCACCGCGGTGAACGGCGCCCCGCCGCCCGCCTTCTGGAGGGTGGCGCCCGCGGCGGTCACGCGGTCGCCGAGCCCCTCCAGGTCCCCGGTCCGGACGCTCCGCAGGTCGGGCAGCACCGTCCAGCGGGCGTCGCCGCCGGTCCCGGTGAAGCGGCTCGCGAACACCTCCGGCCGCACCACGAACGGCCCGTAGGTCGTGTAGTCGAGCCGCTCCACCCCGGTGGTGACCAGCCGGTCGCCCTGCCAGACGTAGTCGTCCTGCCGGTGGACGTCGAACAGCCCGACGACCTTCACCCGCACGGCCGACGACCGGTCGATCCGGCCGCGCAGCGCGAGCGAGTCGCCGACCCTCACCCGCATGGCGCGCGCGGCGGCGGCCGGCAGGACGGCCTCGACCTCGGCGTCCCTCCCCTGGCCCGGCGCGGAGGCCGGCCAGCGCCCGGCCGCGATCCGGGCGTGCTGCTCGATGCCCGTGTAGGACTCGAACGCCGTCAGCTCCGGATGGTCGCTGCCCTCCTGCCCGGGCAGGCTGTAGGAGTCGCTGCGCACGCCCACCGAGACCGTCAGCGGGACGTCCCGGTAGATCTGCCGCAGCGCCGCGTCCACCTGCCGCTGCGCGGTGCCGAGCCCGCCGGCCGGGAAGTGCCCGGCGATCCGCATCCCGGCCGTGTCGAACGTCGACTCGGCGAGCGTCCGCCGCAGCCCCTCGCGCGTCACCGACCCGGTGTAGCCGTACAGCGCGGCGAGGACGGTCGTCGCGAACAGCGCCGTCGCGCACGCGGCCAGCACCAGGGTCCGGTCGCCGGCCATCCGCCTGACCACCAGCTCCGGATGCCACATAGACGCCGATGATCTTTGAGGGGCGGCCGGGCGGACAACCCCGGACCCCCTTTCGTTCACTTTTCGCAACCTACGTTCGTAAAGGTCGGCACGCCCGCCACCCGCGCCCCACCCGTCCCCGCGCCCCACCCGTCCCCGCGCCCGGGCCGCCCGTGCCCAGGCCGTCCGCGCGCGAACCCCCGTGTTTGTGTCGCGCTACACGGTCGTGCCGCGCCGGCCGGGCTAGCCTCCGGGCAAGCGGACAGGCGGAGGCACAGGTGCCGGGCTTCCCCAGCGGGGTCGGGTTCGGCGGCGACGCCGTCCTCGGCGACAAGATCACGCTGATCGGCGGCACCGCCGAGGACACCGTGCTCGGCGCCCCCGGGCCGCCCCGGCAGCTCCCCCGCGACATCCACGACTTCTCCGGCCGGACGCAGGTCATGGCGCGGCTGGACGCGCTGCTCCGCGAGGACGAGCGCTCCCCGTCCCCCCTCGTCGTCGCGATCACGGGGATGCCCGGCGTCGGGAAGACCGCGCTGGCGGTGCACTGGGCCCACCTCATCGCGGACCGCTTCGCCGACGGGCAGATCTTCGTCGACCTGCGGGGCTACTCCGAGAAGGCCGCGCTGCCGCCGCGGGAGGCGCTCGGCCAGGTCCTGCGGGCGCTGAACGTGCCGTCCGGCCGCATCCCCGTCGACGAGGGCGAGCTGGCGTCGCTCTACCGGTCGCGGCTCGCGGGGAAGCGGGTGCTGATCGTGCTGGACGACGCCGCCGGCTCCTGGCAGGTCCACCCGCTGCTGCCCGGCGGCGCCTCGTGCGTGGTGCTGATCACCGCGCGGGACGACCTCGTGGGGCTGGTGGCCCGCGACCACGTCCGGACCGTCCCGCTGGACGTGATGCCCACCGGCGAGGCGCTCGACCTCGTGCGCACCGTGGCCGGGCGGGAGCGGACGGACGCCGAGCCGGAGGCGGCCAGGGAGCTGGTCCAGGCCTGCGCCCGCCTCCCGCTCGCCCTCGGCCTGGCGGCGGCGAACCTCGCCACCAGCCCGCAGCAGTCGGTGTCCGACGCCGTCGAGATGCTCGCCGGCGGCGACCGGCTGTCCCACCTCGCGCCGGCCGACCACCTCGACAGCGCCGTCGGGGCCGCCTTCGACTGGTCCTACCGCGGGCTCGCCCCCGACCTCGCCGCGGCGTTCCGGCGGCTCGGGCTGATCGAGGGGCCCACCTTCACGCCCGAGGCCGTCGGGGCGATGTGCGCGGTCCCGGCCGGCGCGGCGCACCGCATGCTGCGCCGGCTGGAGGCGGCGAACCTCGTCCAGGCCACCGAGTCGCGGCGGTACCGGCTGCACGAGCTGCTACGGGAGTACGCCAAGGGACGGGCGGAGGCCGAGGACGGCGGGCCCGAGCGGGACGCGGCGCTGCGCGCCCTCGCCGAGGGGTACGCGGAGCGGGCGCGGGAGGCGGCCCGGTCCCTGGACCCGTACCGGCGCGTGATCGGCCCGGAGCCGGCCGGGACGCCCGCGGAGACCGCGCCGGAGCGGCGCGCCGCGGACCTGGAGTGGTTCAAGGCGGAGTACCGCAACCTCGTCGCGGTCATCGCCCAGACCTCACGGGCGGGCTGGGACGACCTGACGCTCGCGCTGGCCGACGCCGTCTACGGGTTCTTCGAGCTGCGCAGGTACGGCCACCGGAACGTCGCGGCGCAGTCGCTCGGGCTGGCGGCGGCGGAGCGGCGCGGCGACGTCCCGGCCGAGATCCTCATGCGGCACCACCTCGCGGTCGCGCACCGCGAGCTCGGGGACCTGCCCGCGGCGCTGCGCGAGGCGCGCGCGGCGCAGGAGCTGAGCCGGCGGACCGGCGACCGGCGCGGCGAGGCCGACGCGCTGGTCGTGATCGCCCGGATCCATCTCCAGCGCAGCGAGTACTGGGAGGCGCTGGCGGTGACGAGGGCGGCGCTGGCGCTGCGCGCGGAGACGGGCGACCGGCACGGCGAGGCGACGACGCTCGACACGATGGCCCGCGGCCACCAGGGGCTCAGCGACTACGGGCCCGCGTACGAGCGGGCCGCGGAGGCGCTCGCCATCCGGCGCGAGATCGGGGACGTCCGCGGCGAGGCCGAGACGCTCGACGGCATCGCCCGCATCTACTACGGGTGGGGGCGCGCCCCGCAGGCGCTGGAGCACGCGGTCCGGGCCCTGCGGCTGCGCCGGGAGATCGGCGACCGGCACGGCGAGGCGGAGACGTTCTCGTTCATCAGCTACCTGCACGTGTGGCTCGGACGGCACCGGCAGGCGACGCTGTACGAGGTCGAGCGCGCCCTGTCGCTGCGCCGCGCGATGGGCGACCGCCTCGGCGAGGGCCACGCCCTCGTGTACCTCTCGGTCGCGCTGCGGCGGCTCAAGCGCCACGACGAGGCGATCCGCGCCGGCCTGGAGGCGCTCGACACGCTCCAGGCCCTGGGCGACCGGCAGGGCGAGGCGGAGGCGCTGAACAGCCTCAGCCGCAGCCTCCGGCGGCTGCGCGCGCTGGACCGGGCCCGCGCGGACGCCGGACGGGCGCTGGAGCTCAGCCGCTCGATCGGCGACCGCTTCGGCGTCGCGACCTCGCTCAACTCCCTCGCGCTCGTCGCGCTGTCGCGGGGCGCGCTGCGCGAGGCCCGCGACCTCGCGACCCGGTCCCTGCGGCTCCGCCGGAGGATCGGCGACCGGCGCGGCGAGGCGAACGCGCTGGACGCGCTCTGCAAGGTCTTCCACCGGATGGGGATGCTGGACAAGGCCCGCCGGACCGCCTTCCGGGCCTGCGCCATCGCGGCGGAGATCGAGGACGGGCACGGCAGGATGGTGACGCTGTGCGCGCTCGCCGGAATCGCCTTCGATTCCGGCGATCATGTCGGCGCCGCGGTCTACGCGCGCGAGGCCGTCCTGCTCGACCGCGAGCTCGGCGGCCGCGACCATCACAAGATGCGGCGGCTCTACGGCCGGATGATCGCCGCGCACGGCGACGGCCGCCTGCTCGCGTCGCTCGCCGAGGCGCTCCAGATCTCGTTCGAGCCGAGGCGCCCCTGACCAGGCACCCCTGAGATGGCGGCGCTGACCGGGCGGCCGCCGATCCGGACACGGCGACCGGCGCGGACGACTCCCGGCCACGGCGGGAATTGCGCACATTAGCCGCAAATCATCATTTGCCTGAAATGGCTTGACTGCCGCCTCTAGCATGATCCGCGTGCGGCCGGATCAGGCCGCTCGGGATCGCTTCCCGCCCCCTCTCGGGCGCCTCAGGGAAGCCTCACCAAGGATCAGACTTTGAGCGAACGCTCGTGGTTGAACGTCCTGGATTCCTACTACGGACACCGTCCCTCAAGCGAGCCCATCGAACTGCTGGAATGCCATGGGCGCCATTACGTCTACTCTTGGCGGAATCGAAGATATGTGCTGTCCCGGGTCCTCAGGGAGGACAGGCGGATCCCGGCCGGGGCCCGGTTCGCCATCACGGGCGCCCTGAGCCGGCGCACCGATCTGGTGGAGCGCACGCTGACGCCGATCGGCGGGTCGCCTGAGGCGCCGTTCGTCCAGATGGACCCCCACCTGTGGTTCGTCCGGCCGTACGTCGCGCACGACCGCTCGCCCGGCTGGAACGACCCGGCGCTCATCGAAGGCGCGGCCGTGACGCTCGCCGGCCTGCACGGCATCGCCGTCCGGCTCCAGGGCGTCGACCTGCCCGGATACGACATCGCCGAACTGCTGGGGCGGCTCTCGCCGTACCACTGGCCCGTCTGGACGGTCCTCGACCGCTACGACGAGTTCGTCACCGAGATGAGGAAGCGGTCACGCCCGCAGGCGGACGTGGACACGGTGCGGCGCAGCCTGGAGCGGCTCGCCAAGGAGGCCACCGAGCTCAGGCTGGGCCTCGTCGGGCTCACCCACCAGGACTACCGGCCCGACAACATCCTCGTCCGGGACGGGAAGGTCGTGGCGGTCATCGACTGGGCCCTCGCGCACCGCGACCACTTCCTGTACGACGCCGTCCTGGCGGCGCTGCACGTGGCGGGCCACCAGCCCGCCGAGGACCGGGCCCGCGCGACCCGGCGGTTCGTGGACGCCTACCTCGACGCGATCGACGTCGAGGCGGAGGCCGCCGCGGTCCGCTGGATGTTCCGGTACGTCGTGACGCGGAAGATCGCGGTCAGCGGGCGGCCGGAGAAGTGGCGCGCCCTGGAAGCCGTGGTCGGACCGCTCGCGGGGCCCGGCGGCGCCTGAGCCGGGACGTCACCGGCCGTAGACGATCTTGTTGCCGAGGACCAGGTCGCCGCGGACGTCGAGGGTCCCGGCGGTCAGCGGCGGCGGGGCCGGCGACGGGGGCGGGGCGTCGCCGCCGGTGCCGGCACCGGTCCCGGACGGGGCGGCGGGACGCGGCGCGGTCCTCAGCGCCGGGGTCCGGGGGACGGTTCCGGCGGCCAGGTACATCCACGCCCTGGTCCTGGTCTCCTTCACCCGGACCTTGACCTTGCGGTAGGTCAGCGGGTCCACGGTGCCGGAGGCGTGCCGGACGACGGTGTCGTAGACGTGGTCGGAGACGATGAACCCGAGGTCGGCGTCGGAGTCGGCGAGCCCGGCCTTGAGGACGGGCGCGTCCAGCAGCCTGGCCGCCTGGATGACGGCCTCCCCGGAGACGCCCTCCCGGTCCGGGACGACGGGCCCGACGTGCAGGGCGACGCGCAGCTGCATGCGGACGGCGTCGCCCGCGCGCCGGTTGTGGGCGCGGAGCTTCACCGCGAGGCGGGACACGATGGGCTCGACGAGGGAGACGGTCGGGACGGCGGGCGGGACGACGATGAGGGCGCCGTCGCCGCGGTCCTCGCGGTAGCACGCGGACCAGGACAGCCGCGACTCCTCGAACGCCTCGCGCAGCAGGTCGTACATCGCGCGGCGGACGAGCCGGCGGTCGTCGTCGGTGCGGGCGCGGTCGCTGAACGACGCGATGTCGGTGAACAGGATCGAGCAGGTCTGGCCCGCCCAAGCGAGGGCGCTCCCGGACACGGCCGTGGCGGGCGAGGCTTCGGCGGGCACGGCCGTGCCAGGGTCGGCCGTGCCGGGTTCGACGGTCCCGTCCGGGCCGCGGTCCTCGGTCAGGCGCTCGTAGAGCTGCCGTTCGAGGACGGACAGGACCCGGTCGTGCTCGCCGAGGAACGCGGCGAAGGCGTCCGCGGGGATGAGCAGCGCCTCCACCGGGTCGAGCGTGACGACCGTGGCGGAGCGCGACCGGACGAGCAGCGCGGCGCGCTCGCCGATGAGGTCGCCGGCGCCGCGCAGCGCGATGATCCGCTCGCGGGACCCCTCGGTGCGGCAGACCTTCGCCCAGCCGGACAGCACGACGACGAGGCGCGTCGCCGGCTCGTCCTCGCGGCAGAGGACCGTCCCGGCGGGCAGGTCGGCGTGCTCGGCGAGGTCCCTCAGCGCGCTCCGCTCGGCCTCGGTCAGCGAGGGCCAGAACGCCTCGGGGCGTTCCGCGCCGTTCAGCGCCGCGGTACCCGTGGTGTGCCTGGTGTCCGTGGTGTGCGTGGTGTCCGTGGTGTGCGCCACCGTCCATCCCCCAACCAGGGGGCCCGTCGCCACCCCATCCCCTGGCTATCAGCCGGGAGGGGAGATTTCCGTGTCGTAGTGCACAAGTCAGATATCGCCGCGGCGCAGGGCCAGCAGGTGATCGAAGACCTTCGCGTCGGCGGAGAGGCCGTTGTGGGCGTACTCGCTCGTCACCCAGGTGCGGATGCCGGGGATCATGCGGGCCGTCTCCAGGGACAGGTCGCGGTCCACGTACATGTCGTCGTGGTAGACGGCGGCCGTCACCGGGACGGTCGTGGCGGCCAGCCGGTCGGCGTCGTACAGGGCGGGCCAGTCGTGCGCGGCGAGCAGGTCGGCGCACGCGCGGAGCGGCACCAGCGCCGGGTCCTCCTCGAAGAACCAGGGGTGGATCGTCTCGCCGAGGAACCGGAACGGCTCGGCGCGCGGCGCGAATCCGGGGAACTCCGCGAGCGTCCGCTCCGCGGCCCAGTCCGAGCGCGTGCCGTCGCAGAGGCACGCCTCGTGGACGAGGGCGTACAGGGGCTGCGCGGCGAACGAGACGGCGGCGTCGACCTCGCGCAGGAAGGTGTCGGAGAGGCGGCCGTCCGGGAGGAACGCCTCCTCCAGGAGGTAGTGGAGGTCGTGGAAGCGGACGGAGTGGCCCAGCCCGAGCCCGAGGGTCTGGAAGCGGCGGGCGGTCAGGCGCTCGCCGCCGGGGAGGCGCTCGTCGGCGCCGTCCAGGTGGGCGGCGACCCGCCGGGCGATGGCCTGGTCGCCGGGGTAGCGGGCGAAGTAGCGCTCGTTCGCGGCGAGGATCCGGCGGTACGACGCCCGGTACCAGTCGTCCGGCGTCGCGGTGAGGCTCGGCAGCCCGCCGGTGATGAAGACTTCGCTCAGCCCCTCGGGCGCGATCGACAGGTAGGTCACCGCGCAGAAGCCGCCGAAGCTCTGGCCGAGGACGCTCCACGGGCGGTCGCCGGCGAGGTGGCGGCGCAGCAGCTCCGCGTCCCGGACGATGGAGTCGGCGCGGAAGTGGCGCAGGTACGCGGCGGCCCGCGCGGGGTCCGCGGGGAGGGTCTGCCGGTTCGCGGGGGTGCTGCGGCCGGTGCCGCGCTGGTCGAGCAGCAGCACCCGGTAGTCGCGCAGGGCCCGGCCGAGCCAGGCGGCGGGACCGCCCGGCCGGGGCGCCCGGTTGCCGGGGCCGCCCTGGAGGTAGAGCAGCCAGGGCAGGTCCGCGTCCTCCTTGCCCGGCGCGACGACCTCGCGTGCGTAGACCCGGATGGACGGCCCGGCCGGGTCGGCGTGGTCCAGCGGGACGTCCAGGAAGTGGTCGGTGCAGACGAAGCCGGGTCGGCGGAACGAGATCGACATGCCCCTACTATCGCGCCCGCTCAACCGTGCTCCGGCCAGGTGCCCGGGCGGGACGCCCGGCCCGCTCAGCAGGGCTCGGCCCGCCACGGGGAGGCGCCCGCGGCCCGCTCGGCGCGGGCGAGGACGTCCGCCGGGTCGAGGGCCG
>NZ_CAACUY010000335.1 GCF_900659615.1 Actinomadura fibrosa | reverse complement strand
GCGGTGGGTGGCGGTGCGCCGGCTGGTCGAGGCGGTGTCGGAGTACCTCGCCGCCCACGAGCGCGACCGCGAAGCGGACGACGACGTCCCGCCCGACGAGCCCGGCCCGCTCCGGCGGCTGCTCGCCCGGCCCGGTGTCATGGTCGTCCTCGCGCTCGCCGCGGTCGCGGTCGCGGCCGAGCGGTCGCTGCTCACGGCGGCGGGCCGTCTCGGCGGCGGCGCGCTCGTCCCCGCGTGGGGCGGGGCGAGCGACCTGTGGGCGCAGTACACGGCCGGTTGGCATCCGGTCGGGCTCGGCACCGACGCCGGCAGCCCCCCGTGGGTCGGGATCGTCGCGGTGCTGTCCACGGTGTCGTTCGGCAAGCCGTGGCTCGCGGTGTCGGTCCTGCTGCTGGGCAGCGTCCCGCTCGCGGGGCTCACCGCCTACCGCGCGTCCCGGCTGCTGGTCCTGGAGCCGCCGCGGACCGGCCGCCGCGCCCGCGCCACCGGTCGCCGGATCCCCGTCTCCGCCGTCCGGGCGTGGTTCGCCGCCGTGTACGCGCTGCTGCCCGCCGCGACCGGCGCGATCGCGGGCGGCCGGCTCGGCACCGCCGTCGTGCACGTCCTGCTGCCGCTGATCGCGCTGAACGTCGCCCGCATGTACGGGCTGCCGCGGTTCGCCGCCGGCCCGCGCGCGGCGCGCAAGCGCGCGAGCCGCGCCGCGTGGGCGGTCGCGCTGCTGCTCGCCGTCGCGATGGCGTTCGTCCCGCTGGTCTGGCCGCTCGCGCTGGCCTGCTGCGGGCTGCTGTGGGCGCTGTTCGACCGCCCCGGCCGGGTGGGGCGCCGCAACCTCGCCGTCGCGCTCGCCGTCCCGCCGCTGCTGCTCGGCCCGTGGACGGCCGGGCTGCTCCTGCACCCGTCCCGCTTCCTGCTGGAGGCCGGGCTGCACCGGCCGGGCGCGCCCGCCGGGGCGGCCGACCTGCTCGCCCTCAGCCCCGGCGGGCCCGGGACGTCCGCGCGCTGGGTCCTGGCCGGGCTGCTCGCCGCCGCCGTGTGCGCGCTGCCGCTGCGCGGCCGCCGCACCGCCGTCCTCGCCGGCTGGCTGCTCGCCGTCTTCGCGCTGCTCGTCGCGATCCTCGCGAGCGCCGCGACCGTCACCAAGGGCGCCGACACCGGGCCCGCCTGGCCCGGGACGGCGCTGCTCTTCGCGGGCGCGGGGGTGCTGCTCGCCGCCACCGCCGCCGTCCAGCGGGGGACGGAGGTCCTGGCGGGCAAGCACCTGATCTACAAGGCGGGCGGCGCGGTGGTCGCGCTCGCCGCGCTCACCGCGCCGGTGCTGGCCGCCGCGGGCTGGATCCTCGGCGGTGCCGGCGGGCCGCTCGGCCGCACCGATCCCGACGCCGTCCCGCAGTTCGTCCACGCGCCGGGCGGGGCGCGCACCCTCGTCCTGCACCGGGAGCGCACCGGGCGCGTCTCCTACACGGTCCTGCGCGACGCGCGGCCCATGCTGGGCGAGGCCGAGACGCCGGCGGGCCGTGCGGCCGCCGAGCGCCTCGACGGCCTCGTCGCCGGGCTCGCGGCGGGACGCGAGGGCGATGACGGGCCCGCCCTCAGCCGCATGGGCATCCAGTACGTCCTGGTGCCGCGTCCCGCGTCGGACCGGCTCACCGGCGTCCTCGACGCGGCGCCGGAGCTGAGCCGCCTCAGCCGGACGGACACGTTCGCCGTCTGGCGGCTGCAAGGGGCGTCCGCCCGGCTGATGCTCGTCGAGGGCTCCACCGTCACGCCGCTGGCCGCGGGACGCACCGGCGCCCTCGTGCGCGTCCCGCCGGGAACGGGCACGCGGACGCTGCTGCTGGCCGAGCCGTCCGACGGAGGCTGGCGGGCCTCGCTGGACGGCCGCGAGATCAAGACCCGGACGGTGGACGGGTGGGCGCAGGGCTACGAGGTCCCCGCGTCCGGCGGCGAGTTCCGGCTCACGAGGAGCATGACGCTGCGGCACGTCTGGGTGGCCGTGCAGGGGGTCGCGGTGCTGCTCGTGGCCGTCCTCGCGTTGCCGGGCGCCCAGCCGGACACGCTGATGCGCACCGGCGAGGCCGACCGCGAGCGGTCCCGTGGACGCCGTGCCGGGGCCCGGGCCCGGCATCGCGTGAGCGGCCTCAGGCGGAGGATCCGCCACGAGGCGGCCCATGGCGCCGAGACGCCCGCTCCGCGCGGACCGTCCGATGAGGAGCAGGGCGAGAAGACCGGCCGTGCTTCAGGTGAGCACAGTCGTTCGGGTGAACATAGGCGTTCGAGTCAGCGCGGCCGTTCGGATGAGCAGAGCTCGGGTGAGACCAGCCGTTCGCGCCGTTCGGGCGAGCATGGCCGTTCGGGGGAGCATCGCCGTTCCGGTGAGCGCCGCGGTTCCGGTGCGCACAGCGCGCTCGAAGTTTCCCCGGGCCCGGAGGAGCGGTCGTGAACCTGGACAGGATCGTCCGCCTGCTCGGATTCCGGTACGCGACCGCGCTGCTCGTCCTGGTCGCCCTGGCGGCCCTGTACGGCGCCGCCTCGCTCTCCCGCCCCTCGGCGGACGCCTCGGCGAAGGGCAGGCGCGGGCCGATCACCTCGGCGGTGTCCGTCTGCCCCGGGCATGAGGGCGGACGGCTCAGCGTCCAGTCGTACGGCGCCAAGGACGCGCCCTCCGGCGGGCGGGTCGACGCCGTCCAGACGCACGCCGGGACGCCGGTGGCGTCGATCAACGCCGCCGGGCAGCGGTGGAGCAAGGACATGGGGACGAGCGACGACTCCTACACCGTCCGCGCCGGCGGGGGCATCGCGGCGGGGCTGGAGGCCGAGCAGACGACCCACTGGTCCGGCGGACCCGACCGCGGGCTCGCCGGGGTCCGCTGCTCCCGGCCCGCCACCGACCTGTGGTTCCTCGGCCCGGGCCCCATCGCGGCGGACGCGCTGGACCTCTACCTCACCAACGTCGACTCGCAGCCCGCGTCCGTGGACGTCACCGCGCTGTCCGGCGAGGGGCCGCTGGACACGACCGAGGGCCTGGCCACGCCCGTCGAGCCGTACAGCACCCGCGTCGTCCGCCTCGGCACGTCGCCGGAGGGGCTCGGCGACATCGTGAAGACGGCCCGCGACCTCACCCTCCACGTCCACACGACGAGCGGGCGGGTCGCCGCGTCGCTGCGCGCGCGGTCCGGGGAGAAGAAGGGCGTCGAGTGGCTGCCGGTGTCGCCCGCGCCCGCGCCGTCCGTGCTCGTCCCGGGGATCCCGAGCGGGCCGGGGCAGCGGCGGCTCCTCGTGGCGGTCCCCGGCGACGCGGACGCGCGGGTGAAGGTGCAGGTGCTCACGCCGGACGGCGCGTTCGCCCCGCAGGGCCAAGACGTCCTGGACGCCCCCGCCAAGACCGTCAGCGCCGTCGCCCTGGAGAGCGCCCTGTCGGGGAAGCCGGCCGCCGTGCGGCTGGTCGCCGACCGGCCCATCCTCGCGGGCTTCGAGGCGGACCGGGGAGCCGACATCGCCTACGGCACCGCGACGGAGCCGCTCGGCACGCCGGACGGGCCCGGCCGGACGACCGGGGGCGTCGTCGCCGACGACCGCTTCGACTCGTCGCTGATCCTGACCGCGCCGGACGGCGCCGCGTCCGTCCAGGTCGTCGCCCGGGGCGGCCAGGGGGCCGGGGCGCCGCGGGAGATCAGGATCCCGGCGGGCCGGACGGTGGAGACGAAGATCGACGCTCCGGCCGGAGGCGACCAGGGCTTCGGCATCGTGATCACGCCTCGGCCCGGGTCGGCGCCCGTGCACGCGGCCCGCACGATGGCGACGGGGAAGGGCGACGGGTACCTGTTCACCGTCCTGCCGGTCGCCCCGGCGGCCGCGACCGAGTGGCTGCCGGAGGCCGCCGACTCGCAGGGCGCCCTGCTCGACGGCTGACGCGCCCGGCCGCCCGGCCGGGAGCCCAACGGCGGATCAGTCGTCGGGGGAGTCGTAGCTCGGGTCGACGGACTCGGGGGACAGGCCCAGCAGGTCGGCGATCTCCTCGACGAGCAGGTCGCGGATCAGCCGCCCGAGTTCCTGCTCGCCCTTGGCGCGGGCCTCGACGGGGCGGCGGAACACGACGATGCGGACGGACCGGCCGTCCTCGCCGGGGACGGTCTGGCCGAGCGGGACGGGCCCTTCGGACCAGGGGTCCACCTCGGGGACGTCCTCCACGGCGAACTCGACCGGGGCCAGTTCCCGGCCCCAGCGGCGGACGAGCCGGCGCACCTCGTCGTGGACGAGGTCGTCGAACCGCTCCGCGCGGGTCCGCGAGACCGGTGCCTGCGGGGGCGTCAGAGGGCCACGGAGGCCGCGACCGTGCCGATCGCGGCGCCGTACGCCTGCCACACGGGATCGCACGTTTCCAGACTACCCCGCCCGGCCCCGCCGTCCGCCCCGGTCGCCCCGACCTCCTCCGAACACCGTTCCGCGCCGCCTGCCGCCCCGGGTCGGCACGGATGTGTCACAGGGCCGTCACGGAAACCGTCCTAGGGAGCAAGGTCACGTCCGGAACGCCCCGGCGGACGACGCTTTTATGTACCTCTGCTGCGAAAGGAGTGGTTACAGTGGCGTGGCGTGGCCTCCGGTCCCGTATGGCTGATGGTGCATGAAGGGTCGATTTCCCGTGAATCCCCCGCCTCCCGAATCGAATGCCCCGCCGCCCGCCGGCCCCTCTCACCTGGAGGACTTCGAGCTCCGCGTTCCCCCCGCCGCTCCCGCCGCCCGCCCCGCTCCCGCCGCTCCGCGCCGCCGCGACCGCCGGAGCCGTGACCAGCTCACCGTCGCGGCCGCGGTGGCCCTCAGCATGGGGCTGGTGCTCGGCGGCGGAGGCTGGGCCCTCGCCATGCGGGGCACCGGCTGCGACGGCCCCGACCAGTGGCTCTCGGTCTCCGCCGACCCGGCGATCGCCCCCGCCGTGCTGGCCGCCGCCGACCGGTTCAACGCCGCCAGCCGCCGGGCGGGCGAGTGCGCGGCGGTGAAGGTCGTCGCCGGCGACTCGGCCGAGGTCGCCGCCGTGTTCCGCAGCGGCCGCGGCACGCCGGACGTGTGGATTCCCGACTCGGCCCTCTGGCCCGACCTCGTCGGGAAGGCGCGTGCGGGGCGGGCGCCTTCCGTGGCGTCGTCCCCGCTCGTCTTCGCCATGGCCCGCGCCGCCGGCAAGCGGCACGAGGACGAGCTGAGAAGGCGCTCCTGGAGCGCGTTCGAGCCCGCTTTCGGTTCCGGGGAGGCGGCGCAGGGCACGAACTTCAGCCTCCGGCTGCCCGATCCGGCGCGGACGGGCGCGGGCATGGCGTCCCTGCTCGCGCTCCAGGTGTCGTCGGGAACGGGCCGGGCAGGCGTGGACAAGTTCACCCGCATGCTCCGGACCGCCAAGACGCTCCCGCAGGGGAGGAGCCTGGAGGCGGTGAACGAGGACGAGGCGCAGGACGAGGACACCGCGGTCCTGGCCGTGCCTGAGCAGACGGTCCTCCAGTACAACAAGGCCGTCCGGAAGGCCGCCTCCCGGCTCACGGCCGTCTACCCGTCGCAGGGGACGCCGTACCTCGACTTCCCGTTCGTCGTCGCCACGTCCGACACCGAGCACAAGGAGGTCGCGCAGCGCTTCCTCGCCGAGTTGCGCACCTCCCGGGCCGTCACCGACATGCGGGGGCTGGGGCTGCGCGGCGTCGTGCGCGGCGGCGGCGCGGCCTCGTCCAGCGCGCCCGGGGCGGGGACGGAACCCGTCGGCTACGGGGCCGTGCGCACGCCGCCGCGCTCGCTGGCGGTGGTGCGTCCGGGCGCCGCCGCCCTGATCCAGGAGATGTGGCGGAGGCTGGGGCAGGGCCTGAACATCCTGGCCGTCATCGACCCGTCCGCGGGCGCGGACCTTCCGATGCCGCACCGGCGCGGTGTCTCCGGGACGCGTCTCGGCGCGATGCGCCAGGCCCTCTCCACGGGCTTCAACCTCATCCCGGACGACTCGGCGTTCGGCCTCTGGACGCTGTCGGGGACCACGGCGGCCAAGCCGTACCGGCAGTTGCAGCCCGTCCGGGAGCTCGGCGCGCGCACGCCGGAGGACGGCACGCAGCGCCTCCGCCTCCAGAAGGCGCTGCAAGGCGTCCGGGCCCGGCCCGGACGGCGGCCCGGCCTCTACCGGACGATCCGTTCCGCCTACGCGGAGGTCGAGCGCACCTACCGGGCGGACCGGCTGAACGTCGTCCTGGTCTTCACCGCGGGCGGCCCGCGGGAGGGAGAGCGAACGGAGTACGCCCGGACGGTCAACACCTTGAAGGAGGCCTTCGATCCGCGCCGTCCGGTGAGCGTCATCGTCCTCGGCTTCGGGGCGGAGGCCGCCTCGAACCTCCGGAGGATCGCCGCCGTCACCGACGGGGGAAGCTTCCGGATCGACCGACCCGAGACGGTGATGAGCCTTTTCCTGCGTTCCGACCAGCTCCGCGTCTGCGACGACCCGGTATGTCCCGACTGATCACGACCGGCCGCCGCGACGCCGCCGCGGTGCAGACCCGGCTGGCGGTCACGTTCCGGCTGCTCCTGCTGCTGCGCGGGCTCCTGCTCGCGATGGCGGTCGTCCTGACGGCGGGCGACGCGACGGACCGCGGCCTCCTCGCCGCCCTCGCCGTGATCGGCGTGGAGACCGTCGCCGCCGGCATGGCCTGGCGGACCGTCCTGCCCGCCGTGCAGCGGGTGCCGCTGCTCTGCTGCCTGGACGCGCTGCTCGTGTTCGCGGTGCTCACCCAGGGCGGCGTCTTCGGCCCGTTCTTCCTGTTCACCGTCATGACGGCGGCCGTCGCCGGGGTCCTGTACACGTGGGGGCCGGTGCTGCTCGTCTGCACGGCGCAGATCGCGCTCTGCTACATCGCGGTGGCCGCGGCGCCGGCCCCGGACCGGCACAGCGCGGGGCTCCTCGTCGCGCTGCCGGTGTTCTACCCGCTCGCCGCCTGCGCCGGGATCGTCCTGCGGACGCTCTTCGACCAGTACGCCGAGACGGAGGCGGCCCGGCGCCGCGCGGAGACCGCCGTCGCGGCGGCGGAGGAGCGCACCCGCCTGGCCCGGGAGATGCACGACTCGCTCGCCAAGACCCTCCAGGGCATCACCCTGTCGGTGGCGAGCCTGCCGCACTGGATCCGGGACGCGCCGGACCGCGCCGAGCGCGACGCCCGCGACATCCTGTCCGCGCTGGAGGTCGCCGCGCGGGAGGCGCGCGGCCTCATCGCCGACCTCCGGGAGGAGGCGTACGGGCTGCCGGTGCCCGAGGCCGTGCGGCGGCTGTCCAGCGCGTGGAGCGAGTCGACCGGCGTCATGGTGCGCGTTGAGGCAAGTGGGCCTCCTTTAGTCGACATCCCCGTTACCGTCCGGTACGAGATCATTTCGGTCGTGAAGGAGGCGTTGACGAACGTGGAACGCCATGCCGGCGCCCAGCGCGTGGACATCCGGCTGCTCTGGGGCGAGGACGCGCTCCGGCTCTCCGTCGCCGACGACGGGGCCGGCTTCACCGTGCCCGTCGGCGGACGGCTCGGCCTCCTCGCCCGCGAGGGCCACTACGGCCTGGTCGGGATGGCGGAGCGGGCCGGCCGCGTCGGCGGGCGGCTCGCCGTGCGCTCGGCCCCCGGAAGCGGCACGTCCATCACGATCACCGTCCCGTACGGCCCGTTCCTCATGGACGACGCCCACGAGGCGGCGGAGCACGCCTCATGACCGGGGAGGCCGGCGAGGCCGTGAACGGCTCCGTGCGCGCCTCGGTGCGCGCCCTGGTGGTCGACGACAACCCGGTGGTGCGCGCGGGGCTCGTGAGCCTCCTGGAGGCCGGACGGGTGCGCGTGGTGGGCGAGGCGGTGGACGGCTCCCACGCGCTGGAGCAGGCCGAGCGGCTCCGCCCCGACATCGTCCTGCTGGACGTCCGGATGCCCGGCACCGACGGCATCTCCGCCGTGGGACCGCTCAGCGCCATCGCGAAGGTGCTGATGCTGTCCTACGACACCGACTCGGCGATCATCGGGCAGGCGATCCGCAACGGCGCGGCGGGCTACCTCGTCCACGGCGCCTTCGGCGTGGAGGAGCTGATCACGGCCGTCCACGACACGGTCGAGGGCCGCTCCAGCCCGCTGTCGCCCACCGCGAGCCGCGCCGTCGTGGAGGCGCTGCGCCGCGGGCCCCC
>NZ_CAACUY010000334.1 GCF_900659615.1 Actinomadura fibrosa | reverse complement strand
CCCGGCATGCCCGCGCGCCCACGCGCGGCGGCGCGCCCGGCGCGCGCCCGCGCGGGTATCCCGCCGGGGCCGGTTGCGGCAACAGGGGGGCGCGGGGTTAGCGTCGGTGGCGACAGATCGCGGGGGCCCGGCGAACCGGGCTGAGATAGCGGCTGGGACGGCCGCTGACCGCTGGAACCTGACCGGGTAATGCCGGCGTAGGGAGAGATCGAGTCGTCATGACCGAAACCGTGGTTTCACCTGCCCGCAAGACCTACCTCCAGGGCTCGCGCCCCGACCTGCGCGTGCCGATGCGGGAGGTGCCCCTGACCGACGGCGGCGCCGTCGTCCTGTACGACACCTCCGGGCCGTACACCGATCCGGCGCACGAGACCGATGTCCGGCGCGGGCTGCCGGCGCTGCGCGAGGCGTGGATCGCCGAGCGCGGCGACACCGTCCCCTACCAGGGACGGGCCGTGCGGCCCGAGGACGACGGGCGCCGCTCGGGCGACCCGCTGCGCGAGCCGGCGGCGTTCGCGCCGCGGCGGCCGCGCCGGGCGTCCGGGACGGCGGTGACCCAGCGCGCCTACGCCCTGCGCGGCGAGGTCACCCCCGAGATGGAGTTCGCGGCGCTGCGCGAGGGCGTGGCGCCGGAGTTCGTCCGGGACGAGCTGGCGGCGGGCCGGGCGGTGCTGCCCGCCAACGTCAACCACCCCGAGAGCGAGCCGATGGTCATCGGCCGCAACTTCCTGGTCAAGGTCAACGCCAACATCGGCAACTCGGCGGTGGCCTCCTCGATCGAGGAGGAGGTCGAGAAGATGACGTGGGCGACCCGGTGGGGCGCCGACACGGTCATGGACCTGTCGACGGGCCGCGACATCCACACCACCCGCGAGTGGATCCTGCGCAACGCGCCGGTCCCGGTCGGGACCGTCCCGCTGTACCAGGCGGTGGAGAAGGCCGGTGGCGACCCGGCGGAGCTGACCTGGGAGGTCTTCCGCGACACCGTGGTCGAGCAGGCCGAGCAGGGCGTGGACTACATGACCGTCCACGCCGGGGTGCTGCTGCGGTACGTGCCGCTGACCGCGCGCCGCAGGACCGGCATCGTCTCGCGCGGCGGCTCGATCATGGCGGCGTGGTGCCTGGCGCACCACGAGGAGAACTTCCTCTACACCCACTTCCGGGAGCTGTGCGAGATCTTCGCCGCCTACGACGTCACCTGGTCGCTCGGGGACGGGCTGCGCCCGGGCTCGATCGCCGACGCCAACGACGAGGCGCAGTTCGCCGAGCTGCGCACCCAGGGCGAGCTGACCCGGATCGCCGCCGAGTACGGCAACCAGGTCATGAACGAGGGGCCGGGGCACGTCCCCATGCACAAGATCAAGGAGAACGTCGACCGGCAGCAGGAGTGGTGCGGCGGCGCGCCGTTCTACACGCTCGGGCCGCTGACCACCGACATCGCGCCGGGCCACGACCACATCACCTCGGCCATCGGCGCCGCGATGATCGGCTGGCACGGCACCGCGATGCTCTGCTACGTCACGCCCAAGGAGCACCTCGGCCTGCCCGACCGCGACGACGTCAAGGCCGGGGTGATCGCCTACAAGATCGCCGCGCACGCCGCCGACCTCGCCAAGGGCCATCCGGGCGCGCAGGCGTGGGACGACGCGCTGTCGGACGCCCGGTTCGACTTCCGCTGGGAGGACCAGTTCAACCTGTCCCTCGACCCCGACACCGCCCGCGCCTTCCACGACGCCACACTCCCCGCCGCCCCGGCCAAGACCGCGCACTTCTGCTCGATGTGCGGCCCGCACTTCTGCGCCATGAAGATCACGCGGGACGTCCGGCGGTACGCCGGCGAGCACGGCCTCGCCGAGGACGAGGCCCTGGCCGCCGGGATGCGCGACAAGGCCGAGCAGTTCCGCGCCGGCGGCGGGCGCGTCTACCTGCCGCTCTCCGACGCCGACTCCTGACCCCGGCCGCACGGCCCGCCGCCGGTGCCCCGATGGGCCGGTGGCGGGCCTCCCCCGGCGGGCGGGCCGGGCGCCCCTCCGGCCCGTGACCCGGGGGAACGGCTCGCGCCGCCGCCGGGCGAGCTTAGTATCTAGGGACCGTTCCAATCTCGCGGTCCCCGGTTGCCGCGATGCCGTTCCCGTGCCACGAAAGGACCGGAGCATCTGGTGACCAGCGACGACACGCCACGGGTCCCGTCCCGTCCCGAGCGCGCCGACGTGCGCCGCAACCGCGCCCGGCTGCTCGCCGCCGCCCGCGAGACGTTCCTGCGGGACGGCGCGGGCGCCTCGCTGGAGGGCGTCGCGCGGCTGGCGGGCGTCGGGATCGGGACCCTCTACCGGCACTTCCCCACCCGGCAGGCCCTGCTGGAGGCGCTCGTCGCCGACGTGTACGAGGGCCTCGGCGCGCGGGCCCGCGAGCTCGCGGACGCGGCCGAGCCGGGCGAGGCGCTGCTGGCGTGGCTGCGGGCGTTCGTCGCCGACGTCACCGCGTTCCGCGGCATGGCCGCGTCCGTGCTGGTCACGCTCCGGGAGGAGGGCCCGGAGCCGCTCCCGTCGTGCCGGACGATGCGCGCCGAGGGCGAGGCGCTGTTCGCCCGGGCCCAGAAGTCCGGGGACGCCCCGGCGGACGCCGGGTTCCTCGACGTGCTGCGGCTCGCGGGCGCCATCGCGATGGCCACCGAGCAGGAGCCGGCCCTCCGCGAGCGGCTCCTGTCCCTCGCGGCCTCGGGGATGCTGCCCGGCCGCCGGAGCGCCTGAACCGCCGTCGGTCAGGCCCGTTCCGCGGGGACGGCGATGGCGGTGGCGATGATGCCGCGGCCGGTCGTCCAGCGCCCCTCGAAGCCCGTGAAGGGGCCGTCCGTGATGAGCAGTTCCGCCGTGAACGTCCCGCCCGGGTCCAGGACGAGGCTGGCGTCCTCGAACCCGAGCCAGCGGCGCGCCACCGGGAACCACGCCTTGTAGACGGCCTCCTTGGCGCAGAACAGCAGCCGGTCCCAGTGGACGTCCGGGGACGCGCGGCGCAGGCCGTCCAGCCGGGGCAGCTCCTCCTCCCGGGCGATCGCGTCGAGCACGCCGTCCGGGAGCGGCCCGTGCGGTTCGGCGTCGACGCCGAGCGCCTTCACGTCCCCGGCGCGGGCGACCGCCGCCGCCCGGTAGCCGTCGCAGTGCGTCATGCTCCCGACGACGCCGCCGGGCCAGCGCGGCGCGCCCTTGTCCCCGGGGACGATCGGCGCGGGCGGCAGGCCGAGGTCGGCGAGAGCCCTGCGGGCGCACCAGCGGACGGTCGTGAACTCCCGCCGCCGCTTGTCCACCGCCCGCGCCACGGCGGGCCGCTCCTCCGGGTGGAGGACGGCCTCGGCCGGGTCGTCGTAGGCCGCCGCCACCGCCACCCCCGGCGGGAGGATCCGCTCGATCACGGCTGCCGCTCCAGCGCGGGGAGGACGCGGCGCGGCCCGAGCGGCCCCGACTCGCGCTTGCGCCACTCGCGCGGGTAGCCGACCGACACCTCCACGTGCGGGACGCCCTCGCTCCAGATCGTCCTGGGAATGTGGAGGTGCCCGTACACGACGGAGACGGCGCCGTACCGGACGTGCCAGTCGCCCGTGCGCTCGCTCCCGCACCACTGCGCGAACTCGGGGTACCACAGGACGCGCGTGGGTTCGCGGATCAGCGGCCAGTGGTTGACGAGGACGGTCCTGGTGCCGGGCGGCAGCTCGCTCAGGCGCCGCTCGCTGTAGGCGATGCGCGCGTCGCACCAGGCGTCCCTGGTGGGGTAGGGATCGGGGTACAGGTACACCTCGTCCGTGCAGACGACGCCCGCCTCGTGGGCCAGCTTCAGCGCCTCCTCCTTGGTGGCGGCGCCCTCCGGCCGGAACGTGTAGTCGTACAGGACGAACAGCGGCGCGATCGTCACGGGTCCGCCCTCGCCGTCCCAGACGGGGTACGGGTCCTCCGGGGTGAGGACGCCGATGCCCCGGCACATGTCGACGAGCCGCCGGTAGCGGCTCTCTCCGCGCGCCTGCACGGGGTCGTCCTTGGTGGTCCACAGCTCGTGGTTGCCCGGCACCCAGACGACGGTGGAGAAGCGCCCGGCCAGCGTGCGCAGCGTCCACTCGACGTCGGCGAACCGCTCGGCGACGTCCCCGGCGACGATCAGCCAGTCGTCTCCGGACGCGGGGCGCAGGCCCTCGACGAACGCGCGGTTGTCGGGGAAGCCGACGTGCAGGTCGCTGATGGCGTAGAGACCGCTCATCCAGAGATCGTAAGCGGTCTGATGATCGAACCGTCCCCCTCGGAACCCCTGCTTCCCGGGTCGCCGGGCCCCGGCCGTGGCCGGACCAGGCCACCCGGCGGCGGGACCTGCGCGGGGTCCGCGGCCGCGGCCGTCCTCCCCGCGGACCGGACGAAGATCATGTACGGCCCGGCGCGGGGGTGAGACAATTCCCGCTGGGCCGGTCGAGGACGGGTGGTGGTGAGGTGGACGCGTCTGAGGCGGCGCCCGCCCGCGACGCGGACCTCCGCGCGCGGCTCGCCGCGGGGGACGACGACGCGCTGGGCGAGATCTACGACATGTACGCCCCGCTCGTGCACGGGCTCGCCCGCCGGGTCACCGGCGACGCCGAGGCCGCCCGCGACGTCACCCAGGAGGTGTTCGTCGGGCTGTGGGAACGCCCGCTGGCCTTCGACCCCGAGCGCGGCTCGCTGCGCGGATGGCTCGCCACGCTGGCGCACCGCCGGGCGGTCGACTGGGTCCGCCGCGAGGCGCGGCGGCGCCGCCCGCCGCCCGAGGACGCCGACCGCACCGGCCCCGGCGGCGCGGACGAGGCGGTGCTGGCGGGCGAGCTCGCGAGCGGCGTGAAGCGGTCGCTGAACGCGCTGTCCCCGCCGTTGCGCGACGCCCTCGAACTGGCCTACTACCGCGGGCTGACCTACCGGGAGGTCGCCGTCGCGCTGGGCATCCCCGAGGGGACGGCCAAGTCGCGCATACGCAGCGCCCTGGCGCAGCTGGGCCGCCGGCTGGAGAGCGAGGGGCTGTTCCCATGACGCTCCCCCGGCCCGCATGGACGGCTGTTCAGGCGGCGGATCGGGCGGCGGAGTGAACTGGGAGCCGTTCCGTCCACGTGCATGGTGGAAAGGGGCCACCTGGCGTACTTTCGGAGTGGAGGCCGAGATGAGCGAGGACCGGCACCCCGCCGCGAGCGGGGCGCTCGCCGCGTGGGCGCTCGACGCCTGCCCGTCCGACGAGGCCACGGTGATCGGCGAGCACCTGTCGGCCTGCGGCCCTTGCTCCCGGGAGGCGGGCCGCCTGCGGGACACCGCGGGCCTGCTGGCCGCCGCCGTCGCCGTCCGCCCGCCGCCGCGGCTGCGCGAGAGCGTCCTCGCGGCGGCGCGCCGCAGCCGTCCCGGAACGTCCGCCGGAAGCGCCCTCGACGCGGGAGCGGCCGCGACGGCCACCGCCGGAATGGTCGCCGGGGCGGTCGCCGGGGCGGTGCCCGCGGAGGACCTGGCCGGCGCCTACGCCGAGCAGGTCGCGGGCATGGACCGGCTCCTCGGCACGCTGACGGCCGCGCACTGGCGGACGCCCGTGCCGCGCTACGCCTCCGTCCTGGACCTCGTCGCCCACCTCACCGGGAACGACGCCGCGTTCGCCGCCGACCTCGGGCTCCCCGCCGGCCGGGCCGGGGGCGCGCGCGAGGCGTGGTACGCCCAGGCGGGGGCCGTCGTGCGCGGGGTCTCGGCGGACGCCCGCCTCCTCGACCGGCGCGCCTCGCTCGCCGGGGCCGAGCGCGTCCCGGCGTCCGGGCGCGTCGCGCTCGTCCAGCGGGCGTTCGAGACCTGGACGCACGCCGACGACATCCGCGCCGCGCTGGGCCGGCCCGCGGAGCCGCCGCCCGGCGAGCACCTGCGCTTCGTCGTCGAGCTCGGCACCGGCCTGCTGCCCCGGGCGCTGCGGGCGCTCGGCCGCCACCACCCGGGACGGACCGCGCGGCTGCTGCTCACCGGCCCCGGGGCGGGCGAATGGCTCGTCCCGCTCGCGCCCGGCGAGGGGCCCGGCCTCCCCGACGTCACCGTCATCGCGTCGGCCGAGGACTTCTGCCGGCTGCTCGCCGACCGCATCGCCCCCGCCCGGTTCCCGCACCGCACGGAAGGCGACCGGGCCCTCGCGGACGACCTGCTGCGAGCGGCGGCGACGCTCGGCTGCGACTGACCCGCCCGGCGGCGGGTCAGTCGCGCGCGGCGCCTGAGACGCTCGAAACCCGAGGTCCGCCGGGTCCCTGGCCCCATCCGGCCACATTCCCATCCGCGGGACGGACGGCGCCGAAGAGCGAGATATCAGCGGTGCCGGACCAGCGCACCGCCTGGCTCGCGAGAAGGACCCAGCGATGTCACGACCGCTCTCCGCCCGTTCCCGGGCCGCCCGGACCCGGGCCGCCGCGCTGCTCACCGTGGGCGCGGCGCTCGCCGCCGGCGGGGTGTCCGGCCTCGGGCCCGGCGCCGCCACGGCGTCCAGCCACCGCGAGGCGCCCCTCGTCTCGGGGCAGCCCCAGTACGACAACACCGACGTCTACGCCTTCGTCAGCCCCGACAAGCCGGACACCACCACCCTCGTGGCGAACTTCCTGCCGTTCGAGGAGCCGGCGGGCGGGCCGAACTTCTACAAGTTCGCCAAGGACGCGCGGTACGAGATCAACGTCGACAACGACGGCGACTCGCTTCCCGAGTTCACCTACCGGTTCACTTTCAAGGACTCGTACCAGAACCAGAACACGTTCCTCTACAACACCGGTCCGGTGCGCAGCCTCACCGACCCGAACCTCAACTTCCGGCAGACCTACGACCTGACGCTCATCCAGCGCAAGGACGGCGCCGTCGTCGGGTCGCGGACGCTGGCGTCCGGCGTGCCCGTCGCGCCGTCCCACGTCGGCAAGGCGTCGATGCCCGACTACCGGACGCTGCGCAACCAGGCCGTCAAGACGCTGCCGAGCGGCGCGCAGGTGTTCGCCGGGCAGGCCGACGACCCGTTCTTCCTCGACCTGCGCGTCTTCGACCTGCTGTACGGGGGGAACTTCAAGGAGGTCGGCAATGACACGCTGCGCGGCTACAACGTCCAGTCGCTGGCCCTCCAGATCCCGACCAAGGCGCTCACCAAGCCGGGGCAGCCGATCGTCGGCGTCTACTCCGCCGTGCAGCGGCAGAACGCCGCCGGGGACTGGGTGCAGGTGTCGCGTCTCGGCGACCCGCTGGTGAACGAGCTCGTCGTCCCGGTGAAGGACAAGGACAAGTTCAACGCCTCGGTGCCGTGGAACGACGCGCAGTTCGCGCAGTACGTCACCAACCCCGAGCTGCCGAAGCTCATCCAGGGCATCTACAAGATCCCGGCGCCGGCGACGCCGCGCAACGACCTCGTGTCGGTGTTCCTGACGGGCGTCAAGGGGCTGAACCAGCCGCCGAACGTCCGCCCGGCCGAGCTGATGCGGCTCAACACGTCGATCCCGCCGGCGGCGAAGCCCAAGCGGCTCGGCGTCCTGGACGGCGACAACGCCGGCTACCCCAACGGCCGGCGCCTGACCGACGACACCGTCGACATCTCCCTCCAGGTCGCCGAGGGCGAGCTGCTCAACAACAAGAACGACCTCGGCGACAAGGTCGACGCCAACGACGTCAAGCTGGAGAACGCGTTCCCGTACGTCGCGCTGCCGACGTCCGGGTCCAGCGTGCGGGGCTCGGCCCGCGGCGAGGCCGACGGGAAGAAGGCCACGCGGCTCGGCGACCTCGCCCCCGCGTCGAACAGCGAGCCCACCGGCGGCGACGGCGTCCCCGTCGTCCCGGTCCTCGCCCTGGGCATCGGCGCGGCCTTCGTGGCCGGCGGCGGCACCCTCTGGTGGCGGCGCCGGCGCGGGCCGATCGGCTGACGCCGGACCTGGTACCGGCGCCGGTACCGGCACGGTCCCGGCCCGGCCGCGCGACCACCCCGTGGCGCGGCCGGGCCGTCCCCCGCCCCGGCGGGCCCGTCTCGGAGGAGATCCCCATGGCACAGACACTCGTACGGCGCCTGCTCACGGCGGGCCTGATCGCGGCGATGATCGTCGGGCTGACGCTCGCCGCGACCGTCCGGATCGACCGGCGGGCCGGAGGCGGCCGACGCCGCCGAGGGCGCCGAGGCGGGCCTGTGGAACGCGATCCTCGCGGCGGACGGCCCCGCCTCGCTCGACGACGGCGA
>NZ_CAACUY010000333.1 GCF_900659615.1 Actinomadura fibrosa | reverse complement strand
CGCCGTCGACGTCGCGCCGTCGCGGCTGTCGCCGGACGAGCTGGCGGCGCTCGCCGAGGCGGTCGGCGGCGCCGAGCACGTCCGCACCGACGCCGAGGCGCGGATCCGCCACACGCGCGGCAAGTCGACTCCCGACCTGCTGCGCATCCGGGCGGGTGAGACGTCCGACGCGCCGGACGCCGTCGTGCTGCCCGGGGGCCACGACGAGGTCCTCGCCGTGCTGCGCGCCTGCGCCGCCGCCCGCGTCGCGGTGGTCCCGTTCGGCGGCGGCACCTCCGTCGTCGGCGGCCTCGCCCCGGCGGCGCCGGGCGGGGTGGACGCGTTCGTGGCCCTCGACCTGCGGCGCATGGACGCCCTGGCCGAGCTCGACGAGGTGTCCCGGACCGCCGTCCTGCAACCGGGCCTGCGGGGCCCGGCCGCGGAGGCCCTGCTCGCCGAGCGCGGCTACACGCTCGGCCACTTCCCGCAGTCCTACGAGTGGGCGTCCGTCGGCGGGTTCGCCGCCGCGCGGTCCAGCGGCCAGGCGTCCGCCGGGTACGGGCGGTTCGACGACATGGTCGTGGGGCTCACCGTCGCCACGCCCGAGGGCACGCTCGACCTCGGCCGCGCGCCGAAGTCGGCCGCCGGGCCCGACCTGCGCCAGCTCGTCCTCGGCTCCGAGGGCGCGTTCGGCGTGATCACCTCGGTGCGCGTCCGGATCCGCCCGGTCCCGGCGGCCACCGCCTACGAGGGCTGGCGCTTCGCCTCGTTCGGCGCGGGCACCGCGGCGCTGCGGCGGCTCGCGCAGGACGGCCCGCTCCCGGCGGTGCTCCGGCTGTCCGACGAGGCCGAGACCATGGTCGGGCTCGCCGACCCGGCGGCGATCGGCGCGTCCGCCGCGGGCTCGTCGGCGAGCGCGGGGGCGCTGGCCGTCCTCGGCTTCGAGGGCACGCCGGACGAGATCGCCGACCGGCGCGCCCGGGCGGCCGAGGTCCTGGCGCGGGCGGGCGGGGAGCCGCTCGGCGCCGCGCCGGGCGAGAAGTGGGAGCACGGCCGCTTCGACGCCCCCTACCTGCGGGACGCGCTGCTCGACGTGGGCGCCTTCGTCGAGACGCTGGAGACGGCGACGTTCTGGTCGGACGTCCCCGCGCTGTACGAGGCGGTCCGCTGCGCGCTGATCGGCGCGCTCTCGGGCGCGGGCACCCCGCCGCTGGTCATGTGCCACATCTCGCACGTCTACGCGGCGGGCGCGTCGCTCTACTTCACGATCGTGTCGGCACAGGGGCCCGACCCGGTCGCGCACTGGGCGAAGGCGAAGCACGCGGCCTGCGACGCGATCCTCGCCGCGGGCGGGACGATCAGCCACCACCACGGCGTGGGCGCCGACCACCGGGACTGGTACGCCCGCGAGATCGGGCCGCTCGGGTCCGCGGTGCTGCGCGCGGTCAAGGACAGGCTCGACCCGGCCGGAATCCTCAACCCCGGCATCCTCGTCCCGCCCGCCGAGCCGGGGGCGGATCCGTCGTCCTCGCGTCCGCCGGGTGCGGGGGAGTAGCCGCCATGGCGCCGCCCCCCGGACCGCCGTCCCCCCGCGCGTTCACCGCCGTCGTCAACCCCGCGGCGGGCGGGTCCGCGTCCGCCTCCACGCTGATCCCGCTGGCCCGGCTGCTCCGCGAGGCTGGCGCGGACGTCGAGGTCGAGTACAGCCGCGGCCTGGAGCACGCCGCCACCGTCGCCCGCGCGGCCGGCGCGGCCGGACGCGTCGTCCTCGGCGTCGGCGGCGACGGCATGGTCGGCTGCGTCGGCGGCGCCCTCGCCGGGACGGACGCGGTCCTCGGCATCGTGCCCGCCGGGCGCGGCAACGACTTCGCCCGGCAGCTCGGCGTCCCGTCCGGCCCCGGCGAGCTGGCGCGGCTGCTGCTGGAGGGCGAGCCGCGCGCCGTGGACGCGATCGAGGCCAACGGCACGCCCGTCCTCGGCAGCGTGTACGCCGGGGTGGACGCGGTCGCCAACGACAACGCGAACCGGACGCGGCTGCTCCGCGGCTCGGCCGCCTACTACGCCGGGGCGCTCCGGGCGATCCTGTCGTGGCGTCCCGCCGACTACCAGGTGACGGTGGACGGCGAGGAGCACCTGCGCCGCGGCTACACCGTCGTCGCCGCGAACTCCGGCTACTACGGCTTCGGCAAGCACATCGCCCCGGACGCCCGGGTGGACGACGGGCTGCTGGACGTCGTCCTCATCGGCACGGCCCCGAAGCCGCTCTTCTTCGCCGTCATGCGCGAACTGGCGGACGGCTCGCACGTGCGCAGGCCCCAGGTCGAGGTGCTGCGCGGCCGCGAGGTGCGGATCGAGCTCGCGGGCCCGCCCGGCCGCACCCTGCCGTACGGCGCGGACGGCGAGCTGCCCGGCGTCCTGCCGGTCACCGCACGGGTGATGCCGGGCGCGCTGCGCGTCCTGGCCCCCTGAGCGTCCTGGCGCCCTGAGCCCCGCCCGCACGCCCGGCCGGAGCAGGGCGCGGGCATTCTGACCTGGGCTCTCATCGTTGTCGCAGATTTGGGACCGCCGTTTGGGTCGATTTACGCCTCCATTACGGCCCTCCGGATAGCGTCGTGAACGTCCCACTTTCGGGACCTTGGGGCCGTCTGTGGAGGCATCATGGGAAGGCGATCGCTCGCCGTTCTGGGGGGACTCATGATGACCGCGGGCGCCCTCGTCGTGGTGGCGCCGGCGTCTCTGGGGGTGGCGCCGGCGCCGACCACGCTCCGCCTCGGCCGGGGGTCTGCCTCGTCCGAGGCGGTTCCCGCGTCCGAGGCGGCCTCCGTCGCAGGCGGATCCGTCCTCGGTGGCTCCGCCTTGAGGAGGGCGCTCGGGTTCCCGTCCCGGCCCGTCCCGGTGCGGAGCCTCACCGCCCCCGCCCCCACCCCCGGTACCGTCGTCGCACCGGCGGCTCCGCCGGTGCCGGGCGCGCCGATCCCGGGACGGACGGGGCACGCCCTGATCTGAGCCGCGCCACGGTGACCCGCGGCCATCATCGCGGAGTGACGTTCCCATACCGCAGTGTCGATGTGATGTGGATCACGGTCTCGCATCGGGGTTGCATCGGCCGTGTATCCGTTCGCGCAACCCAACCAAGTTCTTGGTCATTTGGCCTCCATCGGCCATCACCGTCGGGCATCGTGGCCGCGGTTCCCGGAGAGATTCGCAGAGATTGATCATTCGGCGGAGGTGGTCGTGACAACCGAGTCGGCAGGGCCGGGGTCCGCGGGAGGCGGACTCGACAACGCGGCCTACGCGCAGCTCAGACGGACCCCGGAGTTCGAGCGGCTCCGCCACGCCTTCCGCGGTTTCGTCTTCCCCATGACGGCCGCGTTCCTCACGTGGTATCTGCTCTACGTCGTGCTGTCGGCGTACGCGCGCGACTTCATGGGCAAGAAGGTCGTCGGCGAGATCAACGTCGCGCTGATCTTCGGCCTCCTCCAGTTCGTCTCCACCTTCCTGATCGCCTGGGCGTACGAGCGCTACGCGCGCCGCCGCCTGGAGCCCCTGGCGGACGGCGTCCGCGCCAAGGCGGACCAGGCCGTCGCGGGCGCCGGCGCCGCGGCGCCAGGTGCCGCCGCCACGACCGTCGCCGAGCCGGAGACGGCCACCGAGGCGCCGGCCACCGAGCCTCCCGCGGCCGAGGCGTCCGCTACCGAGACCCCCGCCACCGAGACTCCTGCGGCCGAGACGCCTGCGGCTGAGAAGCCCGCCACCGGGACTCCTGCGGCCGGGGCGTCCGCTGCTGGGACGTCCGCCGCCGAGACGCCCGCGGCCGGGTCCGCGACCGAGGCCGAGACGGCCGCGGAGAAGCCCGCCGGATCCACCCGGCCCGCCGGACCCGCCGAGCCCGGCGCGCCCGCCGACCCGGGGAAGAGGACCGACCCGAAGCAGGCCGGCACCGGCCGTGAGGAGGACGGCGAGTGAGCCCCCAGCAGTACGCCGCCCCCGTGCTGGCGGCCTCCGACAACGAGCACCGCACGTTCTCGCTCATCCTGTTCGCCGTCTTCGTGGCCCTCACCCTGTGGATCACGCTCTGGGCGTCCCGGCAGAACAAGACCGCCGCCGACTTCTACGCGGGCGGGCGCGGGTTCTCGCCGCTGCAGAACGGCCTGGCCATCAGCGGCGACTACATGTCGGCCGCGTCGTTCCTCGGCATCGCGGGCCTGTTCGCGCTGTCGGGCTACGACGGCTTCCTGTACTCGATCGGCTTCCTGGTCGCCTGGCTCGTCGCGCTGCTCCTGGTCGCCGAGCTGCTGCGCAACTCGGGCCGCTTCACGATGGCGGACGTGCTGGCGTTCCGGATGCGGCAGCGGCCGGTCCGCGCCGCCGCCGGCATCTCCACGATCGTCGTGTCGATCTTCTACCTGCTCGCGCAGATGGTCGGCGCGGGCGCGCTGGTCGGGCTGCTGCTCGACGTCTCCGGCGAGGCAGCCAAGATTTGGACGATCGTGGTCGTCGGCGCCCTGATGATCTTCTACGTGACGGTCGGCGGGATGCGCGGCACCACGTGGGTGCAGGTCGTCAAGGCCGTCATGCTGATGAGCGGCGCGATCGTCATGACCGTCTGGGTCCTGTCGAAGTACAGCTTCAACCTCTCCGACCTCCTCGGCGACGCCGCGGACAAGAGCGGCAAGGGCGACGCGTTCCTCAAGCCGGGCCTGAAGTACGGCGCCACCGACGTGTGGTCGAAGCTCGACCTGCTGTCGCTCGGCCTGGCCCTCGTCCTCGGGACGGCCGGGCTCCCGCACATCCTCATCCGCTTCTACACCGTCCCGAACTCGCGGGCCGCGCGGACGTCGGTCAACTGGGCCATCGGCATCATCGGCGTGTTCTACCTGATGACGCTGGTGATCGGGTTCGGCGCGGCGGCGCTGGTCGGCGGCAAGGCGATCGCGGCGCAGGACAAGGGCGGCAACACCGCGGCGCCGCAGCTCGCGCAGGAGCTCGGCGGCGGCTCCGGCTCCACCGGCGGCGCGGTCTTCCTGGCGATCATCGCGGCGGTGGCGTTCGCGACGATCCTCGCCGTGGTCGCGGGGCTGACGCTGGCCTCGTCGTCCTCGTTCGCGCACGACCTGTTCGCCAACGTGTTCAAGCGCGGCAAGGCGAGCGAGCGGGACGAGGTGGTGATGGCGCGGTACTCGGCCATCGTCATCGGCGCGATCGCGATCGTGCTGTCCATCTTCGCGCGCGGGCTGAACGTGGCGTTCCTGGTGGCGCTCGCGTTCGCGATCGCCGCGTCCGCGAACCTGCCGACGCTGCTGTTCTCGCTGTTCTGGAAGCGGTTCAACACGGTCGGCGCGGTCGCGGGGATCTACGGCGGCCTCGTCACGGCGGTCGGGATCGTGCTGCTGAGCCCGATCTGCTGGGGCGGCAAGTCCGACACGATCCCGAAGGGCAACGTGGACGCGCTGTTCAGCGAGACGACCGTCGCGCCGATCCCGCTCCAGAACCCGGGCCTCATCTCGATCCCGGTCGGCTTCCTGTGCGCCTACCTCGGGACCGTCCTGTCGAAGGAGCGCACGGACGAGAAGTACGCGGAGCTGGAGGTCCGCGCGCTCACCGGAACGGGCGCGCACTGAACCCGCGCTGGTTTCGCGCTGGATCGGCCCTCCGTCCGCACCGATCCCGCATCGGGGCGCCTCGCCGTGGTGCGTTCCCGCAACCGGCTTGACGCGTAGATCACCTCCGGGACAGGCTGTGAGCACCCCCTCACTCCCCCCGGAGGTGTTCTGTGCGTGCGGAGGAAGCCGCCGGGCCCGCGCCCCTGCCCGAGAACTCCCGCACCTCCGAGGGAGGGGCCGGCTGGACGTGCGGGAAGCCCGGCTCGTTCACCGATCTGCTGCCGGAGCGCGTCCCCGACTTCTCGTGGCGGCGCCCGTCGGTGCTGTGGCGGTCCCGCAACGACGTGGTCGCGCGGCTGTTCGGCGACCCGTCCGACGCGATCCGCCGGCGCTGCGTCGGGGCGCTGCGCGAGCGCGGGACGCCCGCCGCGTTCACCGTGCACCGCTCGGCGCCGGAGTTCTCGTTCGTCCTGATGGGGGACACCGGCGAGGGCGACAAGTCGCAGTACGCGGTGGTCCCGCCGCTGCTGCACGCGGCCGCCGGCACCGACTTCATGATCATCGCGAGCGACGTCATCTACCCGACGGGCGACGCGGGGGAGTACCCGGAGAAGTTCTTCCGGCCCTACAAGGACTACCCGGGGCCGATCTTCGCCGTCCCGGGCAACCACGACTGGTACGACGGGCTGCGCGGTTTCATGCACGTCTTCTGCGGCCTGGAGGAGGACTGCCTGCCGCCGCCGTGGCAGGGTCCGCTCGCCTTCGTCCCCCGCCTGCTCTGGCGCCGCCCCGGCACGGTCGACGCGCGCGCCCTGGCGGACGCCCGGAACCTGTACCGGGGGGCGCCGGGCCAGCAGGGCTCGCAGCCCGGCCCGTACTGGGCGATCGACACGCCGTCCCTGCGCATCATCGGGATCGACACCGGCATCACCGGGGGGATCGACCGCGACCAGGGCGAGTGGCTGCGCGAGGTCTCGGCGGGGCCGAAGCCGAAGATGCTGGTCACGGGCAAGCCCATCTACGTGGACAACGACCACCGTCCCGGCGAGATCGAGGGCGGCGGCACGGTGGACGAGATCGTCCAGGACCCGGCGCACAACTTCGTGGCCGCGATCGGCGGCGACATCCACAACTACCAGCGCTACCCGATGGCGCTGGCCGACGGCCGCACCATCAACTACATCGTCTCCGGCGGCGGCGGGGCGTTCATGCACGCCACCCACGTGATCCCGCGCACCACCGTGGTCAACGAGCAGAGGTTCCGCTGCTACCCGCTGCGCGGCGACTCCCTGTCGCGCTACAGCAGGCTCTACGGCCGGTGGCTGCGGATGCCGGGGCTGTTCGAGCTGACGCCGGAGGAGGCCACGGCGGCCATCGAGCACCGGCTCGGCATCAAGGCCGGGCGCGGGTACGCGGCGGAGCCGTCCCGGCGCGCGCGCTTCGTCGCCGCGCTGCTGGGCGTGCCGCGCGGGCGCCGGCCGCGCGCCCGGTTCGCGCGGCTGCCGGTGCGCCGGCTCCCGCAGCGGTTCCGGTCCGAGATGGCCGACTGGGACACCCCGCCGTTCTTCAAGCACTTCCTGCGGCTGGACGTCACGGAGGCGGAGCTGCGCATCCGCGTCTACGCGGCGACCGGCTGCGGCGACCAGGAGACGGACCCGCCCTGCGAGGACGAGGTGACGATTCCGCTGCGATAAGTCCCGTTCCGAAGAAATCCGCGAACAAAACCGACATCATTGGCTTCTTACCCCGCGAGGCCGTCCGCTCTCGTTACAGACTTCGCTCAGTGAACGGGTGAACCGTAACGGACGGCCGGCCGGACAACGACCGCGTCCTCAGGAGAGACGACTCGATGAGTTACCCCCAGCAGGGTCAGGGCCAGCACCACCAGCAGCAGCAGGCGTACCAGGGCGGCTACGCCCCGGCGCAGCAGCACCAGCAGGCGCCGGCCGCCGCCGGCACGGGCTACAACATGAAGCGCCGCAACCCCGTCGGCGCCTGGCTCGGCCTCCCCATCATCACCTTCGGCATCTACGGCCTGGTGTGGTTCTACAAGGTCCACGCCGAGCTCTTCCAGTACGACCGCCGCACCGGTGACGCGGCGACGAACGCGCTGCTGTCGCTGGTGTTCGGCGGCATCACCCTCGGCATCTGGCCGCTCATCGTGTTCGTCAAGCTCGGCGGCCGCATCGCCCAGGCGCAGCGGGCCGCGGGCCTGCCCGAGACCTGCAGCGGCGGGATGGGCTTCCTGCTCGGCATCTTCGGCTTCGGCGTGCTGTACTACCAGATCCAGCTCAACAAGGTCATCGACCGGTACGGCGACACCCCGGCCGGCCAGCAGGTCTCCCTCGCGGCCTGAGGCACTCGTTCGTCCTTCCAGGGGGCCGCGGCCCTGGGCCCCTGGAAGACTCGCGGCAGGACCCCTCCGTGCACACCCGGCGCGGAGGGGTCCTTCTCTATGCGCCCGACCCGCGTCAGCGCAGGGGCGACATCCCGGCCGACCGGCCTTCTCTGTCGGCCTGGCCCGCGTCCCGGCGTCCGCCGAGGCCGGGCGCCGTTCTGTCGGTGGGCGGAGCGACAATGGGCGCGTGAGGATCGCGGTGGCCGCCGGGCCGGGGGGCGGCGGACGGCTGCGGCCGCTCGCCGAGGACGGCACGCCGGCCGGGCCGCCGCGCGACGTCCCCGACCTTGTC
>NZ_CAACUY010000332.1 GCF_900659615.1 Actinomadura fibrosa | reverse complement strand
CGCGCGGCGGCGTGCCCGGCGAGGCCGACGCGCTCCAGCCACCCGGCCGCCTCGCGCCGGGCCGCGCGCTTGCGCGCCCCCTGGCAGCGCAGGCCGAACGCGACGTTGTCGAGGGCGCTGAGGTGCGGGAACAGCAGGTAGTCCTGGAAGACCATGCCGATCCTCCGGCGCTCCGGGGGCAGCGGGCGCAGGTCCGCCCCGTCCACGCGCAGGTGCCCGCCCGCCATCGGGACCAGCCCGGCGAGGGCGCGCAGCGCGGTGGACTTCCCGGCGCCGTTCGGGCCGAGCAGCGCGACCACCTCGCCCGGCGCAGCCCTCAACGCGAGGTCGAGGTCGAACACCCCGCGCCGCACCACCACCCGCGCGTCCAGCCCCGCGGTCATGAGGTGCTCACCCAGCGGTCCCGGAGCGCGGCCAGCACCACCACCGACACCGCGAGCAGGACCAGGCTGAGGACGATCGCCGCCTGCGGGTCGGTCTCCAGGGCCAGGTAGACGGCGAGCGGCATCGTCTGCGTCCGGCCCGGGAAGTTGCCCGCGAACGTGATCGTCGCGCCGAACTCGCCGAGCGCCCGCGCCCAGCAGAGGATCGCCCCGGCCGCGATGCCGGGCGCGACGAGCGGCAGCGTGACCCGCCGGAAGGTCGTCCAGCGGGTGGCGCCGAGCGTGGCGGCGGCCTCCTCGTAGCGGGAGTCCGCGGCGCGCAGCGCGCCCTCGACGCTGATCACCAGGAACGGCATCGCCACGAACGTCTCGGCCAGCACGACGCCGGCGGTGCTGAACGGCAGCGTGATCCCGAACGCGGAGTCGAGCCACGCGCCCGCGAGGCCGCGCCGCCCGAGGACGAGGAGCAGCGCGACGCCGCCGACGACCGGGGGCAGCACCAGTGGCACGGTGACGAGGGCGCGGACGAGCCGGGCGCCGGGGAACGGCACCCGGGCCAGCATCCACGCGAGCGGCACGCCGAGCAGCAGGCAGACGCCGGTGGCGAGGGTGGCGCTGACCATCGAGAGGCGGAGCGCCTCCAGCACCTGCGGCTCGCCGAGCCGGGTCCCGAGCGTCGACCAGGGCGCGCGAACGAGCAGCCCCGCGAGCGGCAGGACGAGGAAGGCGAGGCCGGTGAGGGCGGGCACGAGCAGCACCCACGGCGGGCGCCCGCCGCCCGCCCACCGGTCACGCTCCCGCCTCCTCACCGGCGGCCCGTCGCGAACGCTGTCACGGCGCCTCGAAGCCTGCTCCGGTCAGCGTCGCCCGGCCCTGCGGCGACAGCACGAGGCGCACGAACTCCCCCGCCAGCGCCGCCTGCGGCGCCTTCGCCACCCGGGCGATCGGATAGTCGTTGACCGCCTGCGCCGACTCGGCGAACTCGATGCCCTTGACCTGGCCGCCCGCCGCCCTGGCGTCCGTGCGGTAGACGAGCCCGGCGTCGGCCTCGCCGAGCCGGACCTTCGTGAGGACGGCCTTGACGTCCTGCTCCCGCGAGACGGGCTTGACCGCGACCTTGGCCGCCGCGAGCGCCTTCTCCGCCGCGGCGCCGCACGGCACCTGCACGGCGCACAGGACGACCTTCAGCCCGGACCGGGACAGGTCGGACGGCTTGCCGACCTTCCCGGGGTCGTCCTTCGGGACGGCGATGACGAGCCGGTTCCTGGCGAACACCTGCGGCGTGCCGTCCGCGTCGCCGCCGTCGGTCACCGTCTTCATCGTCGCGGGGCTCGCGGCGGCGAACACGTCGGCGGGGGCGCCCTGCGTGATCTGCTGGGCGAGCGTCGAGCTGCCGCCGAAGTTGAACTTCACCTTCACGCCGGGGTGCGAGCCCTCGAACGCCTTGCCGAGCGCGGTGAACGTCTCGGTGAGCGAGGCCGCCGCGAACACCGTCAGCGTGCCGCCGCTCTTGCCGCCGCCACCGCCGGAGTCGTCGCCGGTGTCACCGCAGCCCGCCGCCGCGGCCGCCAACAGGGACACGGCTGCCACGCCGACGGGAATGCGCTTCAACACAGTTCTCCTCAGGGAAGGCATCGGGTTCAGCCCGGCTCGGCCACTTCCACGACGACGTTGGTGGACTTCACGACGGCCTCCGCGACCACGCCGACGCGCAGCCCGAGTTCGTCCGCGGCCTCCCGGCTCATCAGCGAGACGACGCGGAATGGGCCCGCCTGGATCTCCACCTGAGCCATCACGCCGTCCCGGACGACGTCGGTAACGATGCCTCGCATCCGGTTGCGCGCCGAGGAGAACCGGCCGTCCTGGTCGGACGGCCCGGCGGCTTCGGAGGCCTTTCGCGCCTGGTCGCGGACGAAGGCGGCGAGCTCGGCGCCCGGGACCCGCCGGTGGCCGTGCTCGTCCCGGTCGGCGGGAAGGCGCCCGCCGTCCACCCAGCGGCGGACGGTGTCGGCGCTGACGCCGAGCAGCGCGGCCGCCTCACTGATCCTGAACGTCGTCACGGCGCACAGCGTACTGCCTCGCAGATTCGAGGAGTAGACCGCTTATGGAGACGATTTGCGAGTCCTAGCCAGAGCTCGGACTCGCATTCGCGGCGATCGGGCGTCGGCCGTCCGGGCGCCGCTTGACCTGAAGTCGGCTTGAGGTTCTAGCGTCGGTCCCGCCGAACTCACCACCGCGCACGAACGGAGACTCGACGATGACCTCGACCCCCTTCACGGACGCCGAGCGCGCCTACCTGTCCCGGCAGAGCCTGGGCCGCCTGTCGACGATCGGACCCGACGGCGGCCCGCAAGTGCGGCCCGTCACGTTCCGCCTCAACGACGACGGGACGATCGACATCGGCGGCCCCGCGAACGCCGCCAGCCGCAAGTACCGCAACGTCGAGCGGGACCCGCGGGTGTCGTTCGTCGTGGACGACATGACGCCCGAGGACGAGCCCGGCGCGCTCCGGCCGGGCTGGGGGCGGGGCGTGGAGGTGCGCGGCCGCGCCGAGCTCGCGAAGGGCCGGATGGACGTCGGCGAGGGCTTCTTCAGCGACGACCTGATCCGGATCCGCCCGGTCCGCGTGATCAGCTGGCACATCGACCCGGAGCATCCGGAGCAGCGGGCCCGGACCGTGGGCTGAGCACCTCCGCGATCATCCCGAGGGTCGCCCAGTCCACGAGCCGCTCCCGCCTGATCCGGCCGAACGGCACGACCTCCACGTGCGTGATCTCGCCGTCCGCCGCGAGGCCGTGCGGGCCGGACCGGGCGAGCCGCGCCAGCTCGTCCGCCGTGACCTCGGCGGAGAACAGGTGCGCCCGGTGCGCCGACAGCGTCGCGTTGACCTGGCGCGGCCCGTGCTCGCGCAGCCGCCCGGGCGCAAGGACGAGGCCGGTCTCCTCGGCGACCTCGTCCAGGGCGGTGCGGAGCGGCCCGCCGGCCGTCCCCGACCCGCCCGGCAGCTCGTGGACGAACCCGTCGGCGGCGGCGCCCGGGCTGCGGAACTCGCGGACGAGCACCACGTCGGTGCCGTCGAGCTCCGCGCCCGGCCGGTACAGGACGACCGTGGAGATGTCCGGCCTGCCGATGACGATCTCGTTGTCCTTGACGCGGTCCTCGGCGGCGACCCGCACCCGGACGTGCAACGCCCAGCAGTTCCCGAAGCGGAGCACGACGCGCGCGCCCACCAGGACGTTCCCCGCTCCGCGCTGCGCCGCGTACCAGTGCCGGAAGGTCGGCTCGTGCCAGAGCAGCAGCGGGACCTCCCGCTCGCCGCCCGTCCGGGGCGCGCCGGGGCCGATCCGGTCCAGCGCGGCGGCGACCGTGCCCGGCAGGTCGTCCGCGACCGGCACGCCGGACTTGGCGGCGTAGTGCAGCAGGTAGCGGTTGCCGGGCGCCTCCGGCGGGGCGCCGAACACCGCGCGCCCGCTGTCGTGCCACATCCCCCACTCCACGTTGGTGGTGAACGCGGGCATGGTCGCGGGCTCGCGCGGCACGTAGAACAGCACCGCGTCGGACAGGTGCAGGCACCGCTCCTCCCACTCCACCTGCCCGGTGTAGTCGTCGTAGCGCCGGTGCCGGTGCTCGGGGACGAAGACCACGAGCCGCCCGTCGCCGCGCCAGCGGGCGCGCAGCTCCGCGATCGCCTCCGGCCGCCACGACGAGACGCCCTCCGAGCGCGGTGTGGGTCCCGCGAGGAACACGGCGGCGCTCCACTGATCCGGCGGCTCCTCCCGTGCGTACACGATGGTGATCATCGACGCCATACGCGTGCTCCCGTCTCCCGGCCGGCTCCCCTGCCGCCGGGGCCATCCTCCACGCCCGCCCGTCCGGCGGGCCGCGCTTGGAGCGATTTGTCCCGGGTAAAGGGGATTCCAGATGGAAGCACGTGCCCGGTCAGGAGGACGATCAATGACGCGGACGATGCGCGTGCCGCGCACGCGCGGCGGCCTCAGCGGACTGATGCTGGTGCTGCTCGGCCTCTGGGGCGGCCTGCTGCCCTTCGTCGGCCCCTACCTCGACTTCGGCTTCGCCCCGGACGACACCTGGGTCTACGACACCGACCGGCTCCAGCTCAGCGTCGCGCCCGGCGCGGCGACGGTGCTCGGCGGCCTGATCGTGCTCGCCAGCGCCAACCGCGCCGTCGCGATGCTGGGCGCCTGGCTCGCGGTGCTGGGCGGCGCCTGGTTCGCCGTCGGCGGCCCGGTCGCCGCGCTGTGGGACGTCCCCGGCGTCGGCGCGCCCCTCGGCACCGAGGAGGGGCGGCGGGTCGCCGAGCAGCTCGCCGGGTTCACCGGGCTCGGCGTCGTGATCGTCTTCTTCGCCGCGCTCGCGCTCGGCCGCTTCGCCGTGGTCGGCGTCCGCGAGGCGGTGGCGGACGAGCCCGTCCCGGAGGCCGCCGGCGGGTCGGGCACGACGCAGCCGCTGGTGTTCGGCCGGTACGCGCGCGAGAACCCGCCGGGCGCGCGGCCCGACCGGCCGTCGCAGCCCGGTGACCAGCGCGTGGCGGGCGACCAGGGCCGCTACGACCACTGACCGCCCCGATCGCCGGAAGTCCTGGCAGCCGCGCCCCCGGTAGCGAGGACCCGGGGGCCGTGCTGTTCCGTCAGCGGTTGCGGCTGCGCATGTTGCGGACGCTCTTGGTGGTCTCGTAGCTGCGCTTCTCGTCGTCCACGTGCACGTCGTCGCGGTCGGTGAACATCGCGACGAAGGCGATCACGAGGCCCACCCCGCCGATCCATGGCTGCCGCCAGGCGAAGCTGAGCGCCACGCAGACGACAGCACAGGAGATGAGCAGCAGCAGCTTCACATCGCACTCCTCGACCCGCGCCCTGGTGCCCGGGCGCCGGCGCCCGGGCGGAGTAAGGGACGGCTTACCACCGGCCCGCAAGGGCATCCTGACATGCGGGGGCCCGCCCGGGGAAGACACCCGGGCGGGCCGCCATCGCGAAAAACGGCTACTTCTTGTTCTTGCCGCGCTTCTCGCGGATCTTCATCGTGATGTCGAGCGGGGTCCCCTCGAAGCCGAACTCCTCGCGCAGCCGCCGCTCGATGAACCGCCGGTAGCCCTCCTCCAGGAACCCGGAGGTGAACAGGACGAACCGCGGCGGCCGCACCCCGGCCTGCGTCGCGAACAGCACGCGCGGCTGCTTGCCTCCGCGCACCGGGTGCGGGTGGGAGTTCACGAGGTCGGCGAAGAACTGGTTCAGCTTGGACGTCGGGACGCGGGTGCTCCAGCCCTCCAGCGCCGTCTCGATGGCCGGCACCAGCTTCTCCATGTGCCGCCCCGTCTTGGCGGAGATGTTCACCCGGGGCGCCCACCGCGCGTTGTGGAGCTGCCGGTCGATCTCGCGCTCCAGGTAGTGGCGGCGCTCCTCGTCCAGCAGGTCCCACTTGTTGTAGGCGATGACGAGGGACCGGCCCGAGTCGACCACCATCGAGACGATCCGGAGGTCCTGCTCGGCGAGCGGCTCGTCGGCGTCCACCAGCACGACCGCGACCTCGGCGCGCTCCAGCGCCGACTGGGTGCGCAGCGTCGCGTAGAAGTCGGCGCCCTGGTTCTCGCGATGCCGCCGCCGGATCCCGGCGGTGTCGATGAACCGCCAGACCTTCCCGCCGAGCTCGATCTCCTCGTCGATCGGGTCGCGGGTCGTCCCGGCGACCGCGTCCACCACGGCCCGGTTCTCCCCCGCCAGCTTGTTCAGCAGGCTCGACTTGCCGACGTTCGGGCGGCCGAGCAGCGCGACCCGGCGCGGCCCGCCGGCCTCGCCGAACGTCTCCGGGGGCGCCTCGGCGGGCAGCGCCTCCAGCACCGCGTCGAGCAGGTCGCCGCTCCCCCGCCCGTGCAGGGCGCTGACCGGGTGCGGCTCGCCGATGCCGAGCGACCACAGCAGCGCCGCGTCCGCCTCGGCGCCCGCGTTGTCGACCTTGTTGGCGACCAGCACCACCGGCTTCCCGGACCGGCGCAGGATCTCCACGACCGCCTCGTCCACGTCCGTGGCGCCGACCGTCGCGTCCACGACGAACATCACCACGTCGGCGAGGTCGACCGCCAGCCGGGCCTGCTCGGCGATCGCCGCGGCCAGGCCGGACGAGTCCGGCAGCCAGCCGCCGGTGTCGACCACCGTGAACCGCCGGCCGCTCCACGTCGCGTCGTAGGCGACCCGGTCGCGGGTCACGCCCGGGACGTCCTCCACGACGGCCTCGCGCCGCCCGAGGATCCGGTTGACCAGGGTGGACTTGCCGACGTTCGGCCTGCCGACCACCGCCACGACCGGCGCGGGGCCCGCGTCCTCGTCGACGTCCTCGACGACGTCGACCGTCTCGATCTCGTATTCGCTCACTGCCGTTTCCCCGCGGACGCCGCTTCCCTCCCGGGAGGCGGTCCGCTCACTCATGCTCCTTGGCGAGGCGGACGACCGCCTCGATGACCTCGACGAGGCCCAGCTCGGTCGAGTCGATCTCGTGCGCGTCCGCCGCCTTGGCGAGCGGCGACGCCTTCCGGGTGGAGTCGAGCCGGTCCCGGCGGGCCTGCTCGGCCCGGGTGACCGTCACCGACGCGCCGGGATCGGCGGCCAGGTCCTTGGCGCGGCGCTGGGCCCGCGCCTCCTCGCTGGCGGTGAGGTACACCTTGACCTGGGCGTCCGGGGCCACGACCGTGCCGATGTCGCGTCCCTCCACCACGATCCCCCCGGTACCGATGATCTCACGCTGGAGCTCGACGAGCCGCGCCCGGACCGCTGGGACGGAGCTGACCGCGCTGACCGCGTTGGTGACCTCGCGGGTGCGGATCGGGCCGGACACGTCCGCGCCGTCCACCGTGATCGTCGGCGCCGCCGGGTCCGAACCGGCCTCGATCACCGGCTCGCGGACGCGCGCCGCGACGGCCTCGGCGTCGTCCACCGGCACGCCGTTGCGCAGCATCCACCAGGTCATGGCGCGGTACATCGCGCCGGTGTCCAGGTAGCGGAGCCCGAGCGCCCGGGCGACGCCCTTGGACGCGCTGGACTTGCCGGATCCCGAGGGGCCGTCCATGGCGATGACGAGCGGCACGATCGCTCCCTTTCGTTCACGTCGGAGCACCCGCCGGCACGGGCGGCGGGCGAGGCGGGCGGCGGTGCGCACCGTACATGTCGCACCGTACGTGCCGCCCCTGCGAGTCCCAACGCATCAGGCTACCGGCATGGGACCACCGTCCGGGCCGTCCGCGGCGGGCCGGGCGCACGGGGACGGGCCGGGCGCCGGGGTCAGCCGGGGACGGACCAGCCGCGTGCCCGCAGCTCGGCGGCGAGCCGCTCGGCCTGCTCGGGGACGACCGACAGCTCCAGGACGCCGAGCGGGCGGCCCGGCGAGTGCTCGATCGTCACGTCCTCGATGTTGACCTGCGCGATCCCGGCCGCCTGGAAGATCATCGCGAGCTCGCCGGGGCGGTCCGGGATGACGACCTGGACGGTGGCGTAGGCGGACGCGTCGCCGCCGTGCTTGCCGGGGATGCGGGAGCGGCCCGCGTTGCCGCGCAGCAGCAGGTCGGCGACGTGGGTGGCGGCCCCGTCGCTGCCGTCGCGCAGCAGCGACGCCGCGACCGCGAGGTCGGTGGCGACGGCCTCCAGGACGTCGGCGACCGGCTCGGAGTTGGCCGACAGGATCCCGATCCACAGCCGGGGGTCGCTGGCGGCGATCCGGGTGACGTCCCGGACGCCCTGCCCGGCCAGGCCGAGCGCGACGTCGTCGGCGCCGGTGAGGCGGGCGGCGACGGCCGCCGACACCACGTGCGGGGCGGCCGCCTGGTCCCGCTCGGCGAGCAGGACCGGTCGCGCTGGGACACCGGCATGATCCGCGAGGGCGTGGCGGTCC
>NZ_CAACUY010000331.1 GCF_900659615.1 Actinomadura fibrosa | reverse complement strand
CGCCACCGCTGCGAGCGCCTCGCCGACCTGTGCGCACGGCTCGCGGACGCCGTCCGCGCGTGGCGCCCGGCCGCCGAGCGGCACGAGGTCGCCGAGCGGCTCGCGGGCCTCGCCTCCGGCAAGTCCGCCGCGAACCGGCACGCGATGTCGCTGTCGGCCTACGTCCTCGCCGCGCGGCTGGAGCAGGTCGTCGCCGCCGCGAACGAGCGGCTCGACCGCATGTCCGCCGGCCGCTACGCGCTCGTCCACACCACCGACAAGGCGGCGGGCGACCGCACCAAGGGCGCGGGCGGCCTCGGCCTCCGCGTCGCCGACGCGTGGACGGGCCTCGAACGCGACCCGGTGACGCTGTCGGGCGGCGAGTCGTTCATCACCTCGCTGTCGCTCGCGCTCGGCCTCGCCGACGTCGTCACCGCCGAGGCGGGCGGCACCGAGATCGGCACCCTGTTCGTCGACGAGGGGTTCGGGACGCTCGACGAGGAGACGCTCGACGAGGTCATGGACGTCCTCGACGGCCTCCGCGACGGCGGCCGGGCCGTCGGCATCGTCAGCCACGTCGCGGAGCTGCGCGCGCGCATCCCCGCCCAGCTCCGCGTCACCAAGGACCGCGCCGGCTCCACCGCCGCGATCGTCGTCTGACGCGCCGCCCGCTCAGGGTTTGCGGCCGACGCCCGCCAGCAGCCAGCCGGTGGCGGGTTCGTGCGGCCGGTCGGGGCGCCACTCGGGGGCCGGGACGAGGCCGGGCTCCAGCAACTCCAGCCCGTCGAAGAACGCCTCCAGCCGGGCGCGGGGCCGGAACGTCACGACGACGCCGTTCTCGGCGATCATGCGGTCCCGGACGGCGCGCTCCTCCGGCGTGAGGCCCTCCTCGGCGAAGTCGCAGATCGCGAGGTGGCTGCCCGGCGCCATCGCGTCGCGGAACGCGGCCACGGAGGCGTGCGGGTCGTCCTCGTCGAGGACGAGGTCGAGGACCGCGGTCATCAGCACGCCGATCGGGCGGCCGAAGTCGATCAGCGCCGTGACCTCCGGGGCACCGAGGATCCCGGCGGGCCTGCGGACGTCGCCGCGGACGGCCGTCGCGCCCGGGACCGCGTGCAGCAGCGCCTGGTAGTGGACGACGCAGACGGGGTCGATGTCGACGTAGACGACGCGCCCGTCCGGGTCCGTCCCGTGCACGACCTCGTGGACGTTGCCCTTGCCGGGCAGGCCGCAGCCGACGTCGATGAACTGCCGCAGGCCCGCGGCGAGCATCGAGCGCAGCGCCCGGCGCATGAACTTCCGGTTCTCGCGGGGCAGGTGCCGGGCGGCCGGGAACGAGCCGAACGCCTCCATCGCGACCTCGCGGTCGGCGCCGTAGTTGTCCTTGCCGCCCAGCGAGAAGTCGTAGATGCGCGAGGCCGCGGGACCTTCGAGGCGCGCGTCGGACGGCGCGCGGCCGGGGGCGCGAGGGAGCGGCGGGCGGTCAGTCATCGTGTCCCCTCGACTGGGAGCGGGGGTGGGCCGAGGAGGTTCCAGCGTAGTGGATCACGATCACGGTGTGCAGAGCCCAGGTCGCGGAAAGTGGCCGTCCTTTTTGTCAGTGACGGGAGTACGGCGTCAGCGCGAGATGTACTGGAGGATCACGTCGTGGACGTGGTGGACCTTGTCCTCGCCGCGGAACTCGACCTCGTAGGTGTGGGCGCCGACGTTGATCGCGATCGAGCCGGACGAGAAGTAGGAGCCCGCCCACGACTTGCTGCCGACCACGCTGACCGAGGTGATCTTCGAGTACGGCACGCTGGTGATCGCGATCCGCTTGCCCGCGAAGCTCTTGTCCTGGATGATCACCCGCCGGTCGGTGAGGCCGACGAACCCGGTGCCCGCGCCCGTGGCGTCGTAGACCGCGATGATCTGCTCGCCGGGCAGCAGCCCGCTCTCGATCTGCTTGAGCTGCCCCGACCGGTCGTGCGGGATCCCGTTGCCCATGCGTCCTCCTTGCTCGGCGGTCCTTCCTCTTTCGACGAACCGGCCGCGCGCCCCGTTCCGACGCCGCCCGTCCGGCCCCGGGGGTCTCAGCCGCTCTGCGCCGGGCGGGCCGTTTCGAGGTAGGCGATGGCCCGGCCGAGCAGCTCGACGAGCGTCTTCCGCTCGGCCTCGGTGAACTCGGCGGCCAGCCCCCGCTCGACCAGGACGGCGCGGGCGTCGGCGCTGGCCAGTACCGCCTCGCCCTCCGCGGTGAGGCGGGTCTCCAGGATGTTCTTGTGCCACTCGTGCGGGGTCCGCTCGACGAGCCCGCGCTCCTGGAGGTTCTTCAGGACGGTGTTCATCGTCGGCGGGGTGACCGAGCACGCCCGGGCCAGGGCGGCGGCGGAGATGCCGGGATGGTCCGACATGTGCAGTAGGGCCGCGTACTGCGGGACGGTGAGCCCGCTCGGCTTGACCGCGGCGGACTTGGCCGCGTTGAGCGCCTGCTCGGCGTGCTTGAAGTGCGAGCCGAGACGTTCGGCGACGGGCAACGAGGTCATTCCCGCATGGTATCGAGCCGCCCACCGTAAGACCGTTGACGAGCATTAGAGTTCTAACTATCGTATGTGCGCGTACTAACTTGTAGATACGAATGGAGCAGTCCCCCCATGTCCCGTTCCCACCGCTACACCGCGGCCGCGGCCGCCGCGCTCGCGCTGACCGTCCTGCCCGCGTCGGTGCCGTTCGCCCCGTCCGCCGGAGCCGCCGTCGCCGCCCCCGCCCGCTCCCAGACGCGGATTTCTACGGCCTTCTCGCTGCCGGGCGACCGCGTCTACCCGGAGGGCATCGCCGCCGACGCCAGGACCGGCGACCTCTACGCCGCGTCCTTCGCCGACGGCACGGTGTTCAAGAGGACCCCGGGCCGGTCCGCCGCGGAGGTGTTCCTCCCCGCCGGCGCGGACGGCCGCCGCACCGCGAACGGCCTGAAGGTCGACCGCGCCGGACGGCTCTGGGTGTGCGACTCCTCGTCCGGGATCGCGGTCTACGACACCCGCACCCGCCGCCTCCTGGCCCGGTTCACCGTGCCCGGCGACGGTGCCCGGTTCGTCAACGACGTCGCGATCGCCCCCGATGGCAGCGCCTACATCACCGACAGCTCGCGCGCCGTCGTCTACCGCGTCACCCCGCGCGACCTGGCGGCGGCCGCGGGCGGCACCGCGGTCCTCACCCCGCGGTTCGACCTCGCCGCCGTGCTCGACCCGCACGCGCCCACTGCCTTCACCCTCAACGGCATCGTCGCCGACCCCGCCGGCCGCTACCTGCTGGTCGCCGACATGACCGGCGCCGACCTGTACCGCCTCGACACCGCCTCCGGCGCGATCCGGAAGGTGGCCCTGGACGGCGGCGACATGCTGAACGCGGACGGGCTCGAACTCCAGAACGGGCGCCTGTGGGTCGTCCACAACACCGACGACACCATCAGCCGCTGGCGGATCGGACGCGACGGCACCACCGCCCGCAAGGAGCGCCAGGTGACGGACGCGTCCCTGCAACTGCCGACGACCCTGGCCCGCCTCCACGGGACGCTCTACGTCGTCCGCTCCCAATTCGACAAGGGCGGACCGCTCGGCTCGGGCACCCCGGAGATCCCCTTCACGATCGCCGCAGTCCGCGGCCTGTAGCGCCCGCCGCGCCGTCCACGCCCGGACGGACGAACCGGGCCGAGAGCGCGGCGGCCATGGCGAACCCGCCCGCCGCGACCGTCACGCCCGCCCGCGTCCCCGCGACGAGGCCGCCGGACGCGAGCGTGCCGAAGAGGGCCACCCCGACCGCGCTCCCGGCCTGCCGCGCCGCGCTGAACACGGCGGACGCCGCACCGCCCTGCCCCGCCGGGACGGCCCGCATCACCGCCGCCGTCCCGGCGGGCATCGTGAACGCCGTCCCGAACCCCACCGCGGCCATCGGGACGATCAGCACCCCGTACGGCGTCCCCGCCCCCGCCGCGAGCCACCCCAGCAGCCCCGCCGCCCCCACCAGCAGCCCCGCCACCATGGGCGTCCGCGGACCGGTGCGGGCCGTCACCCGCCCGGCCAGCGCCGAGGACACCGCGACGACGCCCATCGCGGGCAGCAGCGCGAGCCCCGTCCGCAGCGCGCCGTAGTGCCGAACGTGCTCGAAGTACAGCGGCGCGGCGAACAGCCACCCGTAGAACCCGGCGTTCAGCAGCACGCCGATCGCCGCGGACGCGCTGAACTCCCGCTCCCGGAACATCCCCAACGGCGCCATCGGCGCCCGCGACCGGCCCTCCAGCAGCACGAACGCCGCGCCCCCGGCGACCGCCGCGGCGAACGCCCCCAGCACGACCGGCCCCGTCCAGCCCGCGGACCCCGCCTCGTTCAACCCCACGGCGAGCCCCGCCAGCCCGAGGGCACCGGCCGCCTGCGCCGGGACGTCCAGCCCGCGCAGCCCGCCGCCCGACCCGTCCGGCGACGGCACGTACCGCAACGTCAGCGCCAGCGCCGCCGCACCGATCGGCAGGTTCACCAGGAAGACGGACCGCCACCCCAACGCCCCCACCAGGACACCGCCGACCACCGGCCCCGCCCCGGCCGCGATCCCCGACACCATGCCCCACACACCGAACGCGCGAGCACGCGCGGCCCCGTCGGGATACGCCGCCCGCAGCAGCGCCAACGAAGCCGGCACCATCAGCGCCGCGCCCACCCCCTGCACGAGCCGCGCCCGGTATTTATTGCAAGACCCTTGGCGTCGGGCCTTGAAGGCCCTCCTTCAACGGGCCTTGCGGCGATCGCTGCATCGCTCCGGCTCGCCTTGCGGCTCGCTGCGCGATCAGGTTCTCGCAAGCTCGAACCTGGCTTCGCACGCGATCGCAGCGCTGCGTCGTCTCTTCCGGCTTGCCTTCTTAGTGGGTTATGAAGGTTCTGGAAGATGCGTGGTGCCATGGGGTTCACGCTAGGAGCGGGTCGGTGCGGTGGGGGCCGAAACGTTCTCGCCATGGGCACGCACGGTGGGGCCATGGGCGATGAGGTGAGGGGGGCCGAGACCGATATCGCGGGGGTCGGCAACTCCACGATGAGCGGTCACCTGGCCGTGCTCCGCGAGGGCAAGCTGCTGACCGTCGAGTTGGACGGGCGGCACCGGTACTACCGGCTCGCGACGCCGGAGGTCGCCGCCGCGCTCGAACAGCTCGCCCGGATCGCGCAGCCGTTGCCCGTCCGCTCGCTGCGCGACGACACGCGCGCCCAGGCGCTGCTGCGGGCCCATCTCTGCTACGACCACCTCGCCGGACGTCTCGGTGTCACGCTCATGGGCGCACTTCTCGATCGCGGCATCCTCGCCGTCAACTCGGACGCCCCCGCGGAGGCCGTCACCGCCGAGCCCGCGCCGACCGCGTCCGACCTGGGGCGGCCGGGTCGGCCGGTGCCGATGAGCCGGTCGCTTACCGGCTCACCGGTGCGGGGCGGGAGGAGTTCGCCGCGTTGGGGGTGGACGTGGAGCGGCTTCCGCGGCGTTGTGCGTTCGTCCGCTACTGCGTGGGCTGGGGTGAGCGGCGGCGCCATCTTGCTGGGCCCCTCGGCGCGGCGGTCACCGTGCGGATGTTCTACCTCGGCTGGCTGCGGAAGGGGCGGGGGCGGCGCGTGGTCCACCTCACCGACGACGGCAGGGAGGGGATGGAGTCGGCGTTCGGCCTCCCCGCCGCGGAGCCGTCCGCGTGACGCTGCTTGACTTGGCGCATGTTGAGCATCGGATCGGTCGTGCTGGGCGTCTCCGACGTGCCGCGCGCCGTCGCGTTCTGGACGCGCGCCCTGGGATACGTGCCTCGCGAGGAGCCTGAGGACGACTGGGCGGTGCTCGTGCCCGCGGACGGCGCCGGTGTCCAACTCGGGCTCGGGCTCAGCGAGTCGGCCGTCCAGGAGCATCCCCGAATCCACCTGGACCTCTACGCGGGTGACGCCGCGGATCAGGCCGCCGAGGTCGAGCGGCTGGTGTCCCTCGGCGCGTCACACGTCGCCTGGGACCTCTACCCGGACGACCCCGACTTCGTCGTGCTGGCCGACCCGGACGGGAACCGCTTCTGCGTCATCGACACCTCCCGCACCTGACGGGGGTTCAGGCCGGGGCGGGCGCGGCGATGGCCTGGGCGATCCGGGTGGCGTGCTCCTCCTGGAGGCGGGAGATGCGCCAGATCATCACGATGGCCAGCGCGGCGGCGGCGATGCCGATCGGAGTGGTCACCGCGTAGCCCTGGAGCTGGGCGCGGAGGGAGTCCCGGGTCGTCCCGTCGCCGAACCGGTCGACGACCGTGTCGCTGACGAAGTAGACGAGCCACAGGACCCACCAGACGTTCACCAGGACGGGACGGCGGCCGGGCGCGACGGCGGTCCAGATGTCGCCGACGATCCGCCGCGGCACGACGAGGTTGAGCAGCGGGACGAGCCAGCCGATGATGATCCACGGGCGGCCCCACTGGTGCGGGGTGTCGTTGATCGTCTGGGCGTTGCTCCGGGACCGCCACATCCAGGCCATCATCGACACGGCCGAGCCGAGGAACCCGACGGCGATGAAGAGCAGCATGGCATCGTGCAGGTTCATCAGGGTGTGGAAGCGCTGGCTGGTCCCGCCGGCCAGGCTCAGCGCCCACAGGTCCACCATCTCCTCGACGAGCAGCAGGAGGGCGGAGAACCCGAGCGCGGCCATGACGGTGATCGCGAAGGCGCGCACGGGCTTGACGGGGCCGTGGGCGACCGGGACGGCGGGCGGGACGGCGGGCGAGGTCACGAGAGGTCCGTTCTGGGAAGAGAAGTGCGCCGGGTCGGGCACGGGGGACGATTCTGGCGCAGTCCGCCTCCGCGTGGCGGCTGAAGATGATCACGAAATCGTGATCGTCCGGGATGGGCCGCCTGGTCAACCGGCGCCCCGCGCGCCGCGTCCCACGCCGCGGCTCCCGAAGACGGCCGCGCGATACGTCTGCGCCCGCCGGGGCGGCGCGGTCAGCCTTTGCCAGGGGTGACAACTGGGGGTTGTTGGGGGGTCGCGGGCGTTGTTGGAGCGGGTGGTGTTTGCTCCGCTTTCATGGCCGCATGCGAGAAACCGCCACCGCGGGAGGGCCGGCGCGTCTCATCGACGACGTCGCCGACCTCGCCGCCGCCACCTTCTCCCGCGCCACGGGAGCGGGCCTCGACCCGCACGAGTACCGGCGCGTCACCGATGAGCTGACCGATCCGGCCGACTGGGGGCGCGCCTTCATGCGCGCCGCGCGCGGCCACCTTGCGCGTGCCGAGCAGGCGGCCTCGGACGTGTCCGCCGGGGAGCACTACCGGACCGCGGCCCGCTGGTTCCACGTCGCCACGCTGGGGCCGAACCCGGAGCGGGCGCTCGCGGCCCGGGAGGCCGACGCCGCCATGGACCGCGCCCTCCGGCTGCTGGACCCCGCCGCGCGCCGCATCGAGGGGCCGGGCTTCACCGGCCGGCTGCGCGGCGAGCCCGGCGCGCCCACCGTCGTCGTCGTGCCGGGCCTCGATTCGAGCAAGGAGGAGTTCGACGACCTGGTCACCGCCCTCCTGGACCGGGGCCTCGCCGTCTTCGCCATGGACGGGCCGGGCCAGGGCGCGCTGGCGGCCGCGTCCACGATCACGCCGGACTACCACGAGGTGGTCGGACGGGTCCTCGACGCCCTCGGCACCGGGCGCGCCGGGCTCGTCGGCCTCAGCCTCGGCGGCTACTACGCCGCGGCGAGCGCCGCCCGCGAACCCCGCGTCGCGGCCGCCGCGACGGTCAGCGGCCCCTTCCGCCTGGACTGGGACGCCCTGCCCCCGCCCGTGCGGGACATCCTCGTCCAGCGCGCCGGGGGAGAGGACGCCGCCCGACGCTTCGCCCGCCGGGTGGACCTGTCCGACCTCGCCCCGCGGATCGCCTGCCCGCTCCTGGTGGTGGACGGCGGGCAGGACGTCATCCCGGGGGTGACGAACGGCGAGCGGCTGGCGGAGCTGGCGCCGCGCGGCGAGTACCTCCTCGTCCCGCACGGCGACCACCTGCTCGGCAACGCCCGTCCCGACTGGCTCCCGGCCGTCGCCGACCGGCTCGCCGCCCAGCTCAGGTGACGGGCTCCTCCAGCGCGCCGAGGTCGATCCGGGCGAGCCGGGCGGGATCGGTGTAGACGTCGATCGCGGTGATCCTGCCGTCCGCGAAGGCGAACGCCATGATCGAGGCGAGCTCGCCGCCGACGCTGATGACGAGGCCGGGGCGGCCGTTGACGAGCGCGGGCCGGGCCGCCGACGCGACGCCCATGCGCTTCAGGTTCGCGGCGTGCCCGGCCACCGCGGCGGCGCCGCGCAGGACCCGCGCCCCGCCGGGCAG
>NZ_CAACUY010000330.1 GCF_900659615.1 Actinomadura fibrosa | reverse complement strand
GCCGGCTCCGGCACCGTGCCCGGTGCGCCCGGCTCCGACCCGGACGAGCCGTACTGGGCGGACGTGGCCGACGTCGGCACCGACGCCGTCGCCGCGCTGCTGCGGCGCGTCCTGGAGTGGGAGGAGCGGAGCGAAGCGGTCCCCGGCGGGGAGATGCCCGTTCCCGAGCGGATCGGCGCGCTGCGGGCCGAGACGTCCGACCTGCTCGACCGCACCGGGCGGCTCGTCCACGACGCGTCGCCGCTCGCGCTGCGGGCGGCGCGTAACGTGAGCGAGCGGTATCCGGCCGTCCGCCGGCTCCGGGGCGCCTACCGGCGGCTCCATCCCGCCGCGGACCCGTCCGACGACGTCGAGAGCAACGCGAGGTGAACTCCCCCATGGCCCCGAGCACGGTCTACCTGCACGTCGGCGCGCCGACCGCCGGGGCGGACCTCCTGCGGGGGGCGCTCTGGGCCAACCGGCGGCGCCTGGCCGACGCGGGCGTCCGGTACCCGCTCGCCGAGCCGCTGGAGCACTTCGGCGTGGCGATGGACCTGCGCGAGATGAGCTGGGGCGGCCGGCGCGACCCGGAATGGGACGGCGCGTTCGAGCGGGTCGCCCGGCGCGCCCGCGAGTGGGACGGACGCGCGGTCGTCCTCTCCGAGCCCCTGCTCGGCGGGGTGACGCCCGCGCAGGCCGAACGGGCCGCCGCCGCGCTCGAACCGGCCGAGGTCCACGTCGTGTACGCCACCCGCGACCTCGGCTGGCAGCTCGTCCTGGACTGGCAGGAGCAGATCCGGCACGCCCACACGATCACCTTCGAGCGGTTCGTGGACGACCTCGTCGCGCGCGGGATCGACGCCCCGGAACCGTACGGGGAGATGTTCTGGGGGCTGCACGACCCGGTGCGCGTCCTGCGGACGTGGGAGTCGGTCGTGCCGCCGGACCGCGTTCACGTGCTGACGGTGCCGCCGCCCGGCGAGCGCCCCGGCCTGCTGTGGGACCGCTTCTGCGCCGTCACGGGCATCGACGCCGCGAGCTGCGACCTCGGCGGGATCGCCGAGGACGAGCCGCTGTCGGCGGTCGAGGCGGAGCTGCTCCGCCGCCTCAACGTCAAGATCGCGCCGCTGCTGGGCGACGCCTACGAGCGCGCCGTCCGCGAGCACCTCCTCGCGCCCGGCCTCGCCGCGGGCACCGGGGACGCCGGGCGCGCCGCCATGGGCCTGCCGTCCCGCCACGCCGGCTGGGCCGCCGAGCGGACCCGCGAGCTCGCCGCCTCGCTGCGCGCGTCCGGCTACCGGGTCGCGGGCGACCTCGCCGAACTGACCACCCCCCGGAGGCCGAAGGCGGTGCTGCTGCCCGGCGACGTCCCGGAGGAGCTGGTCGCGACCGCGTCCGTCGGCGTCGCCGCGCGGCTGCTCGCCGAGGTGGCGAAGGCGCACGACCGGATCGGGCTGGCGCATCTGCAGGACGAGCTGTCCGGCGTCCGGGAGAACCTGGAGCGGCTGCTCGACACCGCGGCCGACCCCTCGCCCGCGCTGCACCGCGCCGCCCGCCGCGCCACCGGCCGCCGCGGCGCATGAGCGCGACCGGACCGGACCCAGGGCAGGCCGCGGACGGCGCGTCCGTCACCGCGGTGTTTGTCACCGCCGTGGTCGTCACCTACAACCGGCGCGCGCTGCTCGGGGAGGCGCTGGCCGCCCTCCACGCGCAGGCGCGCGTCCCCGACCGGATCATCGTGGTCGACAACGCCTCGGCGGACGGCACCGCCGCGATGGTCCGCGACCGGTTCCCCGGCGTCGACCTGCTGGCGCTCCCCCGCAACGTGGGCGGCGCGGGCGGCTTCGCCGCCGGCATGGCACGCGCCCTCCACACCGAACCGACCAGGGCGGGCGCCGAGCTGCTCTGGTTGCTGGACGATGACACGGTGCCCGAGCCCGGCGCCCTGCGCGCGCTGATCGCCGCGCGGCGGAGCGCCGCCGGGCCGGACGAGCCGCCCGCGCTGGTCGCGAGCCGGGTCGTGTGGACCGACGGCCGCGACCATCCGATGAACACGCCGCGCGCCAAGCCCCGCGCCGCCGCGGCCGAGCGGGAGCGCGCCGCCGCGGCGGGCTGCGTGCCGATCCGTTCGGCGTCGTTCGTGTCCGTGCTGGTGGACGCGGCCGCCGTCCGGGAGCGCGGGCTGCCCGTCGCCGACTACTTCCTCTGGAACGACGACTTCGAGTTCACGACCCGGCTGCTGCGCGGCCGCCGCGGCGTCCTGTGCCCGGACAGCGTCGCCGTCCACAAGACCCGGACGTTCGGCGGCGCGGACGCCGATCCCGGCGACCGCTTCTTCTACGAGGTGCGCAACAAGATCTGGCTGTTCACCGGCAGCCCCGGCCTCGCGCCGCCGGAACGCGTCCTGTACGCCGGGTCCACGCTGCGGCGCTGGGTCCGGACGTTCGCCGGGTCGTCGGACCGCGCGGTGCTCCGGCGCGCGCTCGCCCGCGGCGTCCGGAAGGGCCTGTTCACCCGGCCTCGGCCGACCGGCGCCGTGCTCCGCGACGTGGGCGTGGACGTCCCCCCGCCGGCCGGCCGGGAGGCTCAGCGCAGCTCGATGTAGTCGATCTGGCCCTGGCCGTCCAGGCGGCGCAGCCCGAGGGTGTTCCATCCCCCGCTCAGCGAGATCTGGACCGTGGTGGACGTCCAGGCGGTGTCGCCCGTCTTGGCCAGCCGGAGCGTCGCCGCCGCGGAGCCGTTCGCCGACAGCTCCAGATGCGACTCGGCGCCCGACCGGTTCGTGTACTGGATCCGCGCCGAGTAGCGACCCGTGGAGGGCGCGAACACCTGGACCTCCGCCCGGCAGCCGTCCCGGTCGAACGGGCCGATGGCCTTGTCGCCCGACGCACGCGGCCGCTTCAGCTCGGAGACGCAGCCGTTGAGCCGCCCCTTCTCGGCCTCGTAGCGGACGGGGACGCCGCGGATCGCGGGCCGGGCGCCGTCCCAGCCGAGCGGGGTGACGTACATGCCTCGGTTCACCGACGAACCGCCGTTGTACTTCGTGATGGCGTGGAAGAGGAGGTAATCGCCGGTGTCGTCGCTCAGGACGTCCGCGCTGCCCGGCCCCTGGACCTTCCCGCCGTACACGCCGGTGGACTGGAGCGGCGCCCCCGCCTTGGTGTACGGGCCCGCGATCGAGTCGGCCGTGGCGTAGCGGGTCTGGTAGTCCGACGAGAAGTACCAGCCCGCCGAGTACAGCAGCACGTACTTGCCGCCCCGCCGGACGAGCTTCGGCGCCTCCACCAGCACGGGCTCGTCGCTGCGCCCGAGGAGCCTCTGCGGAGCCGCCGCGACGCCCAGCCCGTCCGGGGTCAGCCTGACCAGGTAGATCGCCGCCGACTTCTGGGCGTCGCTCTTGTACAGCAGGTAGCGCGTGCCGTCCGGCTCGATGTAGGACGCGGGGTCGATCGCGCCGCCGAGGTCGAGCGGGCACACCAGCGGCTGCCCCTCGACCGGGACGAACGGCCCGGCGGGCGACGACGCGGTAGCCGTCCCGATGCACTGGACGTCCCGGTCCTTGCGGCGCGCGGAGAAGTAGAGGAGGTACGACCCGGACCCGTTCCGCGGCGGCACGACCTCGGGCGCCCACGTCCGCCCCGAGACGGCCCAGCCGGGCAGCCGGGCGAGGCCGTCGCCGGGCTGCCGGGTCCACGGCCCGGACGGCGTGGGCGCGGTCGCGACGGGCATCGCCGCGTCCGCGCTGTTGGTGCCGTACGCGAAGTAGGTGCCCGCCACCTTGATCGCGGCGGGGTCGGCGAACGACCCGGCGAGGACGGGCGCGAGCGGCGAGTAGCCCGGCGCCTCGATCGGCGACGGGGCGCCCGCGGGGTTCGGCAGCGGCGCGACAGGGGCCCGCGCGGTGGCGCGGGCGGACGCGCCCGGCGCGGGCTTCGCGGCGGTACCGGCACGGTCCGGGACGCACGAGTTCGCCAGCCCGACGAGGAGCGCGACGACCGCGCTGATGGCGGCCCCGCCGATCAGCGGCGTCATCGGCCCGCGCACGCGCGGGACCCCGGCCGTCTCGGTCATCACCGAGCATGATGCCAAACAACCGGCGCACGGGTGCCCGCCGTCACCGGATGCGCGGACGGTCACACGGCTGGCTACCCTTGCTCCTCGACCCCGGCCCCCGGCACCGAGGAGCCCGACCATCGGCACCGACACGCCGCCCCTCCCCCCGCGGTCCCGGCGCCGCGCGCACCGCTCGCCGCGGCCCGCGACCGCACTGGCGGCCGTGCTGGGCCTGCTCGCCGCGCTCGCGCTGGGCGCCTGCGACGGCGGCGGATCGGACGGACGGCCCGGCGGCCGGGCGGGGAAGGCGGCCGCGAAGAAGCCGAACATCATCTTCGTCCTCACCGACGACCTGTCCTGGAACCTCGTGGCGCACATGCCCCAGGTACGCCAGATGCAGCAGGCGGGGCTCACCTTCGACAACTTCTTCGTCGCCGACTCGCTGTGCTGCACGTCGCGGGCGACCATCCTGACCGGGCGGTATCCGCACAACACCGGCGTCCGCACCAACTTCCCGCCCGACGGCGGCTACGGCGTCTTCAAGGCGCGCGGCGGCGAGCAGGCCGCGTTCGCCCCGCGGCTCCAGAAGGCGGGCTACCGGACGGCGCTCCTCGGCAAGTACCTGAACGGCTACATCCCCGCCGACACCGCGGGCGGGATGAAACCGTACGTGCCGCCCGGCTGGAGCGAGTGGTACGTCACCGGCAACGGCTACCCCGAGTACGGCTACAACCTCAACGAGAACGGGCGCCTCGTCCACCACGGCAACGCGCCGGAGGACTACCTGACGGACGTGCTGTCCGGCAAGGCCGACGACTTCGTCCAGCGCGCGGGCGCGAGCGGCAAGCCGTTCTTCATGCAGGTCGCCACCTTCGCGCCGCACGGCCCGTTCGTCCCGGCGCCCCGGCACGCCAAGGCGTTCCCCGACCTGAAGGCGCCCCGCACCGCGTCGTTCAACGAGCCCGACATCAGCGACAAGCCGTCCTGGCTGCGCCCCCACTTCCGGCTGCGCGAACCGGGGCTCGCCGGGATCGACCGGGCGTTCCGCGACCGCGTCCGCATGGTGCAGAGCGTGGACGAGATGATCGCGCGCCTCCGCCGGACCCTCGCGGCGAAGGGCCTGGACCGTGACACCTACCTCGTGTTCGGGTCCGACAACGGCTTCCACCTCGGCGAGCACCGGCTGGCGGGCGGCAAGATGACCGCGTTCGACACCGACATCCGCGTCCCGGTCGTCGCCACCGGCCCCGGCATCGCCGCCGGCCGCCGCACCGCGGCGCTCGTCCAGAACACCGACCTCGCCCCGACGTTCCTGGAACTCGCGGGCGCCGAGGTCCCGCCCGCCACCGACGGCCGCTCGCTCGTCCCGTTCCTGCGCGGCGGCGAGCCGAAGGACTGGCGGGACGTCGCCCTGATGGAGCACGTCAAGCCGCTCCCGTCGCCCGAGGACCCCGACCGGCAGGACTCCGCGCCCGGCGCGCCGCCCACCTACAACGCGCTGCGCCTGCGCGACGCCCTGTACGTGGAGTACCTGGGCGGCGAGCGCGAGTACTACGATCTGGTGCACGACCCCGACGAGCTCGACAACCGCGCCGGCAGCCTCCCACCGGACCGCCAGAGGCAGCTCTCCGCCCTGCTCTACGCGCTCACGCACTGCTCCGGTGCGAGCTGCGCGTCCGCAGGCCGGACGCACTAGCGACGACGCGGTGGGGGCCCGGGACGGGTCGCTATCATCGCTGGCGACACTTTGACCCGAATGTCCTAGCTTGACATTGTCCTGACCTGACCAGAGCACGGGAGACGGGCGTGACCCCACCGAGGACTCCGGACGCTCCGGACGACGAGAACGGCCGCGACGCCGCCCCGGCCACATCCTCGGACGGCCCCTCGGACGGGTTCGCGCCTCCCCCGCCTCCGCCGCAGTGGCTGGCCGGCGGCCCGCAGGCCGGCGGCGCCGACCTCCTGCCCGAACCGCTCCCGGCCACGCCCCCCGGTGCGCCCGGGACCGGCTCCGCCGGAGAAGCCGAGCCCGCGCAGGACGTCGACCAGACGGTCAGCGACGTCGACGTCAGCGGCGCCATGCAGACCCAGGTCTTCCCGCAGGGCGGAAAGCCCGCCGCAGAGCGAACTGAAGCGTCCCCCCAAGACGCGAAGCCCGTCGCGGAGCAGACCCAGGTGTTCCCGCGGGGCGGGAAGGGCGCCGCGGAGCAGACCCAGGCGTCCTCGGAAGACGAGAAGCCCGTCGCCGAGCAGACGCAGGTGATTCCGCGGGGGTCGAAGCCGAGCGCGGGCGGCGAAGACGTCCGGGACGTTCCTGGGCCTCGGGCGTCCGGCGAGCACACCATCGCGGACGAGCCCACCGTCACCGACGCACCGGCACCGGCACCGGCACCGGCACCGGCACCCGGCGAGGATTCCGCGACGATCGTGGAGCCCTCGCCCGTCTCCCCGCCTCCTCCCACGTCGACCGACGTGCCCTACCCCGTCGCGCCGCCCCCGGCCACCTCGACCGATGTGCCCGCGCTGCCGCCGTTCCCGTACGCGCAGGACGTCCCGGACGCGACGCGCGTGGAGATGCCCGCGCAACCGCCCGCGCAGCCCCCGGCCCAGCCGCCCGCACCGCCGCCGTTCCCCTACGCGCAGCAGGTCCCCGGCCAGACGGCGCCGCCGGCGCCGGAGCCGTTCCCGTACGCGCAGGAGATCCCAGGCCAGGCGGCGAACTCGCCGCTGCCCGCTCCGACACCACCGGCCCCCGCCCCTCCGGCGCCGGAGCCGTTCCCCTACGCGCAGGAGATCCCCAGCGCGCCGCCGAAGCCTGCCGCCCCCGAGCCGTTCCCTTACGCGCAGGAGACCCCGGACACTCCGCGCCGTCCGTCACCGGAGCCGTTCCCGTTCGCCCAGGAGATCCCGGGCACGCCGCAGCAGAGCTACGGCCGGCAGGCCTACGAGCAGCAGGGGTTCGAGACGGTGCGGCCCGCCGCGCCGCCGCCGCAGATCGACGAGCCGTGGCGGACGCCCGCCGCGGGCGGCAAGGCCAAGCGCAGGCGGAACAAGAAGCCGCTGCTCATCGGGCTCGCGGGCGTGGCCGCCGCGGCGGTGCTGGCCGCGGGCGGCTTCTTCGCCGTCTCGGCGCTCGGCGGGGACGACGACGGCGGCGGTGACGGCGGCGCCAAGCTGGCGGGCGCGCTGTTCCCGGTGGACGGCGCGGCCCGCACCGACGGCCGCGACCAGCAGATCAGCGGCGTCGCGGCGTCCGGGTCGACGGTGGTCGCGGTCGGCGGCGAGAGCGACGCGCAGAACGCGCGCGGCCTGTTCCTCGTCTCCGACGACGGCGGCCGGACGTTCGGGCCCGCCACGCTGAGGGGCGCGGGCGGCGGCGCCCCGGGGCCCGGCGAGGTCCCGCAGGCGGTCGGCGGGTCGCCCGACGGCTGGGTGGCGGTCGGCACGCGTCCCGCCGGCGGCGTCGTCTGGACCAGCAAGGACGGCCGGACCTGGAACCGCCAGCCCGACGCCGTCGGCGACGCCTTCGGCGCGAACAAGCGCGTCACGCGGATCGTCGCGGCGGGCGGCGGGTTCCTCGCCCTCGGCGAGACCTCGGCGAAGGGCGACTTCTCCGACGCCGTCCCGGCGGTGTGGCTGTCGGCCGACGGGCGCCGCTGGGAGCCGCGGATCGGCGACCAGATCGGCCTCCAGGTCCGCCAGGGCAGGCTCGCGCTCATCGAGGCCGCCGCGAGCGGCAACGTGATGCTTCTGGAGGGGTTCATCACGCCGACCGGCAAGAAGCCCGCCCCCTACCGGGCGGTATGGCGGTCGGACGACGGCGGCCGGACGTGGGCGCCGTCCGCGGTCCCGGTGCCGAAGGGCAGCCGCGGCCTCATGATCGGCGGCGGGCGGTCGGGGTTCCTCGCGATGCGGGAACTCCAGTCCGGCAGCCGGTCCTACGGCCAGGCGTACACGTCCAAGGACGGCTCGACCTGGCGTGCCGCCGGCCGCCTCCAGGCGTCGGGCTACCAGCGGACGAGCCAGGTGCTCGGCGGCGAGCAGGGCTTCGCGGCCGTCGTCGTCCGCGGCACCGACGTGCTCGTGTCGCGCAGCGCGGACGGTGTGACCTGGAAGGACGCGGGCTCCGCGCAGGCCAAGGCGGGCCGCGAGATCACCGGTGGCGCGCTCGCGGGCGGGCTGACCGTGCTCGGCGGGCGCGAGCCCGGCGGCGGCGACCTGGACCCGGTGCTCGACGTCTGGGACGCGAGCGGCACCGCCGTGCCCGTCGACCTCGCGAAGGTGCCCGGCGCGATCCGCGCCGACCACGCGGTCACGGCGGTCGGCGCGACGGACGGCCTCGCGGTCGCCGCGGGG
>NZ_CAACUY010000329.1 GCF_900659615.1 Actinomadura fibrosa | reverse complement strand
CTTCTTCCCGCGCGGCTTGGCCGGCGCGGGCGCGTCCGGCTGGTCCTCGCGGGAGCCGCGGGACCGCCCGCGGGTGCGGCGCTCGGGGCGGGCCTCGGGCTGCGGCGAGGAACCCGGCGGTCGTCTGGTCGTCGTGGTCATGGCGCCTCCCGGACCCGCTCGGCGGCGCGCATCCGCACCGACCCGGCCCTTGGATTGGTCGTGGTCTCCTCGTCGGACGGCAGCTCGGCCCCGCGCGTCAGGAGCCGGAACCTCGGCTCGTGCTCGGGCAGCGGGACGGGCAGGTCCGGCGGGGTGGTGTCGGCCGCCTGCGCGGCGAGGGCCTGCTTGGTGATGCGGTCCTCAAGGGAGTGGTAGCTGAGGACGACGACCCGGCCGCCGACCGGGAGGGCCTCCAGGGCGGCGGGCAGGGCCCGGCGCCAGATGTCCAGCTCGCCGTTCACCTCGATGCGCAGCGCCTGGAAGGTGCGCTTCGCCGGGTTGCCGCCGGTGCGGCGGGTCGCGGCCGGGATGGACGTGCGCACCAGGTCGGCGAGCCGCCGGGTGGACTCCAGCGGGGCGCGCTCGCGCTCGCGGACGATCGCCGAGGCGATCCGCTGCGCGAAGCGCTCCTCGCCGTACTCGCGCAGGATCCGCGCGAGCTCCGCGGGCGGGTAGCCGTTGACCACCTCGGCCGCGGTGAGGCCCTGGGTGCGGTCCATGCGCATGTCGAGGGGGGCGTCGTAGGAGTAGGCGAAGCCGCGACCGGCCTCGTCGAGCTGCGGGGAGGAGACGCCGAGGTCGAACAGCACGGCGTCCACCGCGGGGACGCCGAGGCGGTCGAGCACCGCCGGGATCTCGTCGTAGACGGCGTGCTCCAGCGTGACGCGGTCGCCGAAGGGGGCGAGCCGCGCGGCGGAGCGGTCGAGCGCGGTGGTGTCGCGGTCGAGGCCGATGAGCCGGAGCCCGGGATGGGCCCGCAGCATCGCCTCGGAGTGGCCGCCCATGCCGAGGGTGGCGTCGAGGTAGACGGGCGTGCGGCCGGCGCGGGCGGCGCTCTCCACGGCGGGGGCGAGAAGCGTCAGGACGCGACCGAGCATGACCGGTACGTGACCGGCCTCGGCCGCGTGGTCTCCCACGTCCATGGTTCACCCCCTGCTGCTGCCACTGCGCTCGCGGACTGTGTGGCATCGCCGGTCCGGACGACCGTTCCGCAACCCCCGGCGGCGGCCTCGCCCGGCCAGGTCCCCATCCGCTGCCCTAGAGGAAGATTCACCGCGTTGTGCGCGGGGGGTCGCCGTCTGGCGCCGGGGAAGCTGCGCCAGCTGGCTCGGAGAGCGGCTGGAGACCTGGCCGAACGTGGGCCATTGCCGGTCAACGGGACCGACGAGTCGTCATCTCAGAGGATCCCTGGCAACACCTCCTCCGAGACGTCGGAGAACGCCTGCTCCTCCTGTTCGAGATAGGAGTCCCAGGCCTGCGCGTCCCAGATCTCGAGACGCGTGTTGGCGCCGATGACGGTGCAGTCGCGGGTGAGGCCCGCGTACGCGCGCAACGGCTGCGGGATAGTGACGCGGCCCTGCTTGTCGGGGACCTCGTCGGACGCGCTGGCGAAGAAGACCCGGCTGTAGGCGCGGACCGCCTTCTCGGTGACCGGCGCCGCACGCAGAGCCTCGGTAATCCGCTGGAACTCCGCCATGGGGAAGACGTACAGGCAGCGTTCCTGGCCCTTCGTGATCACCAATCCCCCCGACAGCTCCTCGCGGTACTTCGCCGGCAGGAACAGTCGTCCCTTGTCGTCGAGACGCGGTGAATGGGTGCCGAGGAACACCGGCCCCACCTCCCGCGCCGCATGGGGCCCTACCGCTCCCCACGGCGCCCCACTCTACTCCACTCTTCCCCACCGTCAACAAGGAAAACACCGGCCGGGCAACAAGATCGACTGAGAACGCGCAGGTCAGAGGGGGTGGAGCGGAGTGGGGGGCGGGGGACGCCCCCGGACGGCACCGCCACCGGACGCGAGCACGCCCCCGCGATCGGGCGGGCGATCGGGTCCGCACCGGACGATCCCCCGCGTTCCCCCGGCGCGTAGAGCACAATGGGCTCCCGTCCCACATGAACATCGCGGTGGCCTCCCCGAGGACGTACTGTCGGTTGGGCGGGCGACGAGAGCTTCGCACCGGCTCGCGTGGCGACCCCCCGGCCTCCGGGGCGGGCCTTCCGCCGGGGGCCCGGCATCGCGACGCGGCCGGCGGCTGAGGAGGGTTTGGTGGCAGTAGGCACGCACGGCGAGCCGTTCATGGAGACCGATCCGCCGGCTTCCCCCGGACGTCCCTCCCCGCGCGGTGGAGCGGGGCGCCCGGGGACCGGCCGCGGGCTGGACGGCCTCGCACAGGTCGCTAACAAGATCAGGGACGCGGTCGAGTCGGTGATCGAGGGCAAGCCCGCCGTCGTGCGGCTCGCCCTGACGGTGCTGCTCGCCGAGGGGCACCTGCTGATCGAGGACGTCCCCGGCGTCGGCAAGACCATGCTCGCCAAGGCGCTGGCGCGCTCGGTCGACTGCTCGGTGCGCCGCGTGCAGTTCACCCCCGACCTGCTGCCGAGCGACATCACGGGGGTCAGCGCCTACAACCAGGAGCTGCGCGAGTTCGAGTTCAAGCCCGGCCCGGTGTTCGCCAACATCGTGGTCGGCGACGAGATCAACCGCGCGTCCCCGAAGACGCAGTCGGCGCTGCTGGAGTGCATGGAGGAGCGCCAGGTGACGGTGGACGGCACCACCTACGGCCTGGAGCGCCCGTTCATGGTCATCTCCACCCAGAACCCGGTGGAGATGGAGGGGACGTACCCGCTGCCCGAGGCGCAGCGGGACCGTTTCACCGCCCGCATCTCGATGGGCTACCCCGACCCGTCCGCCGAGCTGGAGATGCTGGACGTGCACGGTCAGTCGTCCCCGCTGGACCGGCTCACCCCCGTCGCGCACGCCGCCGACGTCCGCGACCTCATCGAGGTGGTGCGCCACCAGCACGTCGCGCAGGCCGTCAAGCAGTACGCCATCGACCTCGTCGCGGCGACCCGCACCCACCCGGAGCTGCGGCTCGGCGCCTCGCCCCGGGCCACGCTGCAGCTCGTGCGGGCGGCGCGGGCGTACGCGGCGCTGGACGACCGCGACTACGTCGTCCCCGACGACATCCAGGACCTGGCCGTCCCCGTCCTCGCGCACCGGCTGCTGCCGACCGCGGAGGCGCAGGTGGAGCGGCGCCGTCCGGAGCAGGTCGTCACCGAGCTGGTGCACCGCCTTCCCGTCCCCTCCCCCAGGAAGTGACCGCCGGAGAATGAGACGTGCGCCCAGGAAGTGAGACGTGCGCCCGGAGAGCGACATGAGCCCCGGAAGCGGGGCGGGCCGGTGAGGAGAGCGCTGGCCGGCCTGACCACCCGCGGGCGGTCCTTCGTGGCGGCGGGCGCGACCGCGATCGTGTGCGCCTTCGTCCTCGGCGAGCGCGACCTGCTGCGCGCCGGGGTGCTGGTCCTCGTGCTGCCGCTGCTGTCCACGCTCGCGGTGTCGCGGACCCGGTACCGGCTGGCGTGCGCGCGGCGGCTGGACCCGCCCCGGCTGCCGGTCGGCCACGAGTCCCGCGTCGACCTGCGGCTGGAGAACGTGTCGCGGCTGCCGAGCGGGCTCCTCATGGTCGAGGATCAGGTGCCCTACAGCCTCGGCGGCCGGGCCCGGTTCGTCCTCGACCGGATCGAGCCGCACGGTTCGCGGGAGCTCAGCTACCGGATCCGCTCGGACGTGCGCGGCCGGTTCCGGGTGGGGCCGCTGACCGTCCGGCTGGCCGACCCGTTCGGGATGGTGGAGCTCGTCCGCTCGTTCAGCCTGGCGGACCGGCTCACGGTGACGCCCGCGATCGTGCCGCTGCCCGCGGGGCGGCTCGCCGGCGCCTGGACGGGCGGCGGCGACAGCGTCGCGCGGGCGGTGTCGGCGGCGGGCGAGGACGACGTCGCCCCGCGCGAGTACCGGCACGGCGACGACCTGCGTCGCGTCCACTGGCGCTCCACGGCCCGGCGCGGCGAGCTGATGGTGCGGCGCGAGGAGCAGCACTGGCAGAGCAGCGGGACGCTGTTCCTGGACGCCCGCCGCCGCGCGCACTGGGGCGACGGCCCGGGCGGCTCGTTCGAGCAGGCGGTGTCGGTGACCGCGTCGATCGGCGCGCACCTCGGCCGGACGGGCATGACGCTGCGCTACGTCACCGACCAGGGCGAGGTGCTGCGCGCGCCCGCGTCCGTCGACGGGGCCTTCGAGGGGCTGCTGCTGGACGCGCTGGCGGTGGCCCGCAGGTCGAAGGGCACCTCCCTCACCGCCGGCCTCGCCGAGCTGCGCGGCGCGCTCGGCAGCGGCCGGGAGGGCGACGGGCTCGTCGTGGCGGTGTTCGGGACGCTGTCCCCCGAGGAGGCCCGCTCCGTCGCGGCGGCGCGGCGGGGAACGGCGACGTGCGTCGCGGTACTGGTCGGCCCGGACGCCCCGGACACGGCCGGTACGGACGGCGGCACGGGCGGCGAGGGCCGGGGCGGGAGCCGCGCGGGCACAGGCCGTTCGGACGCGGCCACGGCGGAAACGGCGGCCGCAACCGCCGCTGGGACCGCCGCTGGGACCGGCGAGACGGTGGCGGGGCTGCTGCGCGCCGGCGGCTGGCGCGTCCTGCGCGTCCGGACCGCCGCCGAGCTCGCCGCGGCTTGGGCCCAGGCCGGCCGCGCCACCGAGGACTTCACCGGCGGCAACGCCGCCACCGGCTTCACCGACAGGAACTTCACCGAGAAGCACGTGGCCCACGGGAACTCCACCCACGAGGACTCCACCCACGGGAACAGCACTCCCGGGGACTCCTCCTCCGGGGACTCCGGTACCGGGAACTTCGCCAGGGACGGTTCATGAGGGTGCGCATGACGATCATGGCCGGGCTGGCGACGCTCGCCGGCTCGGTCGGGCTCTACCCGCTGTTCGAGAGCGGCCGGTGGTTCTGGGCCGGATTCGGCGCGGTGCTGGCCGTCGCGGGCGGCGGGCTGCTGGCCCGGCGGTTCCGGCTGCCGGCGGTCGTCAACCCGCTGGCCGGGCTCGCCGCGCTGCTCGTCTACCTGACCGCGGTGTACGCGCCGGCCGAGTCGCTGCTGTGGCTCGTCCCGACGCCGTCCTCGGTCGAGCACCTCAGGGCCCTCGCCGACGAGGGCTGGGACGCCGCCAACCGGTACGCGGCGCCGGTGCCGCTCGTCCCCGGCATCGGGCTGCTGGTCGCCGCCGGCGTCGGCCTCGTCGCCGTCCTGGTCGACCTGCTGGCCGTGCGGCTGCGCCGCGCCGCGCCCGCCGGGCTGCCGCTGCTCGCCATGTACAGCGTGCCCGCCGCGGTCCGCGACGACGGCGTGAGCTGGATGGCGTTCGGCGTGGGGGCGCTCGGGTTCCTTGCGCTGCTGATGAGCGACGCCCGCGAGCAGGTCGGCGGCTGGGGCCGGATGGTCTCGACCCGCCGCTGGTCCGCGGAGGTGCCGATGGCCGGGACGGCGCCCGAGCCCGGCGGGCCCGCCGCCCGTGCCCAGCGCCTGCTCGGGCGGCAGGTAACCGGGGGAGCCGACGGCGGTGCCGGTCCGCGTCACGGTGGCGGCCTCGGCGGCCCGCGCGATCCCGAAGTCGATCACCCGGGCGCCGTCCGGGGTGAGCAGCACGTTGGACGGCTTGAGGTCGCGGTGCACGACGCCCGCCCGGTGGATCGCGACCAGCGCCTCGGCGAGCCCGGCGCCGAGCGCGCGGACGGACGGCGCCGGGAGCGGGCCGCAGCCGTCCACGGCCGCCTGGAGGGACCGGCCCGGCAGGTAGGCGGTGACCAGCCACGGCGCGGGCGCGCCGGGGTCGGCGTCGATGAGCGGCGCGGTGAACGCGCCGCCGACGGCCCGCGCCGCCGCGACCTCGCGCGCGAACCGCGCCCGGAAGCCGGGGTCGCCCGCGAGCTCGGGGTGGACGACCTTGACCGCGACGGCCCGCCCGGCGACGGTCCGGCCGAGGTAGACCCGGCCCATGCCGCCCTCGCCGAGGCGCGCCAGGATCGTGTTCCCGCCGACCTCCCGGGGATCGGCCGCGGCCAGCGCGCGCATCTCACGCGCCCTTCACGGCGAGGGCGAGGACGTCCCCGTCCTGGAACCCGATGTAGCAGAGGCCGCCCGCCGCCGTGAGGGCGCGGACGTCGGTGCTGAGCGCCGACCGCCACACGGCCCGCCCGGACGCCGCGTCCACGCCGAGCGCCTGCGATCCGGCGGTGAAGCACACCACCCCGGCGGTGAGCGCCGGGCGGCCGATCTCGTCCTCGCCGGTCGGGTAGCGCCAGCGGACGGCGCCGGTCGCCGCGTCCAGGGCGTTGACGTTCCCGCTGCCGTCGCTGACGTAGACGGTCCCGCCGCTCACCGCCGGCCTGCCGACCTCGGTCCCGCCGATGAAGCTCCAGCGCTTCTTGCCGGTGGCGGCGTCAAGCGCGAGGAGCTCCCCGCTCGCGCCGGGGCAGTAGACCAGGCCGTTCGCGGCCACCGGCCCCTCGGCGCGCTCCCCGGTCGGGCCCTTCGGCATGGCGTGCTTCCATCTCGGGCGCCCGGACGCGGCGTCCAGCGCGTGGACGGCGTCATCGGTGTTGACGAAGACGATCCTCCCGTCCACCGACGGCGCCGCGGTGATGAGGTCGCCGAGCGTCCGCCGCCACCGCTCGGCGCCGGTGGCCGCGTCCACGGCGACGAAGGCGGTGCCGCGCCCGCCGGCGAACACCCGCCCGGCGCCGGCCGCCGGGTCGCGGGCGTCGTCGGAGACCGGCGACCGCCAGCGCTCCCGGCCCGTCGCGGCGTCGAACGCGAACAGCGGCCCGCCGGTCTCGGGCCAGCCCACGTAGAGGTCGCGGCCCGCCATGACGGGGGTGCGCCAGCTCGCCGCGCCCTCGCCGCGGTCCCCGTACCGGTGGCGCCACCGCTCCCTGCCGGTCCGCGCGTCCAGCGCGATCAGCCGCCCCTGGTCGCCCGACGCGACGAGGACGCCGTTCCCGGCGGCGAGCCCGCCGTACGGGTCGACGCCGAGGTCGTGCTTCCAGACCTGCTTCGCCTTCGGCGGGGGAGCGGTCGCCGTCGCAGAGGCGACCGGCGTCGCCGGGACCGACGCGGCGGCCTTCGGCTTCCGGTCGTCCGGGCGGGTGAGCCATGCCGTCAGCGCGGCGCCGCCGCCGAGGACGGCCACCGTCCCCGCCGCCGCCCCGGCCACGAGGACCCGCCGCCGTCCGGGACCGCTCCCCGCCGGGGCCCGCTCCGCCTGGGCGATCTCCGCCGCGACCGGGCCCGGCAGCCAGCCCGTGCCCTGGAGGACGTGCACGTCCGGCGAGCGGGCGGCGAACCGCGGCAGCAACCAGTCGAGGCCGGGGCGCTGCTCGGGCTGCTTCGCCAGGCACGCGGCGATCAGCGCGCGCAGCTCGGGATCGGGGACGGCGTCCAGCCGCGGCGCGTCGTGGACGAGCCGGTAGATCAGCGCCTCCGCCGGGCCGCGCCCGAACGGCCCCTCGCCCGTCGCCGCGAACGCGAGGACGGCGCCCAGCGAGAACACGTCCCCCGCCGGGCCGGTGTCGCCGCCCGTCGCCTGCTCCGGCGGGAGGTAGCCGGGCGATCCGACCATGTGGCCCGTCCGGGTGACCACGGCCGCGCCGACCGCGTGGGCGATCCCGAAGTCGATCAGCCGGGGGCCGTCGGGCGCGAGCATCACGTTGGCGGGCTTCAGGTCGCGGTGCACGACCCCGGCCCGGTGCACCGAGAGCAGGGCCTCCGCCAGGCTCGCGCCTAGCCCGAACACCGCCGGGACGGGCAGCGGCCCGTGCTGGGCGACGGCCTCCTGGAGCGACAGGCCCGGCAGGTAGGCGGTGACGAGCCACGGGTCCGCGGCGTCCGGATCGGCGTCGATCACCGGTGCGGTGAACGCGCCGCTGACCGCCCGCGCCGCCGTGACCTCGCGGGCGAACCGGGCGCGGAAGGACGGCTCGTCCGCGCGCCCGGCGTGGATGACCTTGATCGCGACGGGCAGCCCGGCGGCCGACCGGCCGAGATACACCGTCCCCATGCCGCCCGCGCCCAGCCGGCCGAGGACCCGGTAGCCGCCGATCCGCCGCGGATCCTCGGCAAGCAACGGCCCCATGGAGCTCCTCCCGCTCGGCACGCCGCACCGCGGGGCCGGCGGGGTCTCGGCCGGACGCGGACCGGAACGACGCGTCATCATTGCGCATACCGGTCGGAATCCGGTACCGGAACGCGGGATCCGGCCGGTGCGCCCGCGCTGGGCGCCCACGCCGGGCTCCCGCGCCGGGCGCCCGGGCTCGGCTCCCGCGCTGGGCGCCCGGGCCGGGCTCTGG
>NZ_CAACUY010000328.1 GCF_900659615.1 Actinomadura fibrosa | reverse complement strand
AGGCCGCCGCCCGGCTGCTGAGCGCGCGCATCAGGGACGAGGCCGCCGCCGCGGGGGTGCGGACGTTCGCCGAGTCCGTCGCCGCCGCGCACGCCGCCGGGCTCCTCGCGGACGGCGCCGCCGCCTTCACGGCCGCCAACGCCGCCGCGCTCGACGCCCTCGTCGACGAGGACGCCGACGACCGCTTCGAGTACTTCGGCCTGCGCACCCTCTACGACCGCTACCTGCTGAAGCATCCCGAGACGCGGCTCGTGCTGGAGCGGCCGCAGCACTTCCTGCTCCGCGTCGCGGTCGGCCTCGTCTTCCCGGACGAGCCCGCCGGAGGCACCGCGGCGGTGGCGGAGGCGGCGGAGCTGTACGGGCTGCTCAGCACCCTGTCCTACCTGCCCAGCTCGCCGACGCTGTTCAACTCCGCCGCGCGCCGCCCGCAGCTCTCGTCCTGCTTCCTGCTCGACTCGCCGCGCGACGAGCTGGAGGCGATCTACGAGCGGTACGGGCAGGTCGCGCGGCTGAGCAAGTACGCGGGCGGGATCGGGATCTCCTGGACGCGGATCCGCTCGCGCGGGTCGCTGATCCGCGGGACGAACGGCCACTCGAACGGGATCGTCCCGTGGCTGCGGACGCTGGACGCGTCCGTCGCCGCCGTGAACCAGGGCGGCCGCCGCAAGGGCGCGGCCTGCGTGTACCTGGAGCCCTGGCACGCCGACGTCGAGGAGTTCCTGGAGCTGCGCGACAACACCGGCGAGGACGCGCGCCGCACCCACAACCTGAACCTCGCCAACTGGGTCCCGGACGAGTTCATGCGCCGCGTCGAGGCCGACGAGGACTGGTCGCTGTTCGACCCGAAGGACGTCCCGGAGCTGACGGACCTGTGGGGCGCGGAGTTCGACGCCGCCTACCGCGCGGCCGAGGAGGCGGGCCGGTACGTCCGGCGGCTTCCGGCCCGAAAGCTGTACGGGCGGATGATGCGGACGCTCGCCGAGACCGGCAACGGCTGGATGACGTTCAAGGACGCCGCGAACCGGGCCTGCAACCAGACCGCCGAGCCGGGCCGGACCGTGCACCTGTCCAACCTGTGCACGGAGATCCTCCAGGTGACGAGCGACGCCGAGACGGCCGTGTGCAACCTCGGGTCGGTGAACCTGGCCGCGCACGTCACGCCGTCCGGGGTGGACTGGGAGCGGCTGCGCGCCACGGTCCGCACCGCCGTCCGCTACCTGGACCGGACGATCGACCGCGGCTACTACCCGACGCCGGAGGCGGAGGCCGCCAACCGGGCGTGGCGTCCCGTCGGCCTCGGCGTGATGGGGCTCGCGGACGTGTTCTTCACGCTGCGGCTGCCGTTCGACTCCGCGGAGGCCCTGGAGCTGTCCACGCGGATCGCCGAGGAGATCGCGCTGGCCGCGTACGGGGCGTCCGCGGACCTGGCGGCCGAGCTGGGCCCGCTGCCCGCCTACGCCCGGACGCGCACGGCCCGCGGGCAGCTCCACCCGGACCACTTCCCGGACGCGGCGCCGTCCCGTCCTGCGGAGTGGGAGGCGCTCCGGGCGCGGATCGCCGAGGTAGGGCTGCGGAACTCGCTGCTGGTCGCGATCGCGCCGACCGCGACGATCGCGTCCATCGCGGGCTGCTACGAGTGCATCGAGCCGCAGGTGTCCAACCTGTTCAAGCGCGAGACGCTCTCCGGCGAGTTCCTCCAGATCAACGCCTACCTGGTGGACGACCTGAAGTCGCTCGGCCTGTGGACCCCGGAGGTCCGCGAGGCGATCAAGCGGGCGAACGGCTCGATCCAGGGCCTCGTCGACCTGCCCGAGGAGATGCGGGTCCTCTACCGGACGGCCTGGGAGCTGCCCCAGAAGGCACTGATCGACCTCGCCGCCGGGCGCACCCCGTACATCGACCAGTCGCACTCGCTGAACTTGTTCATGGAGACCCCGACCATCGGCAAGCTCTCGTCGATGTACGCCTACGCCTGGCGCAGCGGCCTGAAGACGACTTACTACCTGCGTTCGAGGCCGGCCACGCGCATCGCGCAGACCACGGTGACGCCGTCGGCGGCAGTGGCCTGCTCCCTGGAGAACCCCGAGACCTGCGAGGCCTGCCAGTAATGCCGCTGCTCGACCCCGGCATGGACCTGACCCTGCGTCCCATGCGCTATCCCGACTTCTACGAGCGCTACCGCGCCGCGATCCGCAACACGTGGACGGTCGAGGAGGTGGACCTCGCCTCCGACCTCGCCGACCTCGCCCGCCTCACGCCCGCCGAGCTGCACCTCGTGAACCGGCTCGTCGCGTTCTTCGCGACCGGCGACTCGATCGTGGCGAACAACCTCGTCCTGAACCTGTACAAGCACGTCAACGCCCCCGAGGCCCGGCTGTACCTGTCGCGGCAGCTGTTCGAGGAGGCGGTGCACGTCCAGTTCTACCTGACCCTGCTCGACACCTACCTGCCCGACCAGGACGAGCGGGCCAGGGCGTTCGCGGCGATCGAGCACATCCCGTCGATCCGCGCCAAGGCGGAGTTCTGCTTCCGCTGGATCGACTCGCTCGGCGCCCTGGAGGAGCTGCGGACGGCCGCCGACCGGCGCGCGTTCCTGCTCAACCTGATCTGCTTCGCCGCGTGCATCGAGGGCCTGTTCTTCTACGGCGCGTTCGCCTACGTCTACTGGCTCCGGTCGCGGGGCCTGCTGAACGGCCTCGCGTCCGGGACGAACTGGGTCTTCCGGGACGAGTCCATGCACATGGAGTTCGCGTTCTCCGTCGTGGACACCGTCCGCGCCGAGGAGCCCGAGCTGTTCGACGGCGAGCTGGCCGCGCAGGTCGTCCGGATGCTGGAGGAGGCCGTCGAGGCGGAGCTGGCGTTCGCCCGCGACCTCTGCGGGGACGGGCTGCCCGGCATGAGCGCCGCCGACATGCGCTCCTACCTGGAGTACGTCGCCGACCAGCGGCTCGCGCGCCTCGGGTTCCCGCCGCGGTACGGCACGCAGAACCCGTTCGCGTTCATGGAGTTGCAGGACGTCCAGGAGCTGTCCAACTTCTTCGAGCGCCGCGTTTCGGCCTACCAGATCGGGGTGGAGGGCAGCGTCACGCTCGACGAGGCGTTCTGAACGATCCGTGCGGGGTAGTCGTTGACCGGTAAAGAGTTGGCCGAGGAGGCAGAGCATGGCATCGCTCATCGACCGGATCAGGCGCTTCCTGCGCAGCCCGCAGGGGCAGAAGGCGCGTGCGCGGGCGGAGCGGTACGCCCGCGACCCCCGCACGCAGGCCAAGGCCCGCAAGCTGCTGGGAAGGGCCCGAGGCGGCGGCCGCCGCTACTGATCAGACGTGACCAGGGCCCCGCCCTCCGGTGAACGCCGGGGGGCGGGGCCTCGCGTCGCGGTCACATACCGGCCGGTTTGTACACTTGCGCGGGTGAACAGCGACTACGTGCACTGGGAGAGTGTCCCGACGCGGTGGAAGGACAACGACGTCTACGGGCACGTCAACAACGTCGTCCACTACTCGCTCATGGACACCGTGATCAACGAGTGGATGATCCGGACGGCCGGGTTCGACCCGCTCCGCTCCCCCGCGATCGCGCTGTGCGTCGAGTCGCACTGCGAGTACAAGGCCGAGGTCTCGTTCCCCGACACGATCCGGGTGGGCCTGCGGATCGGCAAGCTCGGCCGGTCCAGCGTCCGCTGGGAGGTCGGGCTGGTCCGCGGGTCCGACGGGACGCCGATCGCCGAGGGGCACTTCGTGCACGTCTTCGTGGACCGGGAGTCGCGCCGGCCGGTGGAGATCACCGGTCCGGTCCGCGCCGCGATGGAGGGGCTGGTGGCCGCCTGATGACCGCGACCACCGCCGCCGTGCTCGTCGAGTCGGGACGGCCCGCGCCGTACGCCGCGTCCCGGCCGCTGGAGATCGCCGAGCTGCGGCTCGACCCGCCGGGGCCGGGCGAGCTGCTCGTCCGGGTGGGCGCCGCTGGCCTGTGCCACTCCGACCTGTCGGTGATCAACGGTGCGCGGCCGCGGCCGCTGCCGATGGTGCTCGGCCACGAGGCCGCCGGCGAGGTCGTCGAGGCCGGCGAGGGCACGGAGTTCTCACCCGGCGACCACGTCGTCCTCGCGTTCGTGCCCGCGTGCGGGCACTGCGAGCGCTGCGTCGGCGGGCGTCCCGCGCTGTGCGGGCCCGGCGCCGCGGCCAACGGCGCGGGCACGCTGCTCGGCGGCGCCCGGCGCTTCACCGCCCCCGGCGGCGACCGGCCGAACCACCACCTCGGCGTCTCGGCGTTCTCCGAGTACACGGTCGTGTCCGCCCGCTCGGCGGTGAAGGTCGACGCCGACCTCCCGTTCGAGATCGCCGCGCTGTTCGGCTGCGCCGTCCTCACCGGCGCGGGCGCCGCGCTCTACAGCGCCGCCGTCGCGCCCGGCGACGGCGTCGCGGTCTTCGGCCTCGGCGGCGTCGGCCTCGCCGCGCTGCTCGCCGCGAAGGCCGCGGGCGCGTCCGAGGTGATCGCCGTCGACGTCGTCCCGCACAAGCGCGACCTGGCCCTCCGGCTCGGCGCGACCCGGGCGGTGGCGGGCGGCCCGGACGCGGTCGAGGAGATCCGGGAGCTGACCGGCGGCGGCGCCGAGAAGGTCATCGACACGACCGGCGTCGTCCCGGTGCTGGAGCAGTCGTACGCGGCCACCCGCCCCGGCGGGACGACCGTCACGGTCGGCCTCCCCGACCCCGGCGCGCCGCTGACGCTGCCCGCGCTGAGCCTGGTCGCCGAGGAGCGCACGCTCCGCGGCAGCTACCTCGGCTCCTGCGTCCCGCGCCGCGACGTCCCGCGCTTCATCGGCATGTACCGGTCAGGCGCCCTCCCGGTCGACGCCCTACTCTCCGGCCGCCTGACGCTGAAGGACGTCAACGAGGGCTTCGACCGCCTCGCCACCGGCGAAGCCATCCGCCAAGTGGTCACCTTCCCCTGACGCGACGGCCGCGTCCGGCTGACCGGACCTGGACGATCGTTCCGTCCGAGACGGCGAGCGGCTCGCGGACCGGCGTTACGGTGGACGCAGCACCCAGCCGGAGAGGCGGTCGATGTGACCGAGGTAACGCGCGGACCGGTGCCCCCCGCGGGGGCCGAGGAGGGGCCGCCCGCCCTGGAGCTCGTCCAGGCCATCGACGCGCTGCGGGCGCAGCTCACGGCGGCGGTCGAGCGGTCGGAGGGGCAGCGCGTCCGGTTCGAGCTGGGCGACGTCGAGATCCAGCTCTCCGTCTCGATCACCCATGACGCCAAGGCGGAGGGCAAGGTGAAGGTCTACGTGCTGGGCCTCGGGGCCTCGGCCTCGGAGTCCTCGACGACCGCGCAGACCCTGAAGGTGACGCTGAAGCCCATCGACACGAAGACGGGCCGGGCGCTCCAGGTCGCCGACCACGGCGAGGCCGCGCCGCCGCGGTAGGACGTGCTCCCTGAGCCGCGACGGCGCAGGCACCCATGCGACACGTGCCCTAGGGAGGCGGGGCCTTGGACGTCGACCGCGTGGTGGACGTGTGGGCCGACGGGGCGTACGGCTCCGGCCATCTGGTGGCCCCGCGCCTCGTCCTCACCGCGCTGCACGTGGTCGCCGAGGACGTCCCGCCCTTCGGCGAGCCCTTCACCGGCGCGGGCGCGCACCGGGACGGCGCCCGGGTCCGCGTCCTGGGCGAGGAGCGCTGGTGGGAGTGCCGCGTCAGGTGGCCGCTTCCCGGCGAGGCCCGCTGGGACGCGGCGCTGCTGGAGATCACCGATCCGGAGTGGCCGGTCCCGCCCGGCAGCGTGCGCTGGGGACGGTTCACGACGGCGGCGCCCGACGCGCCCTGCGAGCTGGTCGGTTTTCCCCGGGGGCAGCGGACGGCCGGCGGCGTCCGCGAGACCGAGCACGTGACGGGACGGATCAGTCCGGTCACCGGCTCGAAGACCGGGCACCTCCAGATCGAGGTGGCGGCGAAGCCCGATGGCTCTCCCGGCGCCTGGGCGGGCATGTCCGGAGCGGCGGTCCTGTGCAACCGACTGGTCACGGCGGTCGTCATCGAGGACGCCCGGGACCACCACCGCCTGATCGCGCTGCCGGTGCGCACGCTGTTCGCCGACGACGCGTTCCGCGCGGCGGTGCGCGAGCCGGACCCGGAGTCGGTGGAGCTGGAGTCGGTGGAGCTGGCCCCGCTGCTGGCGGCGCCGCCGGACGCGGGTCCGCCGGCGCGTGCCGAGGTGTCGTACGTCTCGCTGCTGCGCGCCGACATGGAGGCGGTCCGCTTCCGCGGCCGGGAGGACGAGCTCGCCCGGCTGCTGGTCTGGTGCGAGAACGGGGACTTCGCCATGCGCCTGCTCACCGGGCCGGGCGGGCAGGGCAAGACACGGCTCGCACGGGAACTGTTGGCCCGGCTCCGGGCGCGCGGCTGGGCCGGCGGGATCGTGGACGCGGAGTCCGGCACCACCGAGGCCCTCGCGCCGCTCCGGGCGCCGACCGCGCCGACGCTGCTCGTCCTCGACTACGCCGAGACCCGGCCGGAGCAGATCAAGGACGTCGTGCGCGCGCTCGGCGGGCACCGCGGCCCGGTGCCGCTGCGGGTGCTGCTGATCGCGCGGTCGGCGGGCGACTGGTGGGACGAGCTGGCCCTCCAGTCCGGCCGCGTGACCCGCACGGCGATCCGCGGCACGCCCGTGGACGTCCTGACGCCCCTGGAGGAGAGCCGACCGGGCCGCGCGGACGCCTTCGCCGAGGCGGTCACCGACCTCGCCGCCGCGCTCGCCCAGGCGAAGCGCGGCTGGCGCCCGCCTCCGCTCGACCCGCTGCCGGCGCGGGACTTCACGCCGCAGCGCTACGGGCTCGCCCTGGCCCTCCAGATGGAGGCGCTCGCCTACCTGCTGGTGCCCGGCGGCGGGCGCGGCGAGCGCAGCGCCGCCGACATCATCCTGGAGCACGAGGAGCCCTACTGGGCGAACGCCGCCGCGTCCCGGGGCCTCGCCCTGCACGCCCGGACGCAGCGCCGCGTGGTCGCCGCCGCGTCCCTGTGCGGCGCCCGCACCGAGGCGCAGGCCGTGGCGCTGCTGGCCCGCGTCCCCGGGCTGGCCGACTGGGACGAGGACGCCCGGCTGCACGTCGCCACCTGGTTCCGCGACCTGTACCCCGCCGACGAGGGGTCCGCGTTCTGGGGCGCGCTCGAACCCGACCGCCTCGCGGAGCATCTCGTCTCGGTGGTGCTGCGGGACGACGAGGACCTGCTCCCCCGGCTGCTGCGGGACGCGGCGCCGGACCAGGTCCGGCAGGCGCTGATCGTCCTGGCCCGCGCGGGGCTGCACGACCCGGCCGGCGCGGCACGGATCGAGCGGTTGCTGGTCGCGGTGCCGGAGCTGGCGTTCCCCACCGTCCAGACGGCGCCGCAGAGCGAGCATCCGCGCCCGCTGGTGGACGCCGTCCGGCACCTGGTCGACACCACCGCGCCGGACGAGCGGGGCCTCGCGCTGTTCGCCGGGCTGTCCGACGCGCTGCCGCGGCAGACCCGCCTGTTCAGCTCAGTGGCGGTGACGATCGCGCAGATCCTCGCGGGGGTGCGGCGCACGCTGGCGGAGGCCGACCCCGGCGGCTACCTGCCGGACCTCGCCCAGTCGCTGAACACCCTCGCCAACCGCCTCGCGGGCGCCGGCCGCTTCGAGGAGGCCCTCGCCCCCGCAAGGGAGGCGACGACGATCCGCCGCCGACTCGCCGACGGCGCTTCCACCGCGGCCGACCCGACCGGAGACGGGACCGCCGCCCATCGGCCGGCGCTGGCGGAGTCGCTGGTCACCCTCGCCGCTCGGCTCACGGACGTGGACCGGTGCGAGGAGGCGCGGCGGGTCGCGGAGGAGGCCGTCGGGCTCTACCGGGAGCTAGCCGCGGACGATCCCGGCCTGCACCGGCCCGACCTGGCCGAGTCGCTCGACACCCTCGCCGTCGCGCTGGCCCGCGCCGGGCGGCGGGAGGAGGCCCTGGAGCGGGCCAGGCAGGCCGTGGCGATCCGGCAGGAGCTGTCGCACACCAACCCGAACGCCTACCTGCCCGACCTCGCGCGGTCGCTGAACACCATGACGACGCAGCTCACCGCGCTCGGACAGGGCGCCGAGGCGCGCGACACCGCCGAGCGGGCCGCGTCGCTGCTGCGCGCCCTCGCCGACCGGGACTCCGACGCGCACCTCGCCGACCTCGCCGTCTCGCTGGACGGGCTGACCCGCACGCTGGTGCTGCTGCGGAAGGCGGACGAGGCCCTGCACCCGGCCCGCGAGACGGTCGTCCTGCGGCGGCGGCTGGCGGAGGGCAATCCCGGCGCGTTCGCGCCGGGGCTGGCGCGGTCGCTCCTCGTCCTCGCGGACCTCCTCGCGGTGACCGGCTGGCCCCGGGGCGCGCAGCGGCTGGCCGCGGAGGCGGTCCGCCGCTGGCGCGAGCTCGCCGGGCCGGACG
>NZ_CAACUY010000327.1 GCF_900659615.1 Actinomadura fibrosa | reverse complement strand
GGCGCGCCCGGCGGGTGGTGGCGCCGACCAGCCGGGGTGTCGCGCCGGCGACCACGGCGTCCCGGGTCCGCGGATCGAGCACCGCCGCGGCGAACCGCAGCCGCTGGTCCCGCTCCTCCGGGGTGTCGGCGCGGACCCGCGCGGAGAGCAGCGCCAGGGCGCGGACGCGGCCGGGATGGCGCCGCAGGAGGGCCATCGCGACGTAGCCGCCCAGCGAGCACCCGGCGACGACCGCGTCGCCGACGCCGTGCTCGTCGAGCAGCGCGGCGAGGTCGTCGGCGAGGACGTCCAGGGACGGGGCCGCGCCGCCCAGCGGGCGCCGCCCGTGCCCGCGCAGGTCGGGGGCCAGCACCAGGTGGCCGCGCTCGGCGAGGGCGATGCGCTGGCCGGCCCACATCGAGGAGTCCATCGACAGCGCGTGCAGCAGGAGCACGCCGGTGCCGTGCCCGATGTCGCCGTGCCCGGTGTCGCCGTGCCCGGTGTCGCCGTGCCCGGTGTCGCCGTGCCCGGTGTCGCCGTGCCCGGTCATGCCGCGCCCGCCTCGGCGTCCTTGACGAAGGCCAGCACGTCGTCGCGGTCGAGGTCGCGCCGCCAGGCCAGCGACACGGGCGCGGGCGGCAGGTCGTGGACGGGGACGACGCGGACGCCGGGCGGGGCGATGTCGGCCAGGGACGCCAGCGAGACGTGCACCGCCTCGCCCGCGGCGACCAGCGCGAACATCTCCGGCACCGTCCGCACCCGGTGCCGCCTGCGGATCGGCCGGCCGGCGGGGGTGGCGGGCGGCACCACCTCGTCCCAGATGTAGGCGGGCAGCCGGCCCGGGCGGTCGAAGGCGTCGAACGCCGCGAGCTCCTCGATCGAGACGGACGCCCGGCCGGCGAGGGGATGCCCGTCGCCGACCACGACCGCGCGGGCGTCGGTGGCGAGCTCCGCGCCGCGGCGCAGGTCCGGTTCGGCCAGGCCGAACTTCACGACCATGGCGTCCAGGTCGCCGGCGCGCAGCGCCCGGAACGGGTCGGCGATGTCGTAGACGGCGAGGTCGATCTCGTCCGCCGCGCGGCCCGCGGCGCGGACGATCCGCGTCGCGACGTGCGGCGAGCCGTGGTAGCCGAGCCTGATCGGCGTCCGCGGGTCATCGGGGCGTGCGTGCATCGGGTCGCTCCTCGGTCAGGCAGGCGAGCGCCTGCAAGCGGTCGTCGTGCCGCGGGTCGGGCTCGACGCGCAGCGCGGTGAAGGGTCCGGCGAGCCCTCCGAGCCGTGGCGCCCGGTGGAGCGCGAGCCGGTCGCCGGGCCGGACGAGGCCGTCGAGGACGGCCTCGGCCAGCAGGTGGTTGAGGCCGATCATGCAGCGGGAGACCGTGGTCCCGGCGGTGGCGATGTGCAGGCCGTGCCGGACGGGCGGCCGGTTCCCGGCCTCGCCGGGAACCCTGATCGTCCCGGTGGGCGGCGGGGGCAGCGGGCCCGGGCCGTCGAACGGCTTCAGCAGCCGCCGGAGCCCGGTGACGCGGTCCGGCGGTCCGGGCGCCAGCCAGGCCGAGGACCCGTCGTCGGCGCGGTGGTCGAAACGGACCCGGCCGCCGAGGTTGCCCGGATTGCCCGCCAGGATGATCGTCCTGGTGAACGAGCGCCGCCAGCCGGCGCCCGCCGCCGGGTCGAGGCCGAGCGCGAAGCCGCAGCTCGCGCGGATCCAGGAGGCCAGGTCGAACCGGTGCACCACCGCCACGGCGGCCAGGTCCGCGGCGTCCGCGGCCCGCCGCGCGGCCGCGTCCAGGCCGCCCGGCGCCGACAGGTCGAGGTCCGCGGCGAGGTCCGGCCGGGCCGACCGGATCCGGCGGGTGACCTCCGCGCGCAGGAGGACCTGGGACAGGACCACGGCCGGCTCGTCCGCGGCGGAGAGGGACGGCGTCATGTGTAGACCGCCGGGACCAGCGCCCCCGCGGGGACGGGGCGGTGCCTGGCCAGCAGACCGGCCGTCAGCCGGTACGGGTCGACGTGCAGGCCCTCGCGGTGGCGGGCCAGGAAGCCGGCGACGTCGTCGTCGCCGGGCGGCGCGTCCAGGAGCCGCCCGGCCCGGCCGACCCGGCTCCGCAGCTCCTCCAGTTGGAAGGAGCGCCGCCCGCCGGGGCCGAGGGAGCCGATGAAGTACAGGCGCATGGCCAGGCGCAGCAGCGCCTCGCCCCGCGGTGTGGGCGGCGTGCCGAGCGCGTCGAGCAGGTCGCCCGCCGAGCGCCCGCGCCAGTCGCCCTGCCGGGCGGTGCGGACCCGGCCGTCGATCGGCACCCGGCCGAGGGCGACCCGCCGCACCTGCGGCCCGGCGTGCGCGAGCACCCGGGCGAGCAGCCGGTAGTCCGGCTCCAGGTCGGTGTCGTGGAGCAGGACGACCTCGTCGTGCGAGGCGGCGAGCGGCAGCAGGTCGCGCAGCGCGCAGGCGAGCAGGTTCGGGCGGCCGTCCGGGGACACGAGCCGGCGCAGCGGCATCCCGTGCCGGGTCGGATCGAGGTACACCGGGCCACCGGACCCGCGCAGGTCCAGGCAGAGCCCGCGAGCGTCCAGCCAGGCGAGCATCTCCTCCAGCGTGAACCCCGGCGGCTGGTGCAGCGTGAGGCCCGGGTCGTGCATCCCGAGCCGCGCGTAGTGCGCGGTCCACAGCTCCAGGACGCGGCGGCTCGCCGGGTGCACCCAGCCGTACCGCTCGGCGGCCTCGGCGTAGGGCCGCAGCGCCTCGGCGGGCACGTCCCGGCCCTCCTCCCGGTAGCGGACGTAGAGCTCGCCGATGTCCTGCTCGGAACGGTCCCGGTAGCCGGTGTCCCCGAGGACGCGGTCCAGGTACTCCCAGAAGCCGAGGGTCTGCTCGGTGAGGTGGAGCGCCGTCTGGCTGCACCGGTACGTGACCTGGCCGAGGTGCGCGGTGGCGCGGTACATCACGTCGGTCCAGAGCAGGCCCTTGAGGTGGCTCGGCGACAGCGGCTTGGTCGGCGTGACGGTCACCGGCGCCAGCAGGACCCGCGGGGACCGCGGCGCCGGGGCCGCGTCCGCGCGGCGGGGGAGCCGGCCCGTCCCGACCGCGGTCACCGGGACCTCGCCGCGATTTCGAGCAGCTCCGCGCGGCCGGGCGGCGGCGGGGCGGCGGGCCCGCCCGCCGCCAGCGACTTGCGGACGTGCGCCCGGAAGTCGTCGTCGGAGAAGACGGCGGCGGGCGTGTCCAGCCCCATCAGCACCCGGGTCAGGCCGCGCCAGACGACGGGGTCGCCGGCCGCCGCGGCGCGTCCGACCGTGCGCAGCGCGAGGCGCCCGGCGTCGGCCTCCGGCTCGGGCGGCGGTTCCGCCCCGTCCAGGGCGGCCCGCCACCGGGGGATGCGCTCGGCGTCGTCGTCCGCGCTCTGGACGTACCAGGGCCGCAGCAGCCTGCGGGCCGCCCGGACCGCGGCCCGGCCCTGCTCCGGGCCGCCCTCGGGGTGCTCCGCGATCGCGGCGGCCAGCGCGAAGCCGTGGGCGAGGGCCAGGGACACCCCCCGCCCGAACAGCGGGTTGGTGACGCAGGCGGCGTCCCCCACCGGGAAGAGCCCGGTGACGGGCTGCCGCTGCGCCGTGGCCAGCCCGCGCAGCACGCTGGCCTGGCACGTCATGGTCCGCACCGGCGTGGTCGCCTCCGCGGCGCCGTCCGCGAGCCACGGGGACACGTGCGGGAGGGAGCGCGCCGCGGCCGTGAAGCCGGCGGGGGCGAGCAGCGAGCCCATCGCGTGGTCCTCGGGCAGGACGCCGATCGCGACGGAGAAGTGGCGGCCGTCGGCGGGGTGGAGCACGCCGGCGTACTGGTCGCCCACGAAGCCGGCGGCGTTGCCGCGGTTCAGCGGGCCCGGCGGTCCGCCGTCGGAGGTGCGCCGGTAGAAGCGGCTGTAGACGCGCACCCCCGCGGAGCTCGCGTGGTCGGGCGGCACCGGCAGGCCCGCCGCGGCGAGCCAGCGGGCGGCGCGGGCCCGGCGGCCGGTGGCGTCCACGACGACGCTCGCCGCCAGCCGCGCGCCGGAGCCCGTCCGGACGCCGGCGACCCGCCGCCGGCCCTCGTCGAGCGCGAGCGCGGACACCGTCGTCCCGTGCCAGATCTCGACCCCCGGCGTCGCGCGCGCCCGCCGGTAGAGCGCCAGGTCCAGCAGGGGGCGGCGGCAGGCGAGCGCGATCAGCTGCGCGTCGGTCCCGGTAGGGCGGCCGCCGCCCGGCATGGCGGCGGTCAGGTCCAGCGGCAGCGCGCCCGCCGCGACGAGGTCCTCCCACAGATCGGGCACGCGGTCCCTGAGCAGCAGCGCGCCGACCGAGGTCACGGTGTGCGGCTGCGCGAGGTGGGGGAGCGACGGGCGGTCCCACCGGTCCGCGGCGTCGGGCAGGTCGCCCTCGGGCGGTGCCGGGGACGGGTCGACCACCAGCACCCGGTGGCCGTGCTCGCCGAGCGCGAGCGCGGTCGCGAGGCCGGCCGCGCCCGCGCCAGCGATGACGGTGTTCGGCATGGTCCCGGCCTCTCAGGACGCCCGGCGGCGGCCGTGGACGAAGAAGACCCGGCGGACGCCGGTCCGGCTCCGCGGCGGGACGGGATCGGGCCACCGGCCGTAGTCGGCGCCCGGGTCGCCCGGCTGCACGGCCACCGCGTCGATGCCGTGCGCGGCGAACAGCGCCTCGGGCTCGTCGGTGCCGAACAGCCACGGGCAGCCCCAGCCGGCGAAGACGTCGAGCAGCGCGCGCATGTGCGGCAGCGTCAGCGCGGCGGCGTTGACGACGTCCGCCGCGACCAGGCTTCCGGGCGCCGTCACCTCCCGCACCTGGTCGAGGACCCGGTGGACGTCGGCCTCGCGGAGGTAGTAGAGGAGGCCCTCCAGCAGCCACGCGGAGGGGAGCGCCGGGTCGTATCCGGCCGCGACGAGCGCGCGGGTCCAGCCGCCGGTCACCATGTCGGCGCCGACGGCGGTGCGGCCGGCGCGCGGGACCGCGCCTACCAGCGCGTCCTCCTTCGCCGCCAGGACGACCGGCCGGTCCACCTCGAAGATCCGCACGTGCGGCGGCCAGTCGATCCGGTAGGCGCGCGCGTCCATCCCGGCGGGGGCCAGCACGATCTGGGTCATGGCAGTGTCGGCCGCGGCCGAGCGCAGCAGGTCGTCCAGGAAACGGGTCCGGATGGCGTTGTAGTCGGGGGTGCTGGGCAGGCTCCGGGGACGGTCCGCGGGGAACGTGACCGCCCGGATCTCGGCCAGCAGCGACGGCCCGGCGCGGCCCGCCAGCCGCGCCGCGTACGGGTCGGCGTAGAGGCGGTCCTCGCGGCCGGTCTCCGCGGCCCGGAGGGCGGCGGTGAGGAGGGCCGTTCGCTCGATCGCGTCCAGCTCGACGGTCATGATTCCTCCGTGCTCGGTGAAGGGCGCGCGCCCGGTGAGGGGCGCTTGCCCGATGGGCCGCGCGCGTCCGATCCGGCGGGCGCGTCCGATCCGGCGGGCGGTGCGCCGGTCAGGCGGGCCCAGGCGGCCGGGTCCTGGCGGAACAGCCGGTCCTTGACCTGGGTGGGGCGCGCGCCGCGGCCGACCTCGTCCTCCCAGTCACGGACGAAGGCGTCCGCGCCGAGCGTCGCCAGCGTCGGCGGGGCCAGCCGCCGCGCGGCACGGGCACCCCGGTAGCCGGGGGACTCGCGGCCGAGCGCGTCGTCCAGCCGGGGGAGCAGGGCCTCGATCTCGCGGGGAGTCCATGCGGGCCCCTGCGCGGAGACGGCGAACTCGTAGCGCGGCGCCGTCCGCTCGCCGCCGGGCACGACGCGGCAGGCGACGTTGCGCACCTCCAGCCCGCCCCCGGCGAGGGCCGCGGCGAGAGCCCGGACGACCTGCGCGTCGCGGAGCCGCTCGCCCGCCGCGTCCGACCGGGTGGCCCGGCCGGCGTACTCCAGGCGCGGCACGCCGGCGACGCGGTCCACGACCCGCACCACGTCCCCGGCGGAGTACCGGAACAGGCCGCCGACATGGCTGAAGACCACGTGGTAGTCGCGGCCCGGCTCCAGCTCCGCCGGGTCCAGCGTCCGCGCCTCGGGGTGGAGGTCGGCGTCACCGTCGACGAACTCGTGGACGGCGGCCGTCACCACGAGGCCGCCCGCGGTGGGATGCCGGTCGAGGGTCACGCCGGTCGGCCCCTCGGAGGCGGCGACGGGCGCCGGCAGGACCGTCACGCCCGCGCCGTACTCCGCGCGGAGCCGGGGCATGTAGAGCGAGGCGATCCCGGTGGTCCAGCAGAAGATCGCCTCCATCCGGGGCCAGACGTCGCACGGTCGCAGGGTCCCGGCCCGTCCGGCGAGGCGTTCCAGCTCGGCGGCCCGCGCCGGATCGGGCGGGCCGTAGGGGTGCCCGCCGAGCGTGCCGTCGCGGACCTCCCGGACGATCCGGGGGAGCCACCGGTCGAGCTGGCGGGGGAGCGCGGCCACCATCGCCGGGTTGATGCCGATCACGCAGCGCACGTCGCGCTCGACGGCCAGCCTGACCCGCAGGTACGCCTTCTCCAGTTGCGCGCCGGGGTCGACGGGCACGGGCAGGGCCGCCCACGGCGCGGCGGTGCCGGGCTCCGCGGACAGCGGCTCGCCGAACCGCTCGCCGAAGTCGACCTGGCTGGCGCCGACGTGCGGCCTGCCGGACGCGGTGGTCGGCGGCGCGGCCAGCGGGTCGTGCTTGAGGTTGAGCACCGCGTCCGGCCTGGCCAGGACGCCCGGGAAGTGCTCCGCCAGCGGAGCCCACGCCGCGTAGAAGAACGGGAAGAAGGAGGTCGCCATGAACCGCGGCGTGACGGGGATCTTCTTGTGCGCGCCCGTGCTGCCGCTGCTGGTGAAGTAGACGGCCGGGTCCTCGGCGGTCAGCACGTTGTGCTCGCCGGCGGCCATCCGCTCGATCCAGGGGGCCAGCGCGGCGTAGTCGCTGATGGGGACGGCCTTCCGGAAGTCGGCGACGGTCCGGATCCGGTCGAAGCCGTGCAGCCGGCCGAACTCGGTGCCGGCGTTGGCCGCCAGCGCGTCGCGCAGCACGCGGTGCCGCAGGGCGTCCTGGTCCTCGCCGAACGCGGCGAGCAGCCGGGCCCGCTCGGCGAACACCCGCGCCCGGTAGCGGCGCAGGCGGTCCGGCGCGGTGCGGTCCTCAGTGGCCGGCATGCTGGATCAGCACCTCCTCGACGGCCTTCGCGGCCTGTTCCACGTCGCCGGATTCGGGGAGCACGCTCACCGGCAGGTGCCCGACCTCCGCCAGGAGCAGCTCGCGCAGATCGGCCTGGAAGGAGCGGAAGGACTCGAACGCGCCGCGGCCGGCGCCGGTCCCGTAGTGCTCCAGGCCGTTGAGCAGGGCACCGTCCCCGCTGCGCCGCCACGCCGTGGCGGGCGCCACGTCCAGGAACACGACGTGGCCGGGCTGGGGGAAGGTCCGCCACCAGCCGTACATCGGGTGGTCGCCGAGTCCGGTGAGCCGGAGCTTGGCGAGGATCTTGTAGTAGTAGGAGTCCACGACGAGCGGCGCCCGGGCGTCCTCGGCGGCGTCCTCGGCGGCGCGCTCCAGGAGGCGGTCGCGCAGGTGCACCACGGCCGTCTGCAGAAGGGCGGCGGTGAACTCGGGCGAGTACGCGCGTGCGGGAGCGGTGAGCACCTCCCCGACGAGGTCCCTGCGGAGCCGCCCGATCAGCGCGTGCCGCGGAGCGAGGAAGGCGTCGTCGGCCGAGACGATCCGGTATCCCGCGGGACGGCGCGCGAGTTCCGCCAGCGCCGCGGACTTGCCCGCGTAATCGGGACCGAGCAGTACCGTGAACCGGGGCCGGACGGCCGCCGCCACCGGGTCTCGCATCGAACGGGCCACGCCCTTCTCCTGCCTTTGAGGAATTCCCCCGGCGGCCCCGGCCCGCGGCGCGGGGGGCCGTGCCGCCCGCTATCCGCGGGCGCGGTGAAATAGCCGGGTCCGCGGCTATGAACGGGGGCCGCATCGAGAACTATCCGCCGACCCCGGGAACGAGCACAAGCACGCGGCGCGCACTTTGTCACGTCATCTGACGCGGGAGTCCGAACCTGCATTCCGGCGTTCGCGAATGGCGATGACCGGCCGGGTGCGGGCATCGCCCGCGGCGTGAGGGAACGTTCGGACGGCCGATCGTACCTGCTCATGTGGTATCGCCGGTCGGCGTGACCGGTGCCGCCCGGAGGGGGCGGCCGGGCGGCACCGGTCCGGCGCGCTCCGGGTACCGGAGACGCGAGCCTGCCGTACGGAAGTGTCGACGCCGAGCCGGAAAAGGGCGGGTGTGCGGTTTCCCTTTTCCTTCCGATGTCCGGCGGCGGCGAATTCCGATGTCCATGCTAGCGTTCGCGCGGGCCCCCGGTAATACGTGCCTGACACCGATTCAGGGACGCTGCTACAGCGGATCATTGTTACTCGTCCGCGGGCCGGGCCGCGGAGGCCGCGGCGCCTTCGCCGGGCTCGCCCGCCGGAGCCGCTTTCCCCGGGG
>NZ_CAACUY010000326.1 GCF_900659615.1 Actinomadura fibrosa | reverse complement strand
CGCGCTCCCGCCCGGCTGCCCGTTCCAGCCGCGCTGCCCGCGCGCCGAGGCGGTCTGCGCGGCCGAGCGGCCGCCGCTCGTCCGCGTCGCGCCCGGGCACGAGGCCGCCTGCCACTTCGCCGAGGAGGTCCACCGTGCCGGAGCCGAGTGAGGGCGCGCCGAGCGCCGCGGACCCGATCCTGCGGGTGGAGGGCCTGGTCAAGCACTACCCGGTGACCCGCGGCGTGGTCGTCAAGCGGCCGGTCGGGCATGTCAAGGCCGTGGACGGCGTGGACCTGGAGCTGCGCCGCGGCGAGACGCTCGGCGTCGTCGGCGAGTCCGGGTGCGGCAAGTCGACGCTCGCCAAGCTGCTGCTCGCCGCCGAGCGCCCCACCGCGGGCACCGTGCGCTTCGACGGCCGCGACGTCTTCGCGATGCCCAAGGCGGAGCTGCGCGCGCTCCGGCGCCGCATCCAGATGGTGCTCCAGGACCCCTACTCGTCGCTCAACCCGCGGATGACGGTGGGCGACATCGTGGGCGAGCCGTTCGTGATCCATCCCGAGGCGGCGCCCAAGGGGGAGCGGCGGGCGCGCGTCCAGGAGCTGCTGGAGCTCGTCGGCCTCGACCCCGGCCACGTCAACCGGTATCCGCACCAGTTCTCCGGCGGCCAGCGGCAGCGCGTCGGGATCGCCCGCGCGCTCGCGCTGCGCCCCGAGGTGATCGTGTGCGACGAGCCGGTGTCGGCGCTGGACGTCTCCGTCCAGGCGCAGGTGATGAACCTGCTCGCGGAGCTCCAGCGCGAGCTGGGGCTGGCGTACGTGTTCATCGCCCACGACCTCGCGGCCGTGCGCCACATCTCCGACCGGATCGCCGTGATGTACCTCGGCAAGGTCGTCGAGACGGGCGACGAGGCCCAGATCTACGAGCACCCGACCCACCCGTACACGCAGGCCCTGCTGTCGGCGGTGCCGGTCCCCGACCCGGACGCGCCCGGCCTCGCCGGGCAGATCCAGCTGGAGGGCGAGCCGCCGTCGCCGCTGGACCCGCCGTCCGGATGCCGGTTCCGCACCCGCTGCTGGAAGGCGCGGGACGTGTGCGCGGAGGAGGAGCCCGCCCTGCGGGAACGCGAGGGGTCGGCCCATCCGAGCGCCTGCCACTTCGCGAGCGAGGACGTCCAGGCCGTCCGGAGCTGAGAGCGCTCCGGGTCAGTCCCGGCCGGGCAGCAGCAGGACGCCGTCGCCCACGCTCCGCTCGCCGGCGGCGTCGGACGGCCGGTTGACGAGGACGCCGCCCGACAGCGCCATGGTGCTGGAGCCGCCGCCGTCCAGGTTCATCGCCTGCACGGCGCCGAGCGACCGCATCACCCGGGCGGCCTCCAGGATCGACAGGCCCTCGCTGAACCCGGCGGCGCGACCGTCGGCCACGACCAGGAGCAGGCTGCCCCGGGCGTCCACGCCCGCCATCGTGCGCGGGTTTCGGCGCAGCACCCAGTTGTAGTAGAACGACCAGTCGTCACCGGTGTGCACGAGGCCGTCGGCGTAGGCGTCCACCTCGACGCGGCCGTCGCGGACGAGCCGGGGCCCGGCACCGAGGATCGAGGCGCCCGCGTCCAGCCGGACCGGGCGGCCCCGGTCGAGCACCCGCTGCGACAGGGTGAGGACCGCACCGGGGCGCGCGTGGGCGCGCAGCCAGTCCGCGGCCGTCCCGACGGCCTGGACGGTGCGCCCGCCCGCCGGGATCGCGGTGCCCCGCGCCTCGCTGAACGCGGTCACGCGCCCGTTCGCGTCCAGGACGGCCTCCGCGCCCGTCCCGGCCGGGCTGGACGCGCCGTAGCGCGGGGTGAACGACACGAGCTCGTCCGGATCGGTGCAGGTCACGTCGTGCTGCGGGCGCTCGGTCGGCGCGTCGCCGCCGACTCCGCCGCAGTTGTCGACGCGGCCGGGCAGGCGGTTCACCCCGTCCACCTCGCGGGTCGCGCCGTCCCCGGCCCGCACCCGCAGGTCGGTGGACAGCGGCGCGAGGCGGACGCCCCGCCCGTCGCGCGGCAGGATCATCGCGGTCCGGCCGTTGTTCGCCTCGCTGGTCAGCTCGCCGTCCAGGACGTGCAGCCCCGCCGGGCCGCCCTGCGCGCCGGGGGAGAAGTAGGTGCCGTTGATCCCGGCGATCGCTCCGGCGGAGCGGACGAGGGCCGACACCGTGTCCACCGTGGTGAGCGGTCCGCCGGTCGAGGACACGACGCGGCCTCGGAAGCGGGCGGGGTCCACGGTCAGGACGTGCAGGCGCCAGGGGCCGGTCGCGTCCTCGCCGTCCTGCGCCGTGTAGGACGTGCCCGCCGAGAACCCGGCCGTGGAGAGCGCGGGCAGGTCCTTCTTCGCGTCGGCCTCCGTGGCGTACCGGCCGACGCGGACCACGTAGCCGACGATGCCGGGCCGCACGTCCGCGAACCGCGGGCCGCGCACGGCCTCCACCCGGGGCCGGAACCCGGCGGCGGCGAGGCGGCGCGCGGCGTCGCCGGCGGTGGCCCGGGGGCCGATGACGGCGGAGGCGTTGCCGGGCACGGCCAGGCGCACGTGCAGCGTCCAGGCGTCGGCCGCCGACGTCGCACCGCGCGTGATGTGCGTCAGCGTGACGCCCGGTGCGACCCGTTCGGTGGCGCGCTCCTCGTGCAGGGACGCTGAGCCGAGCGGGAGCCGGGCGGACGGGCGGAGGGCGGCCGAGGCGGTCGCGGGGGGCGCCAGAGCGGTCACGGCGGCCGCGCCGAGGGCGGCGGCGAGGAGGGGACGGCGTCGCATGGCCGCCATGATCGCAAGGCCGGATGACGGGCGGGTGAGCCCGCGGTGATCGTTCGGCGGACGCGTCCTAGGCTGGGGCCATGGTGCGCAAGGGCGGGCAGGGGCCGAGGCCGGACCGCTACCGGATCGCCGGCGGGGAGGCGGAGCTGCTGCGCGACGCCGACCGGGACGGCGGCTGGATGCTGCTCGTCGGCGGCGTCCCGCAGTCGTACGTGGACCTGTCCGACCCCACCTACCTCGACTTCGAGTACATGCGGCTCATGGGCGACGTCGTGGACGCGCTCGCGGAGCCCGGCGCGGCCTTCGACGCCGTCCACGTCGGCGGGGCCGGATGCACGCTGCCCCGCTACCTCGCCGCGACCCGCCCCGGATCCCGGCAGATCGTGCTGGAGCCGGACGGGGAGCTGGTGCGGCTCGTCCGCGAGCAGCTCCCCGTCAAGGGCGTGCGGGGGCTGCGGATCCGCGTCACCGACGGGCGCACCGGGATCGCGGCGCTCCCCGACGAGGCCGACGACCTGGTGGTCATGGACGCGTTCGCGGAGGCGTCCATGCCGGTCGAGCTGGCGACCCGCGAGTTCGTGCAGGACGTCGCGCGGGTGCTGCGGCCCGGCGGCGCCTATCTCGTGAACGTGGCGGACGGGTTCCGGCTGCCGTTCGCGCGGCGGGTCGCCGCCACCGTCCGGTCGGTGTTCCGGCACACGCTGCTGATGGGCGACCCGGGCGTGCTGCGGGGGCGGCGGTTCGGCAACCTCATCGTGGCCGCGTCGCGAGCGCCGCTGCCCGTCCCGGAGCTGACGCGGCGCGCGGCGGGCGGCCTCGCCCGGGCCCGGCTGGTGGCGGGCGACGACCTCACCGCCTTCTGCGCCGGGGCCGCGCCGCTGCACGACGGCGAGGAGATCACCGCGCCGGTCCCGCCGCCGCAGGTCTTCGGGAGGTCCTGATGGCCCGCGAGCCGGGGGAGGCCGGCCCGGAGCGGGGGCGGGCGATGGCGGCTGCCGACGTCGCGGTGTTCGAGGCGCTGCGGCCGCTGCTGACGGGCCTCGCGTACCGGATGCTCGGCGAGGTCCAGGAGGCCGAGGACGCGGTGCAGGACGCGTACCTGCGCTGGGACGGCGCCGACCGGGCGGCCGTCGAGGAGCCGCGCGCCTGGCTGACCAAGGTCGTCACGAACCTGTGCCTGACCCGGCTGACGTCGGCGCGGGCCCGCCGCGAGTCCTACGCCGGGGCCTGGCTGCCCGAGCCGGTCCCGGGCGGCCCGCCCGCGCCCGGCGCGCCGTTCGGGACGCTCGGCGCGCTCGGCCCGCTGGAGACCGTCCAGCAGCGCGACTCGGTGTCGCTGGCGCTGCTGTCGCTGATGGAGGCGCTGACGCCGGCGGAGCGGGCCGTGTTCGTGCTCCGGGAGGCGTTCGCGTACCCGCACCGGGAGATCGCGGGAATCCTGGAGGTGACGGAGGCCGCGAGCCGGCAGCTGCACCACCGGGCCCGGCTGCGGGTCGCCGCCGCCGAGCGCCGGTTCGCGCCGGACGGCGCGGAGTGGCGGCGGCTGGTCGAGCGCTTCCTCGACGCCGCGGCCCGCGGCGACATGGCGGCGCTGGAGGAGCTCCTCGCCGCGGACGTCGTCGCCTGGTCCGACGGCGGCGGGAAGGTCAGCGCCGCCCGCCGCCCCGTCGCGGGCCGCGACCGGGTGGCGCGGTTCCTGCTCGGCGTCGCCGGGCGGACGGCCGGTCTCGCGCCCGGGACGTTCACCGCCGCCGTCGAGGACGTCAACGGGGGCCCGGCCGTGGTGGGGCGGCTGGACGGCACGGTCGTCGTCATCGCCGCGCTGGAGGTGTCCGGCGGCCTGATCACCGCGGTGCACAGCGTCCTCAACCCCGACAAGCTCGCCTACGCCTCCCGGGTGCTGTCACATCCGGGCGGGCCGTCCGGTCCCTCCTGAGGAAGGCAAAGGGAGGACGACATGATTCTCGTGACCGGGGCCAGCGGCACGCTCGGCGGCCCCCTCACCCGGAGGCTCGTCGAGGCCGGGGCGGACGTGCGGGCGCTCAGCCGCGCCGAGAGGCGGCCGAAGGACGGTGTGACCTGGCATCGGGGCGACCTGCGGACCGGTGAGGGCGTCGGCGCGGCCCTCGCGGGCGCCGGCACCGTCGTGCACTGCGCCAGCGACCCCCGCCATCCGAAGAGCGACCTGCCCGCGGCGCGCGTCCTCGTCGAGGCGGCGCGGGAGCACGGGTCGCCCCACATCGTCTACATCTCGATCGTCGGGGTGGACCGCATCCCGTACCCCTACTACAAGACCAAGTTCGCGGTGGAACGCCTCCTCGCGGATTCCGGGCTGCCCTTCACGATCCTGCGCACCACCCAGTTCCACACGCTCCCGGCCATGGTCCTCGGCGTGCTCGCCAAGGTCCCCGGGGCGATGCCGCTGCCGCGGGGCCTGCGCTGCCAGCCGGTCGACGTCGGCGAGGTCGCCGACCGGCTCGCCGAACTCGCCCTCGCGGACGGGCCCGCCGGGCGCGCCGACGACATGGGCGGGCCCGAGGTGCTCACGCTGGAGGAGATGGCGCGCTCCTACCTGCGCGCTCGGGGGCGGCGGCGCCCGCTGGTCCCCGTCCCGCTCCCCGGACGGGCGGCGAGGGGATTTCGCGCGGGCCACCACCTCGCCCCCGGCCACGCGGTGGGGAAACGCACCTGGCAGCAGTTCCTGGACGCCGAGGTGAGCGTCCCGGCCTAGATCCCGGCGGCGCCATTCGCCACCTGCTGAAAGGGCGGTCCGGGACGTCGCCGGACGGGAATTCGCGCGCGGTGCCCCGGAGGCGGCGGGCCCGGAACTCCCACCGGATCGGGGTTCCGCGCCGGTTTCCCCCGCCGTATCGGCCTCACGGGCGGGTTCCATGTCCCATAATCGAGCGATGGAGTCGTCCACCCGAATTCTGATTCTCGGCCTGGATTCGTCGGGGAGAATACTCCAGTTCGACCGCAACGCCGCCGCCGTTCTGTCCACCGGGCCGAACGGCCTGCCGGGCGCCCACCTCGACGAGGTGATCGCCGGTGCGCGGGAGCCGCTCCGCGAGGCGGTGAAGGCCGGGCGGGAGCGCACCGCGATGCTCGCCGTGGAGACGCCCGCGGGCACGACGCTCGACGCCGTCGTCACCGTGCACCCGATGGGCGGCGGCGTGCCCGAGATCGCGGCGCTCGCCGTCGTCCGGGTGCCGGTCCCGCTCGCCGACCGGTTCGTCGACCCGGCCGTGATCCGCAGGGCGCTGCTGGACGACGCCCTCCCGCGCATCGGCGCCACCCTCGACCTCGACCTGCTGGCGCGCGGCCTGATGGACGTGCTCGTCCCGCACTTCTGCAACTCCGGCGGCCTGCTGCTGCTGGAGAGCCTCGTCGACGCCGACGAGCCGCACCCCGGCGGGGAGGGGCCGCTGCTGCGCCGGATGGCCATCGGCTTCGACGACGACGACCCCGCCTGGGACGCGACGTTCCCCACCGGCGAGACGTTCGCCTTCCCGCCCGACACGCCGCACCACCGCTGCATGGACACCGGGCAGCCGGTGCTGGTCGGGCTCGGCGGCGACGGCGCCGCGCGGATCGCCGCCGCCTGGCGCCGCCCGCCGTTCGCCGACATGCTGAAGGGCGCCTCGCTGCTGCTCCTGCCGATCGTGTCGGGCGGCGGCGTGCTCGGCTTCTTCGTCTGCGCGCGCAACGTCGCGCACCGCCCGTTCGACGCCTACGACGTCGAGATCGGCATGGAGTTCGCCAACCGGGCGTCCATCTTCATCGAGAGCGCCCGCAAGTACGGCCGCGAGCGGGCCACCGCCCTCACGCTCCAGCGCAGCCTGCTGCCCACGGGGCTGTCGGCGCCGTCCCCGGTCGAGGTGCACCACCGCTACCTGCCCGGCAGCCGGCTCATCGAGGTCGGCGGCGACTGGTACGAGTCGATCGCGCTGCCGGGCGCGCGGGTCGCGCTCGTCGTCGGCGACGTGGCGGGGCACGGCGTCAAGGCCGCGGTCACGATGGGCCGGCTCCGCACTGCCATCCACACCCTCGCCGGGCTGGAGCTGCCGCCCGCCGAGGCCCTCGAACGGCTCGACTCGCTGATGCGGACGCTCGGCGAGCGCGAACCCCACTTCGCGACCTGCGCCTACGTCGTCTACGACGCTGTGATCGGCCGCTGCGAGGTCGCGAGCGCCGGGCACCTGCCGCCGCTGCTCGCGCCGCCCGGCACCGGCGCCGACTACCTGGACGTCCCGCCCGCCCCGCCGCTCGGCGTCGGCGACGGCCCGATCGTCAGCCGCGAGTTCACCGTCGAGGACGGCACGCTGCTGTTCCTCTACACCGACGGCCTCGTGGAGAACCGCGCCCGCGACATCGACGACGGCCTGGCCCGGCTGCGCCGCACGTTCGGCCGCGACGCCGCGGCCCGCCCGCTGGAGGAGCTCTGCCAGGCGGCGCTCGACGGCGTCTACGACGACCAGCACCGCGACGACATCGCGATGCTCGTGGCGCGGCTGCGGCGCATCCCGGCCGACCACCACGCCTCCTGGGAGCTGCCCGCCGAGCCCGCGGCCGTGCGGCGCGCCCGCGGGCTCGTCCGCGACCGGCTCGCCCGCTGGGACCTGGACGAGATGGCCGACTCGACGGCGCTGCTCGTGTCCGAGCTCGTGACCAACGCCATCCAGCACGCGGGCGGGCGGGTGATGCTCCGGCTCGTCCGCGAGGGCGGCCTCGTCTGCGAGGTCTTCGACGGCGCCGACGGGCGGCCCCGCATCCACCACGAGGACGGGCACGAGATGCTCGAATCGGGGCGGGGCCTCCAGGTCGTGGGCCGCCTGGCGCGGCGCTGGGGCGTCCGCCGCACGACCGCTGGCAAGGTCGTCTGGTGCGAGCAGGACCTTCCCTAGCCCGCCGGACGGCCCCTACCGCAGCACCGAGATGTGCACGTGGTCGTAGTGGTTCTGGGTGATGCTCCCGCGGTCGGCCATGGGCCGCCAGCCGCCGCCGCGCACGTTCCAGATGTGCTGGCGCCAGATGACATAGGAGATCCCGAGCCTACGCGCGTTGGCGACGGCGTACTGCGCGACCTGGTCGCCGTGCCGCTGCGCGCTCGCGCTCGGCATCGCGCCCGCCGTGCTCTCCATGAAGTCGCACGCCCGGCCGTCGCCGTGGTCCTGCGGGTCGCCGGTGCCGCGGTAGCAGCCGATGGTGGGGAACGGGCCGAACATCCCGTTGATCTCCAGCAGGACGCCGCGCATCGTCGGCGTCATCATGTTGCCCGTGATCGGGGTGCTGCGGCCCCGCGCCCCGTCCGGGCGGCCCGTCACGCGCGGGCCGGTCTTCGCGGGCTCGGCGCCCGCCTTCGCGGGCGTGTTCAGCGGAGCGACCTTCGTGCCGCGCGGCAGGATCCGCCTGAGCTGCGCGGCGAGCCGGCCGGTGTCGGCCTTCGGCGCGCTGAGGACGAGCCCGTTGCCGTCCGGCAGCCCGAGCGCGCGGGCCTGCGTCCGCGACACGACGGCGTCCACGGACCCGATGCCCATCGAGGCGTACGCGCCGACCCGCACCTGCCCGGGATGCCTGCTGCTGCCCGCCTGGACGACCCGGCCGAGCGGCAGCGACCCGTCCTGGCCGAGGTCGAAGGACACGGCGAGCCCGCCCGTCGCGACCGTCTGCCACAGCTGGTCGGACTCGGCGGTCCGCCGCGGCGCGAACGCCCGGAACGCCGACGGGTCGACGCCGAGCAGCCCCACCCGCCGCCCGCCGACCTGGGCGCGGGCCGCGTCGACGACCGTGATCCCCGCGACGCCCTTGAGCCGCCGGGCGCGCTCCACCGCCGCGGGCGGCAGCGGCGCGGTGCCGGCGACCAGCAGGTGCGGGGTG
>NZ_CAACUY010000325.1 GCF_900659615.1 Actinomadura fibrosa | reverse complement strand
CCGTACCCCGTGGTCCATCCAGTGCTGGAGCACCCGCCGGATCTCGGTGTACAGGCCGTCGGGGTCGTTGTCGAAGTTGAGGGGGTAGATGTCCTGGTATTTCTTGGGCGGGTTCTCGGCGTAGGCGATCGTCCCGTCCGCCCGCGTGGTGAACCACTCGGGATGCTCGCGCACCCACGGATGGTCGGGCGAGCACTGCAACGCGAAGTCCAGGGCGACTTCGAGCCCGTGGTCGTTGGCGTAGGACACGAACGCGTCGAAGTCGGCCAGCGTGCCGAGGTCGGGGTGGACGGCGTCGTGCCCGCCTTCGGGCGAGCCGATCGCCCAGGGGGAGCCGGGGTCGTAGGGGCCGGCGTCGAGGGTGTTGTTGGGGCCCTTGCGGAACGTCCGCCCGATCGGGTGGATGGGCGGCAAGTACACGACGTCGAAACCCATGTCGGCGATCGCGGGGAGCCGTTTCATCGCCGTTCGGAACGTTCCCGACATCGGGCCCCGGCGTCCCATCGGGTCGAACGAGGCGCCCTCCGACCTGGGGAAGAACTCGTACCAGGACCCGAACAGGGCCCGCTGCCGGTGCACCTCCAGCGGGAACCACTCGCTCACCGTCAGCAGGTCGCGCAGCGGATGGCGCTCCAGGACGTCCTCGACGTCCGGGTCCTCCGCGGCGGCCAGCCGGTCCAGCGCGGGGACGGTCGCGTCGGCGAGGAGCTTCGCCAGCCGGGTCAGCGTCGGCCGGTCCTTGCTCGGGACGGCCTTGGCCGCCCGCCGGTACAGCAGCGATCCCTCGGTCAGCATCAGCTCGACGTCCTGGTCGCGCGGGATCTTGATCCCGGCGTCGTGCCGCCAGTGCGCGATGGGATCGCCCCAGGCCTCCACCCGGAACGACCACGACCCGGGCTCGCCCAGCGTCACCAGTGCCGCCCACCGGTCCAGACCCTGACCGACCTCGGCCATCCGCGCGCCGGGCAGCTCCTCGCCCGCGGGCGTGCGCAGCACCGCCGCCGCGCCCAGCATCTCGTGCCCCTCGCGGAACACCGTCGCGCTGACCTCGATCGTCTCGCCCGACACCGCCTTGGCCGGCCACGCGCCGGCCCCGACCACGGGCGCCACGTCCAGGATCGGGATGCGACCGAGCCTCGGAGTACCGGTCATTTGGGACTTTCCGGACTCGTCTTGCATATGCCCTTCCCTACCCGTCGGAGACATCCGAAACTTCACATGCCCGCGAACACGGTCTTACCGTCCTGTAGTTTTCGATAACTTTGCGCTAGGGAACGGGCACAGCCTGCGACGATGCCCGTGAGGCGGCGGAAACCCCTGCGGTACAAGGGTTCCCGCGTTCGCGTGCGTCCGCCGTGCACCCCCGCGCCGCCGCCCGGGCGCGCCGCGGACCGAGCCGCGAGGTGACGAAGTGATCACCTCCGGTCGCGCCCATGGGACGGCACCGCATAGCGTGGCGTCGCGTGAAGGCAATCCGACGATTCACGGTCCGCACCGTCCTTCCCGAGCCGCTCCGGCAGCTTGAGGAGCTGGTCCTCAACCTGCGCTGGTCATGGCACCACGAGACGCTCGACCTGTTCCGCGCCGTCGACCCGGAGCTGTGGCGGTCCGTCGGCCATGATCCCGTGCGGCTGCTCGGCGAGGTCGCGCCGGAGCGGCTCGAACGGCTCGCGGGGGACCGGCGGTTCCTGCGCCGCCTCCAGGACACGGCCGAAGACCTGCACGACTACCTCACGGCGCCGCGCTGGTACCAGACCCGCTACGGCGCGGGAGCGGCCTCCTCGCCCGCCGCCCCGCCCGGTGCCGGAGAGCCCGCCGGGGCGCCCTCGTCCATCGCCTACTTCTCGCCCGAGTACGGGATCACCGCCGCGCTGCCGCAGTACTCCGGCGGCCTCGGCATCCTCGCCGGCGACCACCTCAAGACCGCCAGCGACCTCGGCGTCCCCCTCATCGGCGTCGGCCTGCTGTACCGGCACGGCTACTTCTCGCAGTCCCTGTCGCCGGACGGATGGCAGCTGGAGCGCTATCCGCCGATCGACCCGAACGGGCTGCCGCTCGCCCTGCTCCGCGAGCACGACGGCACGCCAGTGCGGGTCACCATCGGCATGCCGCACGGGCACGACCTGCACGCGCAGGTGTGGCTCGCCCGCGTCGGCCGCGTCCCCCAGCTCCTCCTCGACTCCGACGTCGAGGAGAACGACCAGTCGATGCGGGACGTCACCGACCGGCTGTACGGCGGAGGCGGCGACCACCGGCTCCTCCAGGAGATGCTGCTCGGCATCGGGGGAGTGCGGGCCATCCGCGCCTACGGCCGCATCACCGGCCACCCGGCCCCCGAGGTGTTCCACACCAACGAGGGCCACGCCGGGTTCCTCGGCCTGGAGCGCATCCGCGAGCTGGTCTCCGAGTACGGCCTCACCTTCGACGAGGCGCTGGAGGCCACTCGCGCCGGGACGGTGTTCACCACGCACACCCCCGTCCCGGCGGGCATCGACCGGTTCCCCCGCGAGCTGATCGAGAAGTACTTCGGCGGCGCGAGCGAGGAGCCCGACGTCCCGTGCGAGCGGGTCCTCGCGCTCGGCTCCGAGGACTATCCCGGCGGCGACCGCACCGTGTTCAACATGGCGGTGATGGGCATGCGCCTCGCCCAGCGCGTCAACGGCGTCAGCGAGCTGCACGGCCGCGTCAGCCGGGAGATGTTCGGCGGCCTCTGGGGCGGCTTCGACACCTCCGAGGTGCCCATCGGCTCCATCACCAACGGCGTGCACGCCGGCACCTGGGTCGCGCGGGAGATCCTGGAGCTCGCCGCCCGCGAGGTCCCGTCCGTGATCGAGTCCGCGAGCGGCTGGGAGGGCGTCCGGCACGTCCGCGAGGACGAGATCTGGCGGGTGCGGCGGCTGCTGCGCGAGCGCCTCGTCCACGACGCGCGGCGCCGCCTGCGCGAGTCGTGGCGGCAGCGCGGCGCCAGCGAGGCCGAGATCTCCTGGATCGACGACGCCCTCGACCCCGACGTGCTGACCATCGGGTTCGCGCGGCGCGTCCCGTCCTACAAGCGGCTCACGCTGATGATGAGCGACCCCGACCGGCTCCGCTCGATCCTCCTCGACCCCGACCGGCCGGTGCAGATCGTCATCGCGGGCAAGGCCCATCCCGCCGACGAGGGCGGCAAGCGGCTGATCCAGGAGATCGTCCGGTTCGCCGGCTCCGAGGACGTCCGGCACCGCATCGTGTTCCTGCCCGACTACGACATGGCGCTCGGGCAGCTCCTCGTCCAGGGCTGCGACGTGTGGATGAACAACCCGCTGCGGCCGCTGGAGGCGTGCGGCACGTCCGGGATGAAGGCCGCGCTGAACGGCGGCCTCAACCTCTCCATCCGCGACGGCTGGTGGGACGAGTGGTACGACGGCCAGAACGGCTGGTCGATCCCGTCCGCCGACGGCCTCGCCACGCCCGACCGCCGCGACGAGCTGGAGGCCGCGGCGCTGTACGAGCTGATCGAGGACCACGTCGCCGTCACCTTCTACGACCGCGACGCGGCGGGGCTGCCCCGGCACTGGCTGGAGATGGTCAAGCACACGATCGCGACGCTCGGCCCGAAGGTGCTCGCGACCCGGATGGTTCGCGACTACGTCGAGGAGTACTACGCGCCCGCCGCCGCGTCCGCCCGCGCCATGGCCGCCGACAAGCACGCCGGCGCCCGCTCGCTCGCGGCCTGGAAGCGGCGGGTCGCGGACGCCTGGCCCGGCGTCGCCGTCGAGCACGTCGAGTCCAACGCCGAGGACAGCCCGCACGTCGGCGGCCGGCTCGCGGTGCGCGTCGTCGTCGACCTCGGCGGCCTCGACCCCGCCGACGTCGCCGTCGAGGTCGCCTACGGCCGCGTCGACGACGCCGACGCGCTCGTCGACCCGGCCTACGCGGAGCTGGCGGCCGGCGAGCCGGTCGAGAACGGCCGGCTCCGCTACGTCGGTGAGGTGCCGCTGGAGCGCAGCGGCTCGTTCGGCTACAGCGTCCGCGTGGTGCCGAACCACCCGATGCTGTCCGGACGGGCGGAGCTCGGCCTCGTCGCCCTGCCGCCCGCCCCGGCCGGCATGACGAACGGGAACCTGCGCTAGGACTGCCCGTCCTCGTCGCCGGGCAGCGGGTCCGCCTGCTGCCCGGCGAAGGGGACGGTGCCGCGCGTCGCCGTGTTCGGCACGGCGGCCACCAGCCCTGCGCCCGCGCCTGCCGCCGCGCCCGCGTCGTCCGTCCCGTCCCGTTCCCTTCCCTGGCCGCTCACTGCGGGGTCCCCAGCCGGGGGAACGGCGCCAGCGAGAAGACCACCTCGACCGGCACCTCGAAGAACCCGGCGATGCGCAGCGCGAGGTGCAGGCTCGGGCTGTACTCGCCGCGCTCCAGGTACCCGACCGTCTGGTAGTGGACGCCCAGCGCCGTGGCCAGCTCGCGGCGCGAGACGCCGCGCTCGGCCCTCAGCACCGCGATCCGGTTGTAGACGTTCTCCCTGTCCGCGGACACCGGCCCAGTCTCCCGCAGCCGGGGGCCGGATGCCGTCGTCGTGCGGGAGCCGCGGGCATGATGGGGGCCATGAAGGTCTTCGTCTCGGTCGATATGGAAGGCGTCTCGGGGCTGACCGATCCCGAGGAGATGCGCGCGGGCGGGCGCGGGTACGAGCGCGGGTGCGAGCTGATGACCGGGGACGCCAACGCCGCGATCCGGGCCGCGTTCGACGCTGGCGCCGAGCGCGTCGTCGTCACCGACTCGCACGGCACCGGGAAGAACCTGCGCGCCGACCTGATCGACGAGCGGTGCACGCTCGTCCGGGGGCCGTTCAAGCCGATGCGGATGGGGGAGGGGCTCGACGCGTCCTTCGATGTCGCCCTCTACGTCGGGTACCACGCCCGCGCCGGCGTGGAGCGCGGCGTCCTCAACCACACGTGGATGGGGCGGGAGATCCAGAACCTGTACCTGAACGGCGAGGTCGCGGGCGAGATCCGGCTCATGGCCGGGTACGCCGGGTCGCTCGGGGTGCCCGTCGGGTTCCTGGCGGGGGACCGGGCCGCCTGCGAGGAGGCCCGCGACCTGCTCGGTGCCGTCGAGACCGTGGCCGTCAAGGACGGGCATGACCGGTACGCGGCCGAGGTGATCCCTCCGGTGCGGGCGCAGGAGCTGATCTACGAGGGGGTCGCCCGGGCGCTGAACGCACCCGACGGCTGGAAGCGGCTCGCGCTGGACGCCCCCTACACGATGGCGGTGGAGTGGAACTCGACCGCCATCGCGCAGTCCTGCTCGCTGATCCCCGGCGTCAAGCCCTCGGGGCCGCGGACCACGGAGTTCACCACGGACGACTACGCCGAGATCGTCGGGCTGCTCGGCGTGTTCGCGACGATCGCCGGGGAGATCGGCTGCGCCGGACGGCAGTACGGGTGAGCGGTCAGAACTCCTCGCCGCCGGGCTCGGCCGCCAGGGCCTCGTAGGCGGGGGCCAGGACGTCGGTGATGTCGCGGCGGCGCACGCGTACCGGCGGCGGCGCCGCGACCTGGAGGACGAAGCCCGGCGGGACGGGCGCGGCGGGCGGGCGTTCGCGGAGCCCGGCCAGCCCGGACGGCGGCGTCCAGAACCCGGCGGCCGACAGGGGCTCGTCGTCCATCTCGAACGGGTCCGGCTCCGCGGCCCGGCCGCGGCGGAGGGCCGCGAGCAGCTCGTCGCGTCCGCGGCCGTTCCACTGGAGGATCAGGAACGGGTCGTCGTCGAACGCCTCGGCCAGCAGGTACAGGACGGCCGCCGCGTGCTTGCAGGGGTCGCCCCAGTCGGGGCAGTCGCACATGAGGTGCAGGTCGGCCGCCGAGCCGGGGAACAGGCACAGGCCCAGCTCGGCGAACACCCACTCGATCTCCGGCGGCATCTCCCCGGCGAGCAGCTTCGCCCGGAACACGGCCCGGGACGATAGCTCGGCCTCCACCGCGCGCCAGCCCGCCGGGTCGATCCCGCCGATGCCGAGCGCCACCTCGTACGGCTCCGCCGCCGATCCGCGGACGCGCGCGGTCACCTCGTACGGCGCGACCCGCAGGTCGAGCACCTGGCCCTTGCGGGCGTAGGTGCGGCCGCGGGACAGGCGGCCGGTGTCGGCGAACGACTCCAGCAGGTCGATGAACCGGCGCGACCACCATTCGGAGCCGATCGAGCCGCGCTTCGTGCGGGCCTTGAGGCCGTCGTCCATCAGTCGCTCACCGCCTCCGGGGACAGGCGCAGGACGTCCCGCAGCTCCGCGACGGACAGCTCGGTCAGCCAGTCCTCGCCGGTGCCGACGATGGAGTCCGCGAGGGCCTTCTTGCGCTCGATCATCTCGTCGACCCGCTCCTCCATCGTCCCGACGCAGATGAACTTGCGGACCTGCACGTTGCGGGTCTGGCCGATGCGGAAGGCGCGGTCGGTCGCCTGGTCCTCGACGGCGGGGTTCCACCAGCGGTCGACGTGGACGACGTGGTTCGCGGCCGTCAGCGTCAGGCCCGTCCCGGCCGCCTTCAGCGACAGCAGGAAGATCGACGGCTCGGGGTCGTTCTGGAAGTGCTGCACGAGGTCGTCGCGGGCCTGCTTGGACGTGCCGCCGTGCAGCCACAGCACCGGACGTTCGAGCCGGGCCGCGAGGTACGGCTGGAGCATGGAGCCGAACTCCGCGTACTGCGTGAAGACCAGGGCCTTCTCGCCCTGCTCCAGGACCTCGGCGCAGATCTCCTCCAGCCGCTCCAGCTTCCCGGAGCGGCCCGGGAGGCGCGAGCCGTCCTTGAGGAGCTGGGCGGGGTGGTTGCAGACCTGCTTCAGCTTCGCCATCGTCGCGAGGACGAGCCCGCGCCGCTTCGTCTCGTCGGCCTCCGCGATCTGTTCGAGCATGTCGTCGACCGTGGCCCGGTACAGCGACGCCTGCTCGGTGGTCAGGTTGCAGTAGACCTTGATCTCCTGCTTCTCCGGCAGGTCGGTGATGATCGACCGGTCGGTCTTCAGCCGGCGCAGGATGAACGGCTGCGTCGCCCGCTTCAGCGCGAGCGCGGCGCCCTCGTCACCGTCCCGCTCGATCGGCACGGCGAACCGCTGCCGGAACACGCCGCGCGGCCCGAGCAGGCCGGGGTTCGCGAACTCCATGATCGACCACAGCTCGGTCAGGTGGTTCTCCACGGGCGTGCCCGTCAGCGCGATCCGGGTCCGCGCGGGGATGCTCCGCACGGCCCTGGCCTGCCGCGTCCCGCTGTTCTTGAGCGCCTGGGCCTCGTCGCAGACGACCCGCTCCCAGCCGAGCCGCGCGAGCTCCTCCGCGTCGCGCGCCGCCGTCCCGTAGGTGGTCAGCACCAGGTCGGCGTTCGCGACCGCCTCGGCGAGGCCGTCGCCGCGGTACCGTCCGGTGCCGTGGTGGACGTGGACGCGGAGCTTCGGGGCGAACCGCGCCGCCTCGCGCTGCCAGTTCCCGACCAGCGACATCGGCAGGATCGCGAGCGTGGGGCCGGGCGCGGCGCCGCCCTGGCGCTCGTGGACGAGCAGGGACAGCACGGAGATCGTCTTGCCGAGCCCCATGTCGTCGGCGAGGAGCGCGCCGAGGCCGAGGCCGTCCATGAACGCGAGCCAGGCGAGGCCGCGCTCCTGGTAGGGGCGCAGGTCGGCGTCCAGCTCCTCGGGCGCCGGGATCGGCACGAGCCGGCGGTCGGCCTCGCCGGACAGCAGGTCGCCGAACGTGCCGTCGGCGTCGACGCCGGTGAGCGGCAGCGCCTCGTCGCCCGCGTGGACGATCGCCCGGATCGCCTCGGCGGCGCTCATGCGGCCCCTGCGCGGCTGGCGCAGGAAGTCGAGCGCCGCCTCCAGCTGCTCTTCGTCCAGCTCGACCCACTGGCCGCGCAGCCGGACGAGCGGCGTCTTCAGCCGCGCCAGCTCGGCCAGCTCGTCCTCGTCGATGGCGGCGTCGCCGATCGCGAGGTCCCACTTGAAGTCGACCATGCCCTTGAGGTCGAAGCCCGACGACGCGGCCGAGCCGGACGACGCCTCGGGGTCGTCGGCGCGGGTCGTGAGCCGCATCCCGAGCCGCGCCTTGCCCGCCCACTGGGGCAGCAGGACGCCGAACCCGGCGGCGGCCAGCATCGGGCCCGCCTGGCGGAGGAACCGGAACGCGCCCGCCGTGTCGAGGAGCACCTCGGACGGGACGGGCCCGTCGAGCGCGGGCGCCATGTCGGGGAACAGGCGCAGCGCGCGGCCGAGCCCGGCGAGCAGTGTCTCCTCCGCGCCGGGGACGGACGTGGCCTCGCCCGCCCACACCATCGCCGCCGGGACGTACAGGCTCGGGTCGTCGGTGCCCTGGAGGGCAAACTCGACGCGCCAGACGCCGTCCCGGTCGCCGGGCGCGTCCTCCTCGGTGGGTTCGGCGGGCTCCTCGGGCCTCAGCTCGTCCGGGACGAACTCCTCCGCCCCCGGCTCGGCGAGGCGGAAGCACACGCGGAGCGGGCCGGACGGGCGGCGCGCGGCGGCAGCCCAGGCGTCCAGCTCGCCGATCAGCTCGGCGGGGTCGTCGCCGGGCTCGCGGGCGACCTCGGGGGACGGGCCGGTGAGGGCCTCCACCCAGCGCTCGGCGAGCGGCAGCCGGTCGGGGGCCTTGCCGCGCCGCGGCGGCAGCAGCGGATGCG
>NZ_CAACUY010000324.1 GCF_900659615.1 Actinomadura fibrosa | reverse complement strand
CGCCGGGTACGCGGTCGCCGCGGCGCTCGGCACCGGCGGGCAGCTCCGCACCCTCGGCACCGGCGCGCTCGCCGCGCTCGCCGCCGCGCTGGTGTTCGCCCTCGTCACGTTCATGATCGACGGCCGTGACCTGCGGGCCGTCCTCAGCCGGAAGGTCGCCCGCCATGCCTGACACCCCGCCTCCCGAAGACCCGGCACCCGGCACCCGGCGGGGGGCGGACGGGGTGCGGGTCGCGCTCGTGCTCGGAACCAGCGCGGGCGGGGTCGGACGGCATGTGCGATCGGTCGCGGCGGGGCTCGCCGCTCGCGGCGCGCGGGTGCTGGTGTGCGGGCCCGCGTCCACGGAGGAGCGGTTCGGGTTCGCGGGCCGCGGGATCCGGTTCGCGGAGGTCGACCTCGCCGACCGGCCCCGCCCGGTGAGCGACGCGAAGGCGGTCGCGCGGCTGCGGGGGCTGCTGCGCGACGCCGACGTCGTCCACGCGCACGGGCTGCGGGCCGGGGCCCTCGCCGTCGCGGCCTGCGCCAGCGTCGCGCCGGGACCGCTGCGGTTCTCGCGCGGCGGGCCGCCGCTGGTCGTCACGCTGCACAACGCCGTCATCGCCGGAGGGCGGACCGCCGCGGTCTACGGGGGCCTCGAACGGGTCGTGGCGCGCGGCGCGACCATGGTCCTCGGCGTCTCGCCGGACCTGGAGGACCGGATGCGCGAGCTCGGCGCCCGGTCGGTCGGGCACGCGCTCGTCCCCGCCCCGGCCGCCGCGGCGCGGCCGGAGCCCGCCGACCGCGACGGTGTCCGCGCGGAACTCGGCGTGGGGGACCGCCCGCTGGTCCTCACCGTGGGGCGGCTCGCCGACCAGAAGGGCCTGCCGACGCTGCTGGACGCCGCCGCGTCCTGGACGGGCCGCGTCCCGCCGCCGCTCGTCGCCATCGCGGGTGACGGGCCCCTGGAGGGCGCGCTGCGGGACCGGATCGAGGCCGAGGACCTGCCCGTCCGGCTGCTGGGCGCCCGCTCCGACGTCCCGGCGCTGCTGGCCGCCGCCGACGTGGCGGTCGTCCCGAGCGTGTGGGAGGGGCAGCCGCTGATCGTCCAGGAGATCCTGCGGGCCGGGCGCCCGCTGGTCGCGACCCGGGTCGGCGGGATCCCCGGAATGGTCGGCGCCGAACGCCGGGACGCGGAGTCGCCGGAGCCGGAGGGCGACGCGGCGCTGCTCGTGCCCGCCGGAGACGCCGAAGCCCTCGCGCATGCGGTGGGCCGCGTCCTGGACGACCCGGCGCTGGCGCTGCGACTCGGCGAGGCCGCCGCGCGGCGGGCCGAGCGGCTCCCCGGCGAGGACGACGCCGTCGAGCAGCTCGCGGACCTCTACACCGGCCTGATCGCCGCCGCCCGCCGCGCCTGACCCGCCCCGAGGCGCCGCGCGAGCGGGCGGTGATCGGACCTTAGACGCCGTGTCGGGCGGTCCGGTTCGCGAAGGGGGCAAAAAAGTTCGCCCATCCTGGAACGCCCAGGTGGCGACCGGCGTTCTTGTAGGTAATGGAGGGGAGTATCCCCGCGCACGGTTCTCGTCAGCACGGCCGGTCCGTACCGGCCCGGGATCCGCGGCCCTGCTCGATCGGGCGGGAGAGACCTCCGGCGCTCAACTCTGTCCGCCGGAGGTGTGTCACGTCATGTCCGTCTCGCCATGGGTCTGGGCCCTGACCCTCGCAGGGATCCTGACCGTCATCGCGGTCGACCTCTTCCTCATCCACCGCAACGACACGCGCGAGTTCACCACGCGCCGGGCCGCGTTCTGGTCGGTGGTCTACATCGGGCTCGCGGTCGCGTTCGGCCTCGGCGTCTGGGCGTTCTCCGGAGGTGAGCACGCCGCCCAGTACTTCGGCGGCTTCGTCACCGAGAAGAGCCTCAGCGTCGACAACCTCTTCGTGTTCATGGTGATCCTGACGCGGTTCGCCGTGCCCAAGCACGCCCAGCACACTGTGCTGATGGCGGGCATCGTGATCGCGCTGGTGCTGCGCGGCGTGTTCATCGCGGTCGGCGCGGCGGCCATCGCCACGTTCACCTGGGTCTTCTTCATCTTCGGCGCGTTCCTGCTCTGGACCGCCTGGGGGCTCGTCCGCGGCGGCGACGAGGACGAGTTCAAGGAGAACGCGCTGCTGCGGTGGGCCAAGCGCGTCATCCCGACGTCCGAGGAGTACGACGGCACCCGCTTCACCACCCGGCGGGACGGCCGCCGCATGGTCACCCCGCTGCTGCTCGTCATGATCGCCATCGGGTCCACGGACGTGCTGTTCGCGCTCGACTCGATCCCGGCGATCTTCGGGCTGACCACCGAGCCCTACCTGGTGTTCACCGCCAACGCGTTCGCGCTGATGGGCCTCGTCCAGCTCTACTTCCTGCTGGGCGGCCTCACCGACCGGCTCGTCTACCTCGGGCACGGGCTGGCGTTCATCCTCGGCTTCATCGGGGTCAAGCTGATCCTGCACGCGATGCACGAGTACGGTGTCGCGTGGGCGCCGGACGTGCCGATCTGGCTGTCCCTCGCGGTGATCGCGGGCACCCTCGCCGCCACCACCGTCGCCAGCCTCGCGGCCGGCCCGCGGCACGCCGCCCGGCGGGACCGGGACGCCGAGGACGGGGCCGCGGCCGGTGCCGCGGCCGGTGCCGCGGCCGGTGCCGCGACGGAATCGGCGGGCGACGGCCCGGCCGGCCGGTAGAAACGGCGCGGCACGAACCGGCGCCGGACGGCGCGGCGGACTCCCCTCGACCCGAATCCTGTTCTAGAATCGCTGTCAATACGGGTCTGAGAGAGGGTTACGCATGGCCATCGGGCTGACCGAGGAGCACGAGGCGCTCGCCGACTCGGTGCGGGGGTTCACCGAGCGCAACATTCCGGCGACGGTCGTACGGGCCGCCCTGGAGGCGGACGAGGAGACCAGGCCCCCGTTCTGGCCGGGCCTCGCGGAGCAGGGCCTGCTCGGCCTGCACCTCGCGGAGGAGCACGGCGGGCAGGGCTACGGGCTGCTGGAGCTGGCCGTCGTGCTGGAGGAGCTGGGCCGCGCCGCCGCCCCCGGCCCGTTCCTGCCGACCGTGCTCGCCAGCGCGGCGGTGGACGCCTCCAGCAACGCCAAGGCGCGCGCCGCGCTGCTGCCCGGCCTCGCGGACGGCTCCACCACGGCCGCCGTCGCGCTGGACGGCGAGCTGACCGGCGAGCGCGACGGCGACGCGCTCACCGTCTCCGGCAGGGCCGCGACGGTGCTCGGCGCCGCGCTCGCCGACGTGGTCCTGCTGCCGGTCAGGACCGGGGACGGCGAGGAGTGGGTCGCGGTGGACGCGGCCGACCTCGCCGTCACGCCCGTCGCGAGCCTGGACCGGGTCCGCCGCGTCGCCGCCGTCGAGGCGTCCGGCGTGTCCGTCGCCGCCGACCGGGTCCTGGACGGGCTCACCACCGGGCGGGTCCGCGACCTCGCCGCCGCGCTGTTCGGCGCCGAGGCGGCGGGCCTCGCGGGCTGGCTGGTCACCACCGCGTCCGAGTACGCCAAGGTCCGCGAGCAGTTCGGCCGCCCGATCGGGCAGTTCCAGGGCGTCAAGCACAAGGCCGCCCGGATGCTGATCGCGCTGGAGCAGGCCCGCGCCGCCGCCTGGGACGCCGCCCGCGCGCTGGACGAGGGCGCCGAGGAAGCCGGGTTCGCGGCCGCCGTCGCCGCGGTGGTCGCCGGGGACGCGGGCGTGCAGACGGCCCGGGACGCCATCCAGATCCTCGGCGGCATCGGCTTCACCTGGGAGCACGACGCCCACGTCTACCTGCGCCGCGCGCTGACGCTGCGCGCGCTGCTCGGCCCGGCCAAGACCTGGGCGGCCAGGACCGCCGAGCTGGCGCTGGCCGGGGGCCGCCGCGAGGTCGAGCTGGAGCTCGACGAGGACACCGGGCCGCTGCGCGAGCGGATCCGCGCCGAGATCGCCGAGCTGGCCGCGATCGAGGACAAGCACGAGCGCAACACCAGGATGGGCGACGAGGGCTGGACGGTCCCGCACTTCCCCGAGCCGTGGGGGCGGGGCGCCGGCCCGGTCGAGCAGATCCTCATCCAGCAGGAGCTGCGGGCCGCGAAGGTCAAGCCGCCGAACCTCGTGATCGGCGCGTGGTTGGTGCCCTCCCTCGTCCGGTACGGGACGGAGGAGCAGAAGGAGCGCTTCCTGCGGCCGACGCTGCGCGGGCAGATGGTGTGGTGCCAGCTGTTCTCCGAGCCCGGCGCGGGCTCCGACCTCGCCTCGCTGTCGATGAAGGCTGAGCGCGTCGAGGGCGGCTGGAGGCTCACCGGGCAGAAGATCTGGACGTCGGTCGCGCAGTTCGCCCAGTGGGGCTTCTGCATCGCCCGCACCAACCCTGACGCGCCCAAGCACGACGGCATCACCTACTTCCTCGTGGACATGAAGTCCGAGGGCGTGGACGTCCGCCCGCTGAAGGAGCTGACCGGCGAGGCCATCTTCAACGAGGTGTTCCTCGACGGGGTGTTCGTCCCGGACGACTGCGTGGTCGGCGAGGTCGACAAGGGCTGGCAGGTCGCCCGCAACACGCTGTCCAACGAGCGGGTGTCGCTGTCCACCGGCGGTGGCATGGGCATGGGCGTGCCCGAGCTGCTCGCGTTCTTCAAGGACCGCGAGCCGGACGCGGTCGCGGCGGCCGAGGTGGGCCGGCTCGTCGCCCAGGGCCAGTCGATCGACCTGCTCGGGCTGCGGACCACGCTGAAGCAGCTGAACGGCGTGGAGCCGGGCGCCGAGGCGAGCGTCCGCAAGCTGCTCGGCGTCCAGTTCAACCAGGACGTCGCCGACTACTGCTGGGCGGCGCAGGGCGCGGCGGCCGCGACGGAGGTGCCGATGGCCGAGAGCGGCATCGTCGCGCGGGCGATGCTGTTCAGCCGGGCCATGACGATCTACGGCGGCACCACCGAGGTGCAGCTCAACATCATCGGCGAGCGGCTCCTCGGGCTGCCCCGCGATCCCGAGCCGGGGAAGTAGGCGGCCCGGGCGAGCGGGACCGCCGTGCGGCGGAGGCCGTTCCCGCGCGGGGCGTCAGCCCCGCCGGGGGCGGAACGTGTAGGTGACGTTCACCAGCACGATCGCCGTGAGGACGAACATCAGTCCGGGCAGCCCGGCGTTCACCACCCCGATCGCGCTGAGCGGGATGGCGGCGAGCAGCGAGAGCACGGCCATCGCCAGGCTGTGGTCGCGCTCGCCCGCCGCCGCCCGCGGCGCCCGCGGGCGGCGGCGCGGCGCGGGCTCGGGCGCCGTGCGGGCTTGCAGGGTCTCCTCGATCCGGTCGACCACCGTCTCGATGAAGGCCTCGTCGTAGTCGGGCCCGAGCTCGCGCCGGGCCGCCAGGGCCGCCGTCAGGTCGTCGCGGGGGAGGCGTGGGATCGTCATGTCTCGGTTATAGGCAGCGGGGACCGTCGTCGGCCACCCTCCTGGGGAGGAAAGACGGGATCCCCCGCAGGTCTGACGTCCCGCTCCCCGGGTCGGAGGCGGACCGCCGGTAAACTGCCGCTTCGTCCCCCAGACCTCCCGGAGGAACACGTGAGTGTGCGGGCCCGCTCGTCCCTGCTCGTCGCCTGCGCGGCGGTCGCCGCGCTCGCCCTCGCGGGCTGCGGGAGCGGGGAGAAGAAGGAGACCGGCGCGTCCGCCGCGCCGACCTCGCTCGCCCCGCTGCCCACGGTGGCGGCCGCCGACGTCAAGCCGCTCGTCGGGCGGTGGGTCGGCACGGCCAAGGACTACTTCCAGTTCAAGGCGGACGGCACCGGCGTCTGGGTCCGCGACCGCCAGAAGCTGTGGAGCGGCACCGCCATCCCCGAGGGGAACGGCAAGTACCGCTTCTCCTGGCAGGGCGGCGATCCGAAGACCGCGTCCTACTGGGGCGTCACGCTGAGCGACGGCAACTCCAAGCTGCTGTTCGCCGGCACCAACCAGACGTACACGAAGGCGCGGACGAAGGCGCGCACATGAGAGCGCCGGACGGCGGCGCGGAGATGAGGGGCGCGGATATGGGGGCGCGGCGGATGGAAGCGAAGGCATGACCGTCTCGGACGAGATCCAGGGCACCGGCGGGGAGTTCGCCTCGCCCGCCGACGTCGAGCGCAGGCTCGCGGGGGTCCATTACCTGGCGGACGAGGCGATCGCCACGACCGTGTTCCTCGCGCAGGCGCTGGGCAAGCCGCTCCTCGTGGAGGGCCCGGCCGGGGTCGGCAAGACGCAGCTCGCCAAGGCCGTCGCGGCGGCCACCGGCGCCGAGCTGATCCGCCTCCAGTGCTACGAGGGCCTGGACGAGGCCCGGGCGCTGTACGAGTTCAACTACAAGAAGCAGCTCCTCGCCATCCAGGCCGCGCCGTCGGACCGGGCCTGGCAGGAGACCCACGACGACATCTTCTCCGAGGAGTTCCTGCTGGAGCGGCCGCTGCTGGCCGCGATCCGGCGCGCCGACCCGACCGTCCTGCTCATCGACGAGGCCGACAAGGCCGACGTCGAGGTGGAGGGCATGCTGCTGGAGGTCCTGTCGGACTTCCAGGTGACGATCCCCGAGCTCGGGACGGTCAGCGCCGTCCGCCGCCCCTTCGTCGTGATCACCTCGAACGCGGCGCGGGAGCTGTCGGAGGCGCTCAAGCGCCGCTGCCTCTACCTGCACCTGGACTACCCGGCGCCGGAGCGCGAGCGCGACATCGTGCTCGCGCAGGTGCCCGGCATCGAGGCGGAGCTCGCCGAGCAGCTCGTCCGCACCGTCGGGACGCTGCGGGCGCTGGAGGTCAAGAAGGCGCCGTCGATCGCCGAGACCGTCGACTGGGCCCGCACCCTGCTCGCCCTCGGCCTGGACGAGCTGGACGAGGCCGCCGTCGCGCGGACCCTCGGCGTCGTCCTCAAGCACGCCTCCGACCAGGAGCGCGCCGCCAGGGAACTCGGCCTGAGGGGGTAGCGTGGCCTCGCTCGTGGACCGGCACACCGGCTTCGTCGCCGCGCTGCGCCGGGCCGGGCTCCCGGTGTCGGTCGCCGAGGGCCTGGACGCGGTGCGCGCCATGCAGCACGTGGACCTGCTCGACCGCGGCTCGCTGCGGGCCGCCTACGCCGCCACCGTGGTCAAGCGCCCGGCGCACCGCCCGACCTTCGACACGCTGTTCGACCTGTGGTTCCCCGCCGCCGTGGGGGACGGCGCCGGGGCCGCGGAGGACTCCGGCCGCCCCGCGAGGACGCTCGGCGAGGACGGGCGGCCCGTCCCGTCCGCGCTGGACCCCGAGGTGCAGGCCCGCCGGGAGCGCCTCGCCGAGCTGCTGCTGTCCGGGGACGACGCCGGGCTCCGGCAGTTCGCCCGCACGGCCGTCGCCGAGTACGGGCAGACCCCCGGCCAGGAGTCGTGGTTCTCCTCCGGCGTGCTGCGCGCGATGTCGCCGGAGACGCTCATGGCGGGCCTGCTGAACGCCGTCCTCAACGGCGAGGAGCGCGGCGGGATGGCCGAGCGGGTCGCGCGCCGGACGTTCCGCGACCGCATCGCCCGCTTCGAGGACCTCGTCGCGAGCGAGGTCCGGCGCCGCATCGCCGAGGACACCGGCGTCGATCGGACCGCGCGGCTCGCCGTCCGGCCGTCCCTGGAGCGGCTCGACTTCGCCTCCGCCGGGCGCGCCGAGATGGCGGCGCTGCGGCGCGAGGTGCAGCCGCTGGCGCGCAGGCTCGCGGCGCGGCTCGTCCAGAAGCAGCGGCACGGCCGGCGCGGCAGGCTCGACTTCCGCCGGACGGTCCGCTCGTCGCTGGCGAGCGGCGGGGTGCCGCTCACCACCCACCACCGGCCGCGCCGCCCGCACAAGCCCGAGCTCGTCATCCTGTGCGACGCCAGCGACTCGGTGTCGGCGTTCGCGCACTTCACGCTGCTGCTGACGTTCGCGCTGCGGGAGCAGTTCAGCAAGGTCCGCGCGTTCGCGTTCATCGACGCCACCGACGAGATCACCAAGTACTTCGCGCCCGGCGCGGACGTCGTGGACGCGATGGCGCGGATGGCCGCCGAGGCCGACCTCGTGTGGATCACCGGGCGCTCCAACTACGGCCACGCGATCAAGGTGTTCGAGGACCGGTACGCCGACGCGATCACCTCGAAGACCTCGCTGCTCGTCCTCGGGGACGCCCGCTCCAACTACGGCGAGCTGTCCCTGCCGCGGCTCCGGGCCATGGCCGACCGGGCGCGGCACGCCTACTGGCTCAATCCCGAGCCGCGCTCCGCGTGGGATACCGGCGACTCCGCCGCGTCCCGCTACGGCGAGCTGATGCCGATGTACGAGTGCCGCAACCTGACCCAGCTCGCCGCCTTCATCGAGGAACTCGCCTGAGCCCCGCGGGACCTGCCTGAGCCCCGGCGGGCGCGCCGGCCCGCGTCAGGCGGTGCGGTCGCGTCAGGCGCTGCGGTCGGGGATCGCGAAGGCCAGGGCGGCGCCCAGCGCGGCGACGGCGGCGGACGCGAGCATCGCCGCGTTCGCGCCGTGCGCGAGCGCGGACGGCCCGGTGCCCTGCCCGGTGGCGATGGCGCCGACGATCGCGATGCCGAGCGCCGCGCCGATGTAGCGGGCGGTGTTGTTCGCGCCGGAGCCCATGCCCGCGCGGTCGGCGTCGGCGCCGTCCTCAACGTCGCCCGGGTCGAGCCGGGCACCAGCGTCCTCGTCGTCGGCTGCGGCGGCGTCGGGCTGAACGTCGTGCAGGGCGC
>NZ_CAACUY010000323.1 GCF_900659615.1 Actinomadura fibrosa | reverse complement strand
CGGCGGCGGGACGCTCGCCGGGGCACCGCCCGCGCCCACGTGCGCGCGGGAGGACGGCACGCCGGCGGGCCGCGCGGAGGCGGCTCCCGGGGTCGTCTGATCCTCGCTCACGTTTTTCACAACATCAGTGTGCCGTAATTCCTTCCCGCGGAACAACGGATCGCCGATGTCGTAGCTCACGCAGGTAAGCCTTACCTAACCTGCGGCTTCACGCCTCGGCGACGCTCCGCGGCAGCACCACCACGGGGCACGGGGAGGCTCGGACGATCTTTCCCGACCCCTCGCCGAGGAAGACCTTGCGCAAGGGCCCCTCGTGGCTGGAAAGGCAGGCGAGGACCTCGCCCGGAAGCATATCCACGGTGCCGAGGGCCGCGGTGATGCCGGATCCGACGGCCACCTCCGTCGCCACGCGCGTCCCGCCGTCCAGGGACGCCGCGGCGCGGTCCAGGTCCTCCTCGGCCTGGGCGACCTGCCGGGCCATCAGCCGGTCGGCGTCGCGGAGCCGCGCGGCGAGCCCCGGCGGCCGGGGCACCAGCGTGACCAGCCGCATCGGCAGGTCCAGCGCCGCCGCCACGCGGGCCGCCGCGGCGAGCGGCCCGTCCACGTCGCGGCGCCGCCAGTAGGCCACCGTCAGCCGCTCGAACCGCTCCGGCGCCTCCTCCGCGTATCCGCGCGGCGCGAGCAGGACGGGCACGGGCGAGCCGTGCAGCAGCTGGTCGGCGGTGCTGCCGATGGCGACGCGGCCGCGGCGCCCGCGCGGCGCCGAGCCGATCACGATGAGCCGCGCGCCGACGTCCACGGCGACCTCGATGAGCCCCCGCCCGCTGCTCCGGTGCGCGTACGCGCGGAACTCCATGCTCCGCTTCGGCACGCCCAGCTCGCTCAGGCGGGTCTCGGCCCTGGCCAGCGCTTCCTCGGACCGCTCCTTGAGGTAGGCCAGCCACTCGGCGTCGACCGACCCGGGCCCCCGGGCCGGCCAGCCGGTCGGGCGGACGTTCACCCCGGTCAAGGGCACCTTCGCGGTACGGACGACCAGCGCCGCCAGGGCCAGCGCGTCGTCGCCGCGCTCGTCCGGCGAGCAGCCCACGAGCACCCGCACGTCCTGCTGCCCGCTCACGACGGCTCCTTTCCGGCACCGGGCGCGTCCCCGGCCGCCCCGCCGGGCGCGATGGAGGCCAGCCGCGAGTGGCGGCGCCCGTAGAGGAAGTAGGCGGCGAGCCCGGCGACGGTCCACAGCAGGAACACCAGCCAGGTCACGCTTCCGAGCCCGACCATCAGGTACACGCAGAACCCGATCCCGAGCAGCGGGGTGAGGGGGTAGAACGGCGTCCGGAAGCCGCGCGGGAGGTCCGGCCGGGTCCGCCGCAGGACGATCACGCCCGCGCTGACGAGCGCGAACGCGAACAGCGTCCCGATGCTGGTGGCGTCCACGAGCCGGCCGAGCGGGATCAGCGCCGCGAGGACGGAGATGAACGCCGCCACGATCACTGTGTTGGCGACGGGCACCGACCGCCGCGGGCTCACCCGCTGGAAGACGGCCGGGACGAGGCCGTCCCGGGACATGGCGAACAGGATGCGGGTCTGCCCGTACATGACGGTCAGGACGACGCTGGCGATGGCCACGACCGCGCCGAGCGAGAGGACCATGGAGGGCCACGACCGCCCGGACGCCTCGTCCAGCACCCGGGCGAGGGACGCCTCCGAACCGCTCAGCTCGAAGTCCGTCCACTCCATCGCCGCGACCGCGGCGAGGCCCACCAGGACGTACACCGCGGTCACGATGGCCAGCGACAGGACGATCGCGAGCGGCAGGTCCCGGCGGGGGTTCCTGGCCTCCTCGCCGGCGGTGGAGGCGGCGTCGAAGCCGATGTAGGAGAAGAACACCTTGGAGCCGGCCGCGCTGATCCCCGCCCAGCCCATCGGCGCGAACGGGGTGAGGTTCCCGCCGCGGAAGGCGGTGAAGGCCACCGCGCAGAAGAACACCAGCACGCCGATCTTGAGGAACACCATGATCGTGTTGGCGGTGGCGCTCTCGGACGTCCCGCGCAGCAGCAGGAGCGTCGCGATCAGCACCACGGCCACGGCCGGGAGGTTCACGACGCCGCCGGAGTCGCCCGGCGAGTTGCTCACCGCCGCCGGCATCGTGACGTGGAACGCCTTGTCGAGGAACTCGTTCAGGTAGGAGCCCCAGCCGACCGCGACGGCCGACACCGACACGGCGTACTCCAGCAGCAGGCACCAGCCGCACACCCAGGCCACCAGCTCCCCGAGCGTCGCGTAGGCGTAGGAGTAGGACGACCCGGACACCGGGATCGTCCCGGCCAGCTCGGCGTAGGACAGCGCGGAGAACAGCGCGGTGACGGCGGCGAGCACGAACGCCAGGACGACCGCCGGGCCCGCCTTCGGCACCGCCTCCCCCAGCACGACGAAGATGCCGGTGCCGAGGGTCGCGCCGACGCTGAAGAGCGTCAGCTGGAGCAGGCTCATCGACCGCTTCAGCTCGCCGCCCTCGCCCCGGCCGCCCTCGGCGACGATCCGGTCGACCGGCTTCGTCCGGAACAGCGAGCGCACGGCGCCCCCGCGCCGCGCCTGCGCGTCCCCGCCGAGCGCGGCCCGTCCCCGCATCGTGCCCTCCCTCCTCATGCCCCGGCGGTGCCCTGCCCGACGGTCCCGGTCCAGTGGCGCTCAGCCGAGGGTCGCGACCAGGAGCGCCTTGATCGTGTGCATCCGATTCTCCGCCTCGTCGAAGACGAGCGAGGCGTCCGACTCGAAGACCTCGTCGGTGACCTCCAGGGCGTCCAGGCCCGTCCTCCGGTGGATCTCCTCCCCCACCGCCGTCCCTCGGTCGTGCAGCGCGGGTAGGCAGTGCATGAACCGGACGCGGGGGTTGCCCGTCGCCTCCAGGACGGAGGCGTTGACCTGGTACGGCATGAGCATCCCGATCCGCTCGTCCCACATCTCCGCGGGCTCGCCCATGGACACCCACACGTCGGTGAGAACGAAGTCGGCGTCCCGGACGCCCGGCGCCACGTCCTCCCTGATGGTGATCCGCGCTCCGGTCCTGGTGGCGATCTCCCTGGCGGGCTTGATCACCGTGTCCTCGTCGGGCCACAGCGCCCGCGGCGCGACGATGCGGACGTCCATGCCGAGCAGGGCCCCGGTGACCAGGTAGGAGTTGCCCATGTTGCTCCGGGCGTCGCCCAGGTAGGCGTAGCGGACCTCATGCAGCGGCTTCCCGGCGTGCTCGCGCATGGTGAGCATGTCGGCGAGCATCTGCGTCGGGTGCCACTGGTCGGTCAGGCCGTTCCACACCGGGACGCCGGAGTACCGGGCCAGCTCCTCCACGGACCGCTGTCCCGACCCGCGGTACTCGATGCCGTCGAACATCCGGCCCAGCACCCGCGCGGTGTCCTTCATCGACTCCTTGCGGCCGATCTGGGAGCCGCCCGGATCGAGGTAGGTGGTGTGCGCCCCCTGGTCGTGCGCGGCCGTCTCGAAGGCGCAGCGGGTCCGGGTGGACGGCTTCTCGAAGATCAGCGCGATGTCCCTGCCGGCCAGGGCGGGCCGCTCCGTCCCGCCGTACTTGGCCGCCTTCAGGGCCGCCGCCAGGTCCAGCAGGTGGCGGAACTCCTCCGGCGAGAGGTCCAGCTCCCGGAGGAGGCTGCGGCCCCGCAGGTTGAACGCCATGGCCCGGTGCCCGCCCCCTCCGCCCCGCACGGCATCCCCCGACACGTCCCCGGACGGCGCGAACACCCAGGTCACGGGCCTGATCCGGACGACACGCGGGAGCTACCCGCGGCCTCCGGCGGCGAAACCGGGCGGCCCGGCGCGCCGCGCGGACGCGTCCCGGCCGATGGGGAGGGCTTTGCCGGACCGTTGCGCACTCCGGTCCCGCCCGCGGGTGATCCCGGGCGCGGAGCAATCCGGGCCCGGACCTAAACTCGTTCCCATGACACCCCCCGGGAACGGCGCGGTCGAGGTGAACTCGCTCGTCAAGCGCTATGGCACGGCGACGGCCGTGAACGGCCTCACGCTCAGCGCCGCCCGGGGCGCCGTCACCGCCCTGCTCGGCCCGAACGGCGCCGGGAAGACCACCACGATCGAGATCTGCGAGGGCTTCCGGCGCGCCGACGCGGGCACGGTCCGCGTCCTCGGCCTCGACCCGGTGGCCGACGCGCGCGCGCTGAAGCCCAGGGTCGGGGTGATGCCGCAGTCGGGGGGCGTGCCCGGCACGGCGCGGGCCGGGGAGTTCCTCCGGCTGGTCGCCTCCTTCCACTCGTCCCCGCTCGACCCGGACGCGCTGCTGGCACGGCTCGGCCTCACCGAGCACGCGCGGACCCCGTTCCGCCGCATGTCGGGCGGGCAGCAGCAGCGGCTCTCGCTCGCCGTCGCCGTCGTCGGGCGCCCCGAGCTGGTCTTCCTGGACGAGCCGACCACCGGCCTCGACCCGCAGGCGCGGCACGCCACCTGGGAGCTGATCGAGGAGCTGCGCGCCGCCGGGGTGTCGGTGGTGCTCACCACCCACAACATGGAGGAGGCCGAGCGCCTCGCCGACCGGGTCGTCATCGTCGACCACGGCGCGGTCGTCGCCGACGGCGCCCCGGCCGAGCTGACCGGCGCCGAGCGGCAGCTGCGCTTCCGCGCCCGGCCCGGCCTCGGCCTGGAGGAGCTGCTGTCGGCGCTGCCCGCGGGCAGCGCCGCCAAGGAGTCGCCCGCCGGGCACTACCTCATCGAGGCCGACGTGCGGCCCGAGCTGCTCGCCACCGTGACGGCCTGGTGCGCCTCGCACGGCGTCATGACCGAGGACCTGCGGATCGAGCGGCGCACGCTGGAGGACGTCTTCCTGGAACTGACCGGACGGGAGCTGCGCTCATGACCACCGCCCCCGGTGCCCCCGGCGCCGCGCCGGCGGCCGCGCCGCTGGACCTGGCGCCCGCCCCGGGCGCCGTCCCGCTGCCCCGGATGATCCTCGCCCAGACCGCGTACGAGCTCCGGACGCTGCTGCGCAACGGCGAGCAGCTCCTGCTGACCCTCGTCATCCCCGTGGTGCTGCTCACGCTGTTCAGCACCACGTCCCTGCTGGACCTCGGCTCCGGCCGCCGCGTCGACTTCCTCGCCCCGGGCGTCCTCGCGCTCGCGGTGATGTCCACGGCGTTCACCGGCCAGGCGATCGGCACCGGCTTCGAGCGCCGCTACGGCGTGCTCAAGCGGCTCGGCGCGACCCCGCTGCCGCGCGTCGGGCTCATCGCCGCGAAGACCCTCACGGTCGTCGCCGTCGAGGTCCTCCAGGCCGCGGTGATCTCCGCGGTGGCGCTGGCGCTCGGCTGGCACCCGCACGGCGACCCGCTCTCGGTGCTCGTCCTGCTCCTGCTGGGCACCGCCGCGTTCAGCGGGTTCGGGCTCCTCATGGCCGGCACGCTGCGCGCCGAGGCCACCCTCGCCGCCGCCAACCTCGTCTACATCCTGCTCCTCGCCGTCGGCGGCGTCGTGTTCCCGCTCGACAAGTTCCCCGGCGGCGTCCGGAGCGCCCTGGAACTGCTGCCGATCTCGGCACTGGCGGACGGGCTGCGGGACGTCCTGCGGGACGGCGCCGCGTTCCCCGGCGGCCCCTTGCTCGTCCTGGCCGTCTGGGCCGTCGCGGGGCTCGCCCTCGCCGCCCGGTTCTTCCGGTGGGAGTGACCAGTGGCACTCGCTGAGGCGCCCGGCTCGCTCGGCCGCGCCGGACGGGCCCCGTTCCGCGCGCGCCTGCTGTCGCTCGGGTCCGTCCCGCCGCCCGCGCTGATCCTGCTCGGCATCATCTCCCTCCAGGTCGGCGCGGGTTTCGCCAAGCACCTGTTCGACCGGCTGCCGCCGAGCGCGGTCGTCACCATGCGGCTGCTGACCTCGGCGATCGTGCTGGGCTTCCTGGCGCGCAAGGCGCTGCGCGGCGTGCTGCGCGACCACTCCCGGTCGAGCCTCGCCGTCGCCGCCGGGTTCGGGCTCACGCTGGCGCTGATGAACTTCTCGATCTACCAGTCGTTCGCGCGGATCCCGCTGGGCGTGGCCGTCACGATCGAGTTCCTCGGGCCGCTGCTCGTGTCCATCGTCGCGTCCCGCCGCCCGCGGGACCTGCTCTGGGTCGTGCTGGCGGGCGCGGGCGTGGTCATGCTGGCCAGGGGCGGCGGCGCGCTCGACCCGGCGGGGATCGGCTTCGCGCTGCTCGCCGGGGCCTGCTGGGCCGCCTACATCATGCTCAGCGCCGCCACCGGACGGCGGTTCTCCGGCTCCACCGGCCTCGCCCTCGCGAGCATCGTCGGCACCGCCGCGATCCTGCCGCTCGGCGTCGCGTCCGCGGGCACCGCGCTGCTCGACCCGCGGCTCGTCCTGATCGGGCTCGGCGTGGGCCTGCTGTCCTCGGTGATCCCGTACTCGCTGGAGCTGGAGGCGCTGCGGCGCATGTCCACCCGGGTGTTCGGGGTGCTGATGAGCCTGGAGCCGGCCGTCGCCGCGCTCGTCGGGGTGGCGCTCCTCGGCGAGGTCCTGACCCTGCGCCAGTGGGTCGCGATCGGCTGCGTGATCGTCGCGTGCGCGGGCGCCACGCTGGGCGGACGCGAGCCGCCGCCCGAGGCCCCGGAAGCCTGATCAGGCGGCTGATCCCCCGGCCTGGTGGGGCGGTGCTTCCGTGGCCGCCCTCGCCGCCGTTCGCATCCTCACGCGTGCAGGCGGCGGACGGCGACGCCCACGCACTCGCCCGGCCGGACGAAGCCGTACTCGCGCGAGTCCCAGCTCACGGACGGGTTGTCGCCCAGCACGACCAGCGCGCCGGGCGGGACCACGTCCTCGGACGCCTCGCGCAGCGCCGGGAAGCCGTCCCGGGGCACCCTGTCCCCCGCCACCGCCACCGCGCGCTTGACCAGGAGCCTGCCGCCGGGCGGGGGCGCCGCCTCCGGGACCAGCGGCAGCGCCGCCTCCTCCTCGGGAGTGAGGCCGGTGTCCGGCGGCGCGCTGCCGAGCGGCGGGTCGGGTGCCCTCACGACGACGATCTGCCCGGGACGGACGCGATCCGTCCGCCGGACGAGCAGCCGGTCCCCGGCGTGGAGCGTCGGCTCCATGCTGCGCCCGTTCACGGTCGCGACCAGGAGGTTCCGCCGGATCCAGAGCGCGCCCAGCCCGGAGCCGAGCGCCAGCCCGCCCGCGACCGCTGTCACCGCACCTGTTCTCACCGCACCGTCCTCACTGGGCCGTCTGGTAGCCGGCGGCCTGGAGCCGGAAGAGCCGGGCGTAGGTCCCATCGGCCGCGAGCAGCGCCTCGTGCGTGCCGCGTTCGGCGATGCGCCCACCGTCCAGGACGGCGATGAGGTCCGCCTCCCGGACGGCGTTGAGCCGGTGGGAGATGAGCAGGCTCGTCCGGCCCTCCCGGTACTCGCGCATCCGGGCGTGCACCTCGTGCTCGGCCTCCGGGTCGAGGCCGGAGCTCGGCTCGTCCAGGATCATGAGGTCCCGGCCGTCGCGGACGAACGCGCGGGCGAGCGCGAGGCGCTGCCACTGCCCGCCGGACAGCACCACGCCGGTGTCCGGGTCGTCCCGGTCGGCCTCGCTGAAGAACATGCGGGTCAGCAGCGTGTCGTAGCCTCGCGGCAACCCGGCGAGCCTGTCGTGGACGCCCGCGCGCCTGGCGGCCCAGCGGATCCGTTCCGGCTCGTCCAGGGCGGTCAGGTCGCCGAGCGCGATGTTCTCGGCCGCCGTCATGTCGTAGTGCATGTGCTCCTGGAACACCGCGCTGATGCGGTCGCGCAGCCGCTCGGGAGGGATGTCGCGCAGGTCCACGCCGTCCCAGAGGATCTGCCCGCGGGTCGGGTCGTACATCCGGCAGAGCAGCTTCACCAGGGTGCTCTTGCCCGCCCCGTTCAGGCCGACGAGCGCGACGGAGCGGCCCTCCGGGATCACCAGGTCGATGCCGGACAGCACCCACGGATGGTCGTCGCTGTAGCGGAACCACACGTCGCGCAGCTCGATGCCCGCACGCAGCGGCGGAGCGTCACCGTCCTCCGCGCGGGGCAGGTCGGGCTCGGCGCGGACGATCGCCGCGTAGTGGGTGAACGCCAGGAGCCGCCCGTGGACGGACGCGATCGCCGACACGAGCATGTCCAGGGCGCCCTGGACGCCGGCGACCGCCGCGACGAACATGGCGACGTCGCCGACACTCAGCGAACCGTCCCGCGCCGCCGTGACGGCCCACCACAGGCCCGCGCCCGCGACGGCCGCGCTCAGCGCCGTGAGCCCGCCCTGCGTGGCCAGCTCCCGGCGGTCCATCCTGCGCTCGGCATCGTTCGCGCGGTGCCGCTCGGCCATCATCCGGGCGCGCAGGAACGCCCCGGTCCCGAACAGCCGGATCTCCGTCGCGGCCTCGACGCCGGTGAGCAGGCGGCTGTAGAAGAACTCGCGCCGGTGGGTCTGCTCGTTCTCCCACTGGACGGCCGCGCGCCGCCGGGACAGCAGCAGCTCGGCGGCCAGCGCGGGCAGGGCCGCGAGCAGGACCAGCGCGGTCATCGCCGGGCTGAGCACCAGCAGCGAGCCGACGAACCCGGCCAGCGACAGCCCGCCCTGGAGCGCCCCGCCGACGCCCGCGACCAGCTCGGTGGTGCTCCCGCAGCCCTCCTGCGCCAGCCTCAGCCGGTCCAGGAAGGCGGGGTCCTCGAACCGGCGCAGGCCCACCTGGGTCCCGGCCGCCGCGAACAGCCGGTCGGTGGCGGCGACCCCCGCCGCCCGTCCGGCCTGCGCGCTCAGGTAGCGGCCGACCGCGGCCCGACCAGCCGGGCCACCAGC
>NZ_CAACUY010000322.1 GCF_900659615.1 Actinomadura fibrosa | reverse complement strand
GCCGGCACGGCTCGCGGCGCCCGCCCCGGCGGCCGGCGCGGCCCAGGGCGGAACGCCCGCCTCCGGCGGCGACGGCATCGCGGAAGGACACCGGTCATGAACGGACTCGGCTACGCGATCGGGCGGCAGACGCTCGGCGTCCTCGCCCACCGGGAGCCCATGACCTTCACGCTGCTCGGCAGGGAATGGGAGAAGCACGCCGGGGTCTTCGGCGGGCAGGACATCATGGAGCCCACCGGGTACCTCACCTCCTGGCTCCCGCTGGGCGAGGCGCGCACTTTCCTGGAGATGGGGTGCGGCACCGGAGTGACCGCCGTCATGGCCGCTCTGAACGGCTGCCCGTCGGTCACCGCGGTGGACGTCAATCCCGCCGCCGCCCGCAACGCCGAGGCGAACGCGCGCCGGCACGGAGTGGCGGACCGGGTCCGTACCCTGCGGAGCGACCTTTTCGAGGCACTCGGCCCGGACGAGCGATTCGACCTTATCTACTGGAACTCGCCGTTCATCGAGGCTCCACCCGGACGGAACGACTCGTACGAGGAGTTCGCCCTCTTCGACCCGGGATATTCCATGCACCGCGCGTTCCTGCGCGACGCGCCGGGGCACCTGACCGGGACGGGACGTCTGTTCCTCGGGTTCAGCGCGGCGGCCGGCAACCGGGAGCTGCTGGACGAGCTGGGCCGCGAGGCCGGCTTCCAGACCGGCGTCCACCGTCAGGTGGCCTTCGACGTACCGCACGAGCAGGTCGGCGCCGCCCCCGAATTCGCCGCCCACGCGGACGAGAAGGGCATGCTGCACCTCGACATCACCCTCCTGGAGTTCCGCAGATAGTGGACCGAGCGTGAAGGGATCCTTACGCTTGGTACCCGGCGGAGGCCGGAACCACCGAGTCAGGGGTGTCGCAGGTGCTGCTCGAAGGGAAGAACGCCGTCGTCTACGGCGGAGGCGGCCACGTCGGCGGCGCGATCGCCCGCGCCTTCGCCCGCGAGGGCGCGAAGGTCCATCTCGCCGGGCGCGGCCTCCCGAGGCTGGAGGAGGTCGCGCGGCAGATCCGCGCCGCCGGCGGCGGCGTCGAGGTCGCCCGGCTCGACGCGCTCGACGAGGCGCGGGTCGACGAGCACGCCGACGCGGTGGCGGCCGGCTCCGGCAGCCTGGATGTCTCGGTCAACGCGATCTCGCTCGGCGACGTCCAGGGCACGCCGCTGGCCGGGATGACGCTCGCCGACTTCGTCCGCCCGATCGACACCGCCGTCCGCTCGACCTTCCTGACGGCCAGGGCGGCGGCGCGCCACATGGCCCGGCAGCGGTCCGGCGTGATCCTGACGTTCGGCGGCGGAGGCGGCAGCCCGCCGGTCCGCGACTACTCCATCGGCGGCTTCCACGTGGCCGTCGGCGCGATCGACGTGCTGCGCCGCCAGCTCGCCGCCGAGCTCGGCGGGCACGGCGTCCGCGTCCTGACCCTGCACAGCGGCGGGCTGCCCGAGACCTTCGACGACGCGGAGATCGCCGACGGGATCAGGGCCGGGACGATGCTCGGGCGCGCCGCGACACTGGACGACGTCGGCAGGGTGGCCGCGTTCGCCGCGTCCGACCTGGCCCGGACCATGACCGGTACCTCGCTCAACATCACCTGCGGCGCGGAGACCGACTGACCCGGCGGCGACCGGCCGGCCGCGGCGCCGCGGGGCGGCGGGTGACGAGCCAGTGGGCGATCAGCAGGTGCAGGACCCACGGCAGCCAGTCGAGCGTGTCGAGCAGCACCGGTGTGCTGACCAGCCAGGTGAGCCGGGGGGACGCCACGACGAGTCCGGCGTTGGTGGCGGCCACCAGAGTGATCGCGACGCTGTAGGCCATCCACCGGCGGTGCTCCGCGTACCTGCGGCGCCGGATCGCGCGCCACGCGGCGGCGGTCGTCGACAGCCAGACGACCCCCCAGAAGAACGAGGCCGTCGTGTCGGGCCGTCCGATCGCGAACAGGGTCCCGAACAGCATGAGCGATCCGGGCAGGACGCCGCCGAACACGTAGACGCGGCCGTTCCACCGGTGGAACGCCGGGTGCCTGTCACGCAGCCCGGGCCACATCTGCGGGACGGCGCCGACGAGCGCGAGGATCCCCGCGCCGCCGTGCAGGCTGCGCACCGCGGCGATCTGCGGGTCGAAGAGCCGCGGAACGTACTTCGGCAAGGTATAGGCCAAGAACCAGAGCACCCAGAGGACGACTACCGCCATCGCCGGGATCTGCCACCACGGCACGTGGTATCTCACTGGCCGTCGCAAGGCCGCCCGAGTTTCCCGCTGCATATTCACGATACGCGCCCTAAGGTTTTCGTCCGGTCTTGACACCATGCGCCGGGCGTCCCTGCGGTGCATCTTTGAGCGTGCCCTCGAAGAATCCGGGCGCCGATGCGGTGGGCAATCGGGAAGATGCGGCGGGCGGTACCGTCCGCGAGCATCGGTGAGGAAAGGTCCGCCGTCCCTTCTCGAAGGGTCTTCCAGTGAAGGCGATCGGATGCCACCCACCTCCGTCCAGCAGGCATTCGCCGAGCAGTGCGAGCGGGCACCGGACGCCATCGCGGTCTCCTGCGGCGACACCTGGTACACCTATCGGGAGCTGGACCGTCGTGCGAACCGGCTCGCGCACCGGTTGCTCGCCCTGGGGGCGGAACGGGAAGAGCCGGTCGCCCTGCTGCTCGAACGGTCCGCCGAGGTGGCGGTGGCCTTCCTCGCCGTGCTCAAGAGCGGGGGCTGCTACGTCCCGCTGCACGACTCCGCACCATCGGAGCGCCTCGCCCGGCTCATGAGTCAGGTGGGGGCGCGGCTTCTGCTGACGGACGCGGCCATGCGCGACGCCGGCCTGCCCGACACCGGGGACGTCCGGATCGTCGACATCGCCGAGGACGTTCCGGACATCCCCGACACCGACCCGCGAGTACCGACCCTGCCGGACCAGACGGCCTGCGTCATGTTCACCTCGGGATCGACCGGCCGTCCCAAGGGAGTATGCGTCGCGCACCGCGGCCTGCTGAGCTTCGCGCGCGATCCCTGCTGGGCGGACGGGCGTCACGAGTGCGTGCTCGCGGTGGCTCCGCACGCCTTCGGCGTGTCCAACTACGAGATCTGGGTGCCGCTGCTGAACGGCCACCACACCGTCATCGCGGGGCCCGGCCCGCTCGACACCGCCCGGCTGGGGCGCCTCATCGAGGCGGCGGGCGCCACCGCGCTGCATCTCGTCGCGGGGCTGTTCCGGGTCGTGGCCGAGGAGGCGCCGGAGATCCTGGCTCCGCTCCGCGAGGTGCTCACCGGCGGCGACGTCATCACACCCGGCGCCGTGCGGCGCGTGCTCGCGGCGTGCCCCGGGATCGTGGTCCGCACGCTCTACGGGGCCACCGAGACGACCGCGTTCGCCACCATGGCGTCCCTCACCCACCCGCATGCGCCGGAGGACTCCGTGCCGGTCGGCCGTCCGCTGGACGATGTGCGCGGTTACATCCTGGACGGCGAGCTCCGGCCCGTTCCGCCGGGCGGCGAGGGCGAGCTCTACCTCGGGGGAGCGCGGCTCGCCCGCGGCTACTTCGGTGACCCCGGTGGAACGGCCGCCCGCTTCGTCGCCGACCCGTTCGGGGGCCCGGGCGAGCGGATGTTCCGCACCGGTGACATCGTCCGCACCGGCGGGGACGGGCTGCTGGAGATCCGCGGCCGGGCCGGCGACCTGGTGAAGATCCGCGGCTTCCGGGTCGCGCCCGCCGAGGTGGAGGGCGTCCTGGCGGCGCGGCCGGATGTGGCGCAGGCGGTGGTGCTGGCCCGCGAGGCCGGGACGAGGGAGGCCGGGACGGGGGAGGCAGGAAGGGGAGAGCGGCGGCTGGTGGCGTACGTCGTGCCGGCGGCCGGGGGCGTGGACCTCACCGCCCTGCGCGCGGAGGCGGCTCGCCTGCTGCCCGGCTACGCGGTGCCGGCGGCGTTCGTCGTCCTGGACTCGCTGCCCCTGACCCCGAACGGGAAACTGGACCGCCGCGCGCTCCCGGACGTCCGGCCGGCGCCGCGGGGCGCCGTACCGCGGACCCCGCGGCAGGAGATCCTGTGCGCCCTCTTCGCCGAGGTGCTGGACGTGGCGGGAGTCGGCGTCGACGACGGCTTCTTCGAGCTGGACGGCCAGTCGCTCCAGGCGGTGAAGCTGGTGGGCCGCATCCGCGCGGAGCTCGGAGCCGATCTGACCGTGGCGGACCTCTTCAACGCCCCCACCGTCGCCGAACTCGACAGGCGGATCACGGCCGCCGAGGCGTCCGCTCCGGGCCCGGGCGGCGGACGGGCGGACGCAGGACCCGGTCTCCGCGCGAGAGAGCGAGGTACGCCATGACCGCCGCGACGAGCGCCATCGGGGACGGGGGAGCGCCGCCGCCCGAGGCCGGCCCCACCGCGGCCCAGATCCTCGCCCGGGCGGAGGCGATCGCGCCGACCCTGGTCGGCCGGCAGGCCGAGACCGAGCGGCGGACGTTCTACGCCCGGGACACGCATGAGGAGTTCGCCAGGGCCGGGCTGTACCGGATCCTCGTCCCCCGCCGGTACGGCGGCCACGAGCTCGGCGCCGAGACCTTCCTTCGGGTCGCGATGGCGCTGGCCCGCGGCTGCCCGTCCACGGGCTGGATGTACCTGTTCGGCGCCGCCCACGCGCTCGCCGTGGCGACGCTGTTCGACGAGCGCGCCCAAGCCGAGGTCTTCGGATCGGGCCACTTCATCTGCCCCGCCACGGTCGCTCCCCGCGGTACCGCCGATCGCACCGCCGACGGCGACTGGGTGCTGAACGGCACCTGGCCCTACGCCTCGGGTGCGCCCTACGCCACGCACTTCCTCGGCCACGTCCCGGTTCCGGGCGGGAAGGGGCAGCCCGCCGGACCGATGATGTTCCTGGTGCCGCGCGAGCAGTGGACGCTCGCCGGCGACTGGGGCGGCCAGCTCGGGCTCAAGGGCAGCGGGTCGCACGGCATCGTGATCGAGGACGCGCTGGTCCCCGGGCACCTCACCCTGCGCGGGCACCTGGGCCGGCTCAGCGTCGCCGGCGGGACGCCGGGAGGCAGGCTGCACGGCGGCGAGTACGGGGGCGGGCCGCTCAGCTTCATGCTGCTGGAGCTCGGCGCGCTGGCCGTCGGCATGGCCAAGGGCGCCCTCGACCACTACGCGGACCTCCTGCGCGCCCGAGAGACGATCTTTCCGCCGCTCGTGCCGCGGATCGACGATCCGGACCACCAGTTCCGCTACGGCGAGGCCGCAGCCATGATCCATACAGCGGAGGCGGCGGTGCTGCACGCGGTCCGGGAGTGGAGCGGCATGTGCGCGCGGGGTTCCGCCGCGTTCACGCGGGACGAGGAGCTGCGCCTGGCGCTCGTCAGCAGGGAGGCCGCCCGGCTGTGCTGGCGAGCGGTCGAGGGCCAGCTCGTGCCCACGGCGGGCTCCAGCGCCCTGTCGGACGGCGAGCCGCTCGGGCGCGTGTGGCGGGACATGTCGATGATGCACGCGCACGCGGGCCTCGGGGTCTTCCTGTCGCTCGTCGCCAACCGCGAGTACACGCGGGCACGGTTCGGACTCGCCGACGCTGCCGCTGACGGACCCGACGGGGGCGGCCGATGACCACGCCGCACGCGACCTCGAACGGCTCGTCCGGCCAGTCGGCGACCCGTCCGCTCACGGGCGCGGAGTACATCGAGAGCCTGCGGGACGGACGCCAGGTCCACTTGTACGGCGGGCGGGTCGAGGACGTCACCGAGCATCCGGCGTTCCGCAATCCCGTACGCATGACGGCCCGCCTCTACGACGCCCTGCACGATCCGGAGCGGCGGGACGCGCTCACCGCGCCAACGGACTGGGCAGGTGCCGGGCATCCGGGCGGGATGGGCTTCACCCACCGGTTCTTCACCACGCCGCGCAGCGCGGACGACCTCGTCGCCGCCCAGCGGGCGATCGCCGAGTGGGCGCGGATGGGCTACGGCTGGATGGGCCGCAGCCCCGACTACAAGGCCGCGTTCCTCGGCACCCTCGGCGCCAACGCCGACTTCTACGAACCGTTCTCCGGCAACGCCCTCCGCTGGTACCGGGAGGCGCAGGAGCGCGTGCTGTACTGGAATCACGCGATCGTGCACCCGCCGGTCGGCCGGAACCGCTCCCGCGACGAGGCCGCCGACGTCCTCGTCAGGGTGGAGAAGGAGACCGACGCCGGGCTGGTGGTCAGCGGCGCCAAGATGGTCGCGACGGCCGCCGCGCTCACGCACCACAACCTCATCGCGCACTACGGGCTGCCGGTGAAGGAACGCGAGTTCGCCCTGGTCGCGACGATCGCGACCGACGCTCCGGGGGTGAGGCTCATCTGCCGGACGTCCTACGCGGCGGCGGCCGCGGTCGCGGGAAGCCCGTTCGACTATCCGCTCTCATCGCGGCTGGACGAGAACGACACGATCCTGGTGCTCGACAAGGTGCTCGTCCCCTGGGAGAACGTGTTCATCTACGGCGATGTCGGCAAGGTGCAGTTGTTCACCGGCCATTCGGGATTCGTCGAGAGGTTCACCTTCCAGGGCTGCACGCGGCTCGCGGTGAAACTGGAGTTCATCGCCGGTCTGCTCGCCAAGGCGCTCGACGTGACCGGAAGCGGTGACTTCCGGGGGGTGCAGAGCAGGCTCGGCGAGGTACTGGCCTGGCGCAACCTGTTCTGGGCGCTTTCGGACGCGGCCGCGCGCAATCCCGTCCCGTGGAAGAACGGCGCCGTACTGCCCAATCCCGAATACGGGATGGCCTACCGCTGGTTCATGCAGGCCGGTTACGCCCGGATCCGGGAGATCGTGCTCCAGGACGTCGCCGGAGCGCTCGTCTACGTCAACTCCAGCGCCGACGACTTCAGGGACCCGGACGTCCGCGGATACCTGGACCGCTATCTGCGCGGCTCCGACGGCACCGACTCGGTCGGGCGCGTCAAGGTGATGAAACTGCTGTGGGACGCCGTCGGAACCGAATTCGCCGGACGGCACGAACTCTACGAGAGGAGTTACGCGGGCAACCACGAGAGCGTCCGGGTCGAGCTCCTGACGTCGCAGACCGCCAGCGGCCGGCTGGCGGACTACAGAGCACTGGCCGATCGATGCATGAGCGAATACGACGTCGACGGATGGACCGTCGCCGACCTGTCCGGAGCCGGGAGCCCGACCGGCCTCCGCCACGAGAGGCCGCTGACGCGGCCGGCAGGAGAGGAAGACAGTGCCCGTCAACGATGAACCCGGGATGGCGCACGGCACCGTGGCCGGCATCTTCAACTCCGCGGTCGCGGCGTGGGCGATCGGCGCCGCCTGGGAGCTCGGCGCGCTGGACGAGCTGAACGGCGCGCGCAAGCTCGACGCGGAGGACTTCGCCGAACGGCTCGGACTCGATCCCGCGTCCACGGCCGGCATGTTCCGGGCACTGGCCTCGGTGGGCGTGGTCACCCGCGACGGTGCGACCGTCACCGCGTCCCGGAACTTCGACGAGGTCTTCCGCACGAGGTCCTTCTTCCACTGGCTGAGCCGGGGCAGTGCCGAGCTCTTCCGGCAGATGCCGTCGATCATGCGGATGGAGAACCGGACCGGGGCCTTCTACCGGCGGGACCCGGCGGCGATCGCCTTCGCCTGCGAGGAGATCGATCGGGTCACCTACGAGCCGGCCTTCCGGGCGGTGCTGGACGGCATCGATGTCGGGTCCGGCCGGATCGCCGACCTGGGATGCGGCGCCGGCGGGCGGCTCCGCGACATGCTGGCCCGCTGTCCGCGGGCCCGGGGGATCGGGGTCGACATCGCGCCGGCCGCGCTCGCGTCCGCGCGGGCGGCCCTCAACGAGGCGGGACTCGGCGACCGGGTGGACCTCGTCGAGGACGACGTGCGCGCTCTGGCTTTCCGGCCGGAGTTCGCCGACGTCGAGGTGATCACCTGCTTCATGATGGGCCACGACCTCTGGCCGCGCGCGGAGTGCGCCGCGACCCTGCGCCGCCTGCGCGAGGTGTTCCCGGCCGCGCGCCGCCTGGTGCTGGGAGACGCCACCAGCACCAGGCACGTGCCCGACGCCGCCCTGCCGGTCTTCACGCTCGGCTTCGAACTCGCCCACGACCTCATGGGGACCTTCATCCCGGCCAGGGCCGACTGGGAGTCGCTGTTCGGCGAGGGCGGGTGGCGGCTTCTCCGGACCCACCGGCTCGACATCGTCGTCGGCGAGGTCATCTTCGAACTGGCCTGACCACGCCGGAGGGACGGAGCGAGCGGCATGACGACCGTGGCGGCGCGCGTCGCGCGCACGATGCTGGAGCAGGGCGTCACCTACGTCTTCGGCGTCGTCGGCAACGGCAACTTCCCGATCGCCGGCGCGCTGGAGGCCGGGGGCGCCCGGTACGTCGCCGCGCGGCACGAGGGCGGCGCCATCGCGATGGCGGACGCCTTCCACCACGTCACCGGCCGGGTCGGCGTCTGCACGGCCACCTACGGGCCCGGATTCACCAACATGGCGACGGGCCTGGCCGACGCAGCCAAGCACGCCGCGGGCGTGCTGGCGGTGGCCGGTGACGCGCCGGCGAGCGGACCGCGCCGCATCGACGTCGACCAGGCGGCCCTGGGGAACGCGCTGGGCGCCCGGATCGTCCGTGTCACCGAGCCGTCGGAGGCGGGACGGCTGACCGCCGAGGCGCTGCGCCTGGCGGACACCCGCGGTCCGGTGGTCCTTCTCGTCCCCTGCGACCTGCTGGAGCTGCCCGCGCCTTCCGGCGGTGCCGCCGCGGTGCCGCCGCCTTCCGCGGCGCGGCGGGAGGCCGCGGCACCCGAGGCGGCGGCACCCGAGGCGGCGGCAGCGG
>NZ_CAACUY010000321.1 GCF_900659615.1 Actinomadura fibrosa | reverse complement strand
GTCCTCGCCGGGAGGATCAGGCGGCCCGCGGCCGCTGCGCCGCGTTGAGCGACCCGCGCAGCGCCCGGATGTCGGCGCGCAGCCGGTCCGCCGCCAGCGGATCGGGCTCCAGGCCGCCGAGCCCGCCGTCCAGCAGGTCGAGCTCGGCGGTCCGCAGCCGCGCCAGCAGCAGGCGCGGCTCCCCGGCCGGCACGTCCCAGCGCTCCTTGCGCCGCCACTTCCGGTAGGCCAGCACGTGCCCCTCGCCCGGCACGAGGACGCCGCCCGCGGTCTCCGACTCCGCCGCCCGCCGGAACCGCACCAGGTAGCGCCGCCGCACGACCCGGTACACGACCACCGCCACGGCCAGGATGGGCGCGCCCTTCACCGGCAGCAGCGCCACGCCGGACAGCATCGGCGCGTCCCACCAGGAGTGCATCGCCAGCGCCAGCGCGAACCCGCCGCACGCGAGCGCGACCGCGCCCCGCGACGCCCGGCCGAACAGGCAGCCGAGACCCGCCCCGGCGACCGCCGTCATCGCCCAGTGGCTCCACCACACGCCGCCCGCCATCCGGCTCACGATGGAGAACAGCGCCGCGTTCGCGTCCTGCGTCGCCCCCGTCAGCACGATCGTGTTCAGCACGTACAGGAAGTTCTCCGACACCAGGAACCCGAGTCCGACCAGCGCCCCGTACCCGTAGCCGTCGAGCGGCCCGCGCACCGCCGCCGGCACCGCCAGCCCGAGCAGCGCCACCCCGAGCAGCTTCAGGATCTCCTCGTCGACCGGCGCCACGATCGCCGGACCCCACGCCGACGCGAAGTCCGGCCCCGCCGTCGTGCCGACGACCGCCTGGAACGCCGCGTTCACCGGCAGCGCCAGCCCGAACGCCGCGAGCCCGCCCCATCCGACCGCGAGGAGCGAGCACCCGAGCGGCCGCGTGCGGACCGGATGGAGCCGCCGCAGCAGCCACACCCCGAGCACCAGCACCGGCACCAGCAGCACGGCCCCGAGCGCCGCGCCGACCGGGAACGCCCTGACCTGCGCGCCCATCAGGCTCCCGGCGATGTAGACGCCGATGGCGCACACGACCGCCCAGAGCCAGAACGCCGGACGCGCCGTCATGCCGCGATCCTGATCGTCCGCACCATCGCCTCGATCTGGGAGGCCGCCTCCCGGAACCTCGCGGGCGCACCCGACGCCGTCACCGTCGCGCCGAGCGCGTCGTCGGCGAACACGCTCGCCATGCCGACCCGTCCCCGCCCCGTGAGAGCGCCCGTCAGCCCCGTCAGGCCCTGCAACGTCGTGATCGGAACGGGCTTCGCGCGCAACCGCGCGGCCGAGTCCACCGCCACGATCCGCCCGAGCCCCTGCCACAGGGCCGGCGCGTTCAGCGGCGCCAGCGGGACGATCACGCTGATGTCGAAGACGACCTCGTCCCAGACGAGCTCGGCGCCGCTGTTCAGCGAGGACCGGTCAGCCCGCAGCACCCACCCGGGAGCCATGACCGCGAACGTCACGGGCCGGACGCCGCCGCGCTCGGTGCCCACACCCACGACGGTCCCCGGCGGCAGCGGCATCCCGCCGTCCCGAAGGACCCTGTCCAGGAGCGGCAGCCCGCCGCCCAGGGCGAGCAGCACCAGCCCGACGAGACCCGTACCCCACCAACGCACCCGCGCCATCGTGCCCCCCCGGGATGACGTTCGCTGGGACATGCCCGGCAGATCAGCCCCTAAACGGACGTCACGACCAGTGCGGAGGGCGCTCCAGCGCCGCCGGCGGACGCGTCGCCGCGTCCCCGCGGGCCGCGCCGAGCTGGGACCGCGTGACGAACAGGCTCTCCCGCAGATCCGCGCCCCGCAGGTCGGCGCCCCGCAGATCCGCCCCGAGCAGATCGGCCCGCCGCAGATCGGCACCCCGAAGATCCGCCCCGATCAGGTACGCCCCCCGCAGGCTCGCGCCCCGAAGATCGGCCTTCGCCAGGGCGGCCCCCATCAGATCGGCGCCACGGCGGTCCTTCCGTCGCGGCACACCCGCCCGAGCCAGCTCGCTGGCCTCGGTGAGCAGCCCCCGCACGCCCTCGCGCACCTTCGCCACGTCCAGGACGGCCAGCTCCTCGGCGCCGCCCTCCGTCAGCCGCCCTATCTCCTCCCGCGCCCGCCGCAGCCCCCCGCGGATCGGCCGCGCCTCCTCCAGCGCCAGCGCCTCGTCCAGGTACCACAGCACCTCGTGGAGCTGCCGCATCACCGGGAACACCGCGAACATCGCCGCCGCGACCCCGCCCGTCCGCCAGTCCCGGCCCCCGAACGTCCCCTGCGACACCTTCTGACCGGCCCCGAAGCAGTCGAACACCGTGCAGCCGGTGAACCCCCGCCCCCGCAGGTCAGCGTGGATCCCGCACCGGAAATCCTCCAGCAGGTTCCCGCACGGCTCCCCGGCGGCCTTGTCGACCGCGAAGTCCGCCGACGCCGCGAACGGCAGCGCCACGCAGCACAGCCCGAAACACTTGCCGCAATCGGCCCGCAACCCCGACAACGATCCCCCGCGACTCGACGACCTCCCATTGTCGCCCGTCCCGGCCCATGCTCAGGCGGCGTCGTGGAACACCAGCCCCAGCGTCCGCCTGCGGCCCGACCGGACCACGCTGACGCCGTGCCGCATCGGCGCCGCCGACCAGCCCCGCGCCGTCCGCACCGGACGGTCCCGCGTCGTGAAGACGAGGCCCCGCCCTCGCGGCAGCGGCGTCGCCGTCCCCCGCGACTGCGCCCGCGCCCGCTGCTCCACCGTCAGGAACTCCCCGCCGGTGTAGTCGGTGCCCGGCTCGTCCAGCCCGATCACCACCTGCAAGGGGAACACCAGGTCCCCGTACAGGTCGCGATGCAGCGCGTTCCAGTCGCCCTGCCCGTACCGCAGCAGGATCGGCGTCGGCTTGACCTGCCCCGCCGCGTGGCACATCTCCAGCCACGCGTCCAGCGTGTCCGGCCACGGCGCGGGCCGCCCAAGCTTCGCGGCCCAGTCCCGCGCGATCGGCAGCAGCCGCGGGTACAGCGCCTCCCTCAGCTCCCGGACGGGCTCGGGGAACGGACGCGCGAAGTACCGGTACTGCCCGGCCCCGAACCGGTACCGCTCCATGTCGACCGTCGACCGGAACAACCGGACCTCGTCATACAACTCAGCGACCTTGGCGCACTCGTCCGGCTCCAGCAGTACAGGCGTCAACGCAGACCCGCAAGCCCCGACCTCCTCGGCCAGCACCCCCCAGTCCGCCGCCCCGACCCGCTCCGCGAAAATCCCCATCCCAGCCCCTTCGCACGAAGTCCTCTAGAAAAGAACCCCGCACCCCCAGAACCGGTTGCACCGAGACCTAAGCCAGATCGTGCACCCCACCCTTGATCTCCAGCACCAGTCCCCGCCACACGCTCGCAGGCATCCAGAGCACCTCGCCCGCCACCGCCCGATCGTCCCGCGCGGCCACTACCCCCGCACCGGCAGCAGCGACCTCGACACACGCACTAGAACTGGCACAAGCCCTCCGCCAGCCGAGCGGACGGCCGTTCACCGAGTCCTCCTGGAGCATGGACGCCTCTCTGTCAGCTCTACCGACGCGGGGCATCCCATGTCCCGGCCGGACAACGTCTGCCGGAACCGGATCGTCGCGGCTAGGTGAAGATCCTATTGGTCTCCGGCCGCCCGGCTGACACAACCGGCCGACATAAACGTCGCCGTGTCACGGCCTGAGCCATGAGAAGGACGGTCATGATGGGGGAATTGTTCCGTTTTTGCGGTCTATGTGGCGGATGCCCTGCCGCACCCGAGTCGAACGCCGTCACGCAGCGCGGAGGTACTCGGACGGCCCTGTGCTCCGGGCCTGAAGAGCGGACCGACGACCTCACAGTGGCTCGTGGTGGTCCGCTTCGAGTTCGCCCCAGCGTTCCTGCGCCGTCCTCAGGACGAGTTGGCGGGACTCGTCCGGGTCGAGAGTGCTGCGGATCAACTGTTCCCAGGCGAGTTGATAGAAATAAGAGGTGTCCTCATCGCGGAACTCCGAGGACGAGATGTTCTCCAGAATGACCACGTCGTAGAGTTCCGCGTCGTAGGCGGTCGAGAAGCTCATCAGCGTGAACGACTCACTCATCACGGGACTGCGATTCACGTGCAGCGGCATGACCCTCAGCGTGATGTTCGGCAGTCGCGACCATTCGGCGAGGCGCGTGAGCTGTTCGTTCATGATCGTGGCATCGCCGATACGGCGGAGCAGGACCGACTCGTCCAGGATCACCGAAAGGCGGAGCGGACTGGCCCTCCGAAGAACGTCCTGCCTGCGCAATCGCGCCTTAACGCGCCGGTCGACCACGGCGGGGGACGTGGGAACCACCGCGCTGTAGCTGGCGATGACGTATCGCGCGTACCCGGGAGACTGGAGCAACCCCGGGATCACTTGTGTCTCGTATTGCCGAACGGATTCCGCTTCGTCTTCGTAGGCGATGTAGTCGGCCAGGCCCTTGTTGATGTCGTGCCGGTAGTCCAGCCACCAGCCAGGCTGGGTCGCGGCATGGGCGAGTGCGAGTATCTCGCCTTTGTGCGACTCGTCGACCCCGTAGAGCTCCAGCAGGAGGCGGACGTCGGACACGCGGGCGCCGATCTTGGCGTTCTCGAGCCTGCTGAGCTTGCTGGCGCTCCAGTTCAGCCGCGAGGCGATCTGCTCGACGGTCAGGGAGTTCGCGTCCCGCAACCGACGCAACTCCAATCCCAGGCGCCGCTGGCGGACTGTTGGAACCTGCGGCGCCATGTCGCTCCCGTTCCCTCACCTGCAGCGGATGCCGGCGTCGGTGCCACGATCGATGCAACGTGCATCGCAATATAACACCGGGCTGAAGAGGGGGATAGGGCCAATCATCTGGACCAGAGGAATCGTGCACCTTGCAGGGACCTCTGGCCCCTGTCCCCATGGACACAATGTCCTTTTTCGAGTGTCTGCATGCGGCCGTGCACGTTGCACTGCCGTGTGCCGGAAGCCGATACTGAGGGCGCGCGGCCGATGGCGGGCGCGCGGCATCGCGATGTTGGTTTCGGGCAGGCGGCGTGAGCCGCGCAGAAACCACTCGGTCACGTTCCACAGTGGCCTGCACCCCATTCCCGCGGTGGCGGGGGACCGGCCTTCGGGTCGAGGGAGTGAAGGAGGCCCGATGAGGAGCCTTCCGGTTCACAGGAGCATCTTCGTCCTGGATCTTGAGAAGTCGACGGCGCGGACCAATCCGGTCAAGGCGGAGCTCCGCCGCGAGGTCTACAGGATGTTCAACGACGCGCTGGCGTCCAGCGGTGTGAAGCCCGCGGTCCTCGACCCCTTCGAGGACCGCGGGGACGGGGTGCTCGCGCTGGTCCATCCGGTGGACGATGTGCCGAAGTCGCATCTGCTGAGCCGCCTGATCCCGGAGTTCGCGCAGGCGCTGGAGGACTACAACCAGAGCCTGCCCTGCGGTGAGGTGCGGGTCCGCGGGATACGTGTCCGCGCCGTCGTGCACGCGGGCGAGGTCCATTGCGACGAGAACGGGTACTTCGGAGAAGCGGTCGATGTGGCCTGCCGGCTGCTGGACGCCCCGAGGCTGAAGAAGTGCCTCAGTGAGGCCGTGGCGCCGCTTGTGCTGGTGGTCTCCGAGGACATCTACTGGAGCATCGTCCGGCACGGGTACGACGGTATCTGCGTGGAGAGCTACCGGCCGGGTGTGCGCGTGAACGTCGGGGGAAGGCGGCGGCAGGGGTGGATCCATCTGCCGGTCCCGGAGGACATGCGGTCGTTCGTGGCGTGAGGGGTCGGTAGGGTTCTGCGTTCATGTCTTTCGAGTTCGATTCCGTCGTTTCCCGGCTTCGCGCTGCGGGGTGTGTTTTCGCTGAGGACGAGGCGCGGCTGATCATCTCCACGGCGGGGACGGCGGACGAGCTGGCCGCCATGGTGGACCGGCGGGTGTCGGGGCTGCCGCTCGAACACGTCCTCGGCTGGGCGGAGTTCTGCGGGATCCGGCTGGCCGTGGAGCCGGGGGTGTTCGTGCCGCGGCGGCGGACCGAGTTCCTCGTCCGGCAGGCCGTCGCGGGGGCGCCCGAGGGGGCCGTTGTCCTGGACTTGTGTTGCGGGTCGGGGGCGCTCGGGGTGGCGGTGGCCGCGTCCGTGGCCGAAGTTGAGCTGCATGCGTCGGACGTCGAGTCCGCAGCGGTGCGGTGCGCGCGGCGCAATGTCGGCGCCGCCGGGCGGGTGTACGAGGGCGATCTGTTCGCGCCGCTGCCCGGGACGCTGAAAGGGCGCGTGAATGTTCTCCTCGCCAACGTGCCCTACGTTCCCACGGGGGAGATCGCGCTGCTGCCCCCGGAGGCGCGGGATTACGAGCCGCGCGTGACGCTGGACGGCGGGACGGACGGCCTGGAGGTGCTGCGCCGCGTCGCCTCCGAGGCGGCGGGATGGCTGGCGCCGGGCGGGCGGCTGCTTTCGGAGGTGAGCGACCGGCAGGTGCCGGACGCGGTCCGGGCGGTGGAACTCGGCGGGCTCGGTGCGGACGTCGTGCGTTCCGAGGAGTTGTCGGCGACCGTTCTCGTCGGCGTGAATGGTTAGAACGCGAAGGGCGGGTAAAAGAGGGGTCACGGACGAACGAACGAAGGAGTTGAGGGATCCATGCGCCGCATCAGTGCAGCGCTCAGCGCAGTCGTCGGTACGATCGTCAACGTCGTCACGCTGCCGTTCCGCGTTCTCGGCAAGCTGGTGACCCCCTCGCGCGGCCGTCCGGCGCGCTCCGCCGGCCGCCGCGCCGCCTGACCGCGTACATGAAGGAGGAGGGGCTGCGGCCCCTCCTTTTTCGTGTGCGCGAAAAACCCGTTGCTCTCCGCGGGGCCGTGCTCCACCATATGAGTAACGAGCTGAACGAGAACGGAAGGAGACCGCAGTGACCGTGTACCGCGCCAAGCAGCTGCGGTGGCCTTTCGGGGTCCGCCGCCAGGGCGGTCGATTCGTTCCCGGGGAAGCCTCTGGATAGGGCCATCAGGCTCCGCCGGAGGCCGCCAGGGACATGTCCCTGGCGGCCTTTTCGTTGCACAGTGCGGGAGAACGCGTCCAGCGTTCCCCGACGGCTCTCAGGCTCATGTGGATGAGCGCCCGGTTGAAGCCCGGGAGGATGAGGTTCGACTCCTCAGGGGGCCACGCACGCCTCCATAGCTCAGTGGATCAGAGTGCCGCGCTACGAACGCGGAGGCCCAGGTTCGAGTCCTGGTGGAGGTACGGCGGGACCGATGTCCCGCGCCGTTCGCCGTACAAGCCGAAATGGTGAGGTGCCTGGCTTCCACCCAGGAGAATCGGGTTCGATTCCCGAGTACGGCTCTGGACTGGACCGGCGGGAGTAACGACCCCCGGCTGGTTCGCCCGTGCCCGGGCGAGGCGGACGCCACCGCCCGCCGCTGGGCACATCGCCGCTCTCGTTCAACTGGGAGGACCCCGGGCTCTTACCCCGGGTATGGAGGTTCGAGTCCTCCGGGCGGCACGGGACGCGACGCGTCCGATGACCGGTAGCTCAGTCGGGAGAGCGGCTGCCTTACAAGCAGCGGGTCGCAGGTTCGAGCCCTGTCCGGTCAACTCGGCACGGTGAGGGGCGCGGTCCCGCCGCCCGGACGGGGGCCGGCGGGACCGCGCGCCGTGCTCAGCCCTCCAGGAAGATCAGGTCCTCGCAGGCCCGGGTCATCCGGACGGTCCGCCCGGTGACCTCGACGATCGTGTCGAGGCCGGTGGCGTGGCCGTCGGAGATGACGAACAGCCGGTCGTCGCGCGCGGCCAGGAAGTCGTGGAACCCGTCGAGGGACGGGTCGCCCGCGCCGAGGGCGAGGTAGTCGGCGAGGCGGCGGAACAGCTTCGGCAGCAGCACCAGGCGCTCGCTCAGGTCGGCGGCGGAGTCGATCGTCGCGCCGTCGGTGGTCGCGTCGTCCGCCCACACGCCGGCCGCCGCCGCGCGCGCCTTGCTGGCGGCCGCGGTGAACTCCTCGCGCAGGTCGGGGAAGAGCTTGCTGTAGTACGTCGGGTAGGCGAGGCCGTCCGCGACGAGCCGGTGGTTGACGCTGCGCTGGAGCACCGGCACGTCGGCGAAGACCGGCGACAGGTCCTCGCGGTCGGTGGTCCCGGCGAAGGCGAGCGCCACCGGGCGGCCGTACTTGTCCGCGAAGCGCGTCAGGATGTGGCCGGGCGTCTCCTCCGGGACCGCGTGGACGACCGTCTCGCCCTCGCGCCGCACGTCCTCGAAGCCGAGGAGGGCGAGGAGGCGGGCGCCGGCGGCGTGCCCGAGGCCGAGCGGCTGGTGGACGCGGCCGCCGTGCCCGTTCGGCGTGTAGTGGGTCTCCAGCGCGTCGATGGCGTCCAGGCGCAGCTGCGCGCCGCCGGAGCGGTTGACGCGGGCGGCCAGGCGGAGCTTGGTGAACGCGGCGGGATCGTCGGGGACGAACCGGATCGAGTCCCCGTCGGGCTCGGTCCGCAGGATCCGGTAGCGGCCCTTGATGACGCTCATCGGCATGGTCGTCCCCCTCGCCCGCCGTCCGCCCCCGGGACGGCTGCGCCTGCGCGGTGCCTCGATGCGACCGCTCATTCCGGAGTCAATCAGGGCAAATCGGCGGTCACCATGGCCTTGCCGGATGCGGTCCGTGTCCGGCTGCGGCCAGGTGGTGAGGGTGCCCGCTTGACGGGCCCCGCGCGGTCGCTTACTTTGGCGTCCAAATATTTGGTCTCAAAGTAATGCGTCCGGGCCGCGCCGCCCGCGGAGGAACGATGAGCGACTTTCCCACGTACGCGCCGTCGGAGGAGCACGAGTTGCTGCGTGCGACGGTGCGTGAGCTGGCCGATGCCAAGATCGCGCCGTTCGCGGCGGAGGTG
>NZ_CAACUY010000320.1 GCF_900659615.1 Actinomadura fibrosa | reverse complement strand
AGCGGGACCGGCTCGGCGAGCGTCCCGATCCGGCCGAGGCCGCGGCGCGGGTCGCCGTCGGCGGCCACCATCGGCCGCAGCGGGCCGGTCAGCCCGACGGCGCGGGCGAGCGCGTCCGAGACGCCGGGGTCGGCCGCGTCGGCGTTGGTGTGCGCGGTGTAGAGCGCCACTCCGCCGCCGATCATCCGGTGGATCAGCCGTCCCTTCGGCGTCGTGGCCGCCACGGACGTCACGCCCCGCAGCAGCAGCGGATGGTGGGCGACCACCAGGTCGGCCTCCCATTCCAGCGCCTCGTCGATCACCGCGGCCACCGGGTCGACCGCGAACAGCACCCGCCGGACCTCCTGCCCGGGGTCGCCGCAGACGAGCCCCACGGCGTCCCAGGCTTCGGCCCACGACGGCGGGTACAGCTCTTCGAGAGCCGAGACGACACGGGATAGGCGCACGTCCCGCAGGCTACCGCGCCGAGCCGCTCCGGCCGAGCCACCGAGCGTTACCGCCCGGCGCCGCGTTCTGAAACGATATGCCCGGGGAGTGCTCGACCGAGGGGAGAACGCCATGTCGGCTTCCGGCGCCGCACCGGGACCGGAGCCCGTCGCAGACCGTCCGTACATGCCCGGCTACGGCATCCTGGGCCCGGACGAGGGCAGCGGCCTGCTCTCGTGGTCGTGGGCGGTGGAGCGGATGCGGGCGGCGCGGAACTTCTGGCTGTGCACCGTCCGGCCGGACGGGCGGCCCCACGCCATGCCCGTGTGGGGCGCCTGGTCGGGCCGGGAGCTGATGTTCAGCAGCAGCGTCCCGTCCCGGAAGATGGTGAACCTGCGGGCCAACCCCCAGGTCGTCGTCACCACCGAGGAGGCGGAGAACCCGGTGGTCATCGAGGGGGTCGCGGAGGTCGTCACGGACCTGCCGACGCTCCAGCGGTTCATCGACCTGGTCAACGAGAAGTACTCCACCGGCTATCGTGTGGACTTCCTGGACCCCGCGGTGAACGCCACCGTGGCGGTGCGACCGCAGCGGGCGTTCGGGCTGCGCCAGGGGGACTTCACCGGTTCTCCCACCCGGTGGAAGTTCGGAACATGAACGCCGCCGGGATCAATCCGCCGACTCATCGCGTTGGAGAGTGTGTGAGGTCACCCTTTCGCCGCCGCAAGCGCGTCAAGGGCCGTGCCATGGGCAACAGGCCCGAGCCGGCCGAGCAGGAGATCGTCGAATGGCCCCGCGAGGGCACGGGCAGGTCGTCCCTGATGGGCGCGATCCGTGGGGACGGCGAGACCGGCGCCGGCTTCGGCGGGGGCATGTTCGAGGACCTCGCCTCGGCGTTCGAGGGCTCGAAGAAGGTCAAGCAGGAGGAGCAGGAGCGGGAGAAGGTCCTGCGCCAGGACGACCACGAGCAGGCCGGGGACGGTGCCCGCACCCGGCGCGACGACCTGGACTCCGGCAAGATCCGCATCCGCCGCTCCGGTCCGTCGGGCCCGGCTCCGGGGCCGTCCGGCACCGGGTGACGACATCCTGTCCGTTTTGTCTCGAACATATGTTCGAGTGAGAGTTATCCTGGCCGGGTGAGCACCTACGTTCCGCCCGGCTGGCCCTCGCAGGTGCACCCACCGGGCACCGACCGCTTCGAGGACACCGCACTGACCTGGCTGCTGGAGCTCGTCCCGCCCGAGTACCGCCGCTACGGCGTGCTGCGCCGCTACCCGATCGCCCTCGCGCGGATGGCCCGCCACCACGTCAACGCCTCCGTCGAGGCGGCCCGGGAGGGGTTCCGCACCGCCCGCGTCGACCTCGGCGAGCTCGTCCCGCCGCACGGCGTCGACGCCGTCCTGGAGGCCTACCGCCGCGAGGGCGCGCGGCTCGTCGCCCTGGCGCAGGCCATCGAGCTGGTCGAGACGGCCATGCGCGGCATCTCCGAACCCGACGACCCCGCCCACCGCCGCCCGTTCACCCCCAAACTCTGAAATCGGCGGATCACACTTCCGGCCGATGCGGGGAACGCCGCGCTGGTGCACGATCGTGACCATGGGTCTTCTGGATCAGGTGGCACCGAATCTGGCCGACCTCCTCCGCCGCGACGCCTGGTGGATGGGATGGAACACCCTGCTGGCCTGGGTGCCGGTGGGGCTGGCCCTGCTCCTCTTCCGCGGGAGCGGCCCGGCCAGGGTGTCGCGGTCACCGTTCTGGTGGGCCGGACTGGTGCTGTTCGCCCTGTTCCTGCCCAACGCCCCCTACGTCGTCACCGACCTGATCCACCTGCGCTGGGACATCATGATGGCCACCAAGGACGGCCCCGTCGTGTCGGCCGTCCTGCCGGTCTACGCGGTGCTCGTCGGCTCCGGCCTCCTCGCCTACCACCTGTCGCTGTCCGCGGCGCTCCGCCACCTCGACCGGCTCGGCCTCGGAGCCTGGCGCGGCCGTGCCGCCGTGACCGCCCACGCCCTCTGCGCCGTCGGCATCTTCCTCGGACGCTGGGCGCGCCTGAACAGCTGGGAGCCGGTCGTCGACCCGCACGCCACCCTCGAACGGATCTGGGCCAACCTGACGTGGAGCTGGGCGCCGGCGCTCATCCTCGCGACCTTCCTCGTCACCTGGACGGGCCACTTCGTCACCAGGGCGGTCGCCGACGCCTTCCGCGACGCCGCCGTCCGCAGCGCCCGCCGCCTCCGCACCACCCCCACGTCCACCTAGATGGGCGAGGAGCGGGTCGTCCTGGGGATCGACGATCTCCGGGAGCTGCCGCAGGCCACGCGGGTGGCGCGCACCAGCCGGGACGGGATCCTGCTGCTGGAGGAGCACCGCGACCGCGCGATCGACGAGCTGTGGCTGGACCACGACCTGGGTGGCGAGGACAGCATCATGCCGGTCGTGACGCTGCTGGAGGAGGCGGCGTTCGACGGGCGGCCGTTCGACATCGGCACGATCGTCGTCCACAGCGCCAACCCGGCCGGGGCGGAGACGGTGGTGCGGGTGCTCAGGCGATGGGGCTACCGGGTTCGGCGCGGTGGGGCTTAGGAGGGTGGGGCTGGGGTTGTGGTCAGGTAGCGGGGTGGGTGGGGTAGGTGGGGGGTGAGGGCCGCGGTTACGGCGGCGCGGATGTGCGGGACGGTCGTCAGGGGCGTCAGGGTGATGAGGGTGGGGCCTAGGGAGCGGCCGCCGAGGGCGCCTGCCGCGAGGGCCGTGGAGAGGGCCAGGTCGGCGGTCGGGCAGCCCGGGATGTGGGCCTCGGTGAGGAGGGGGCCCAGGTCGGCAGGACGGCCCGCGCGGAGGGCGGCGGCGGCCCTCCGGGTGGTGGACGGCGCGGCGGCAAGGTGGGGGCGGGGGCCGGGGACGCGCGGGACGGTCAGGGTGATGAGCAGCAGGCGGAGGCCGGCGGACGCGAGGTCGCAGGGCAGGTGCTCGGTGCCGCCCGCCGTGCGGAGGAGCGCGTGGGCCTCCCTGGCCGGAGGGGCGGAGAAGGCGACGGCGGGCGGGCCGTGGAGGTCGCGCAGGGCGAGGGACGTCGCGGTGATGGTCTCGGTGCCGGTGAGGAGGCCCGTCTCGGCGGGGAGTTCGCGGTTGAGCAGGAGGTTGGTCCCGGGGACGGGCGCGGAGTGCGCGCGGAGGGCCGTGACGGCCTCGCCGGCCCAGCGGGGGGCGTCGGTGAGGGAGCCGGTCGGCGCGGTGAAGCGGTCGGCGTGGTGGTTCATCGAGTACAGGGCGACGGAGCGGTCGCCGGTGGGGCCCGCCGCGACGACGGCGCCCCAGGGCAGGGCGACGGTCAGGCCGTCCAGGAGGGGAAGGGCGGCCTGGGCGCGCCGGACGGTCGCCGGGGCGGTGCCGTAGATCCGCTCGTAGAAGTAGGCCGTGATCCGCAGCTCGGGGGCGGTCGCCAGATCGATCAACTCTCGTCCTTCAGGGGTGCGCAGGCGTTCCAGAGCGGCTCCTCCCACAGCGTCCGGTACCAGGTGTAGGGGGTGAGGACGGGCCGCAGGAGCGCGGTCCGGTGGAGGTCCCTGGGCGAGAGCGCGGTGCGGGCGAAGACGACGTACGGGACGACGCAGTAGGCGATGACGGCGACGGGTCCCCAGCGCGGGTCGGACAGCAGCGCGGTGAGGACCGTCCCGAGGGTGAGCGCCGAGCGGGCGACGGTGTGGCGGACGGAGACGCCGCGGGCCCGGAGCCAGGCGGCCCGGCCGCGGCAGGCGTGGGCGCGCGGGGTGAGGTGGCAGGGGACGACGACGCGGCCGGAGGCGCCGGGGCGCGGGCGGGTCCGACAGCAGCAGGCTCAGCAGCCGGCTGCGGCGCTGCTCCCGCTCGCCCGCCGCCTTCTCCCGGGCCCGCGCGTAGCCCTGCGCGGCAGCGGAGGCCAGCAGGTCCAGGTAGGCGAAGTTGACCTCGGTGAGCGCGATCGCGAGCTCGCGCGGCTTCTTCAGCCGGTCCGCCTCGCGCGACAGGTACCGCCAGGCCGTCCGGGACGCCACGCGCAGCGCGTTCTGCAGGTGCTCCAGGCCGCGCCCCTCGACGGCCTCGCCGTAGCCGATGTCGAAGAAGACCTGGTGGACCTCCTGCGAGGACGCGTCCGGGTCGGCGATCATCTGGATGAAGTGCCCCATGCCCTGCGTGACGGCGACCCGCATGACCTCCGTGTACACGGGGTCGTCCCGGCGGGCGTACTCGGGGACGTGCCGCTGCACGCCCTCGACCATGGAGGCGACGAGGGCCGGGAGATGGGGGCGCATCCACTGCGCCTCTTCGCGCGGTACGTCGCGCCATGGCTGGGCCGAGAGGTCGTCGGTCTCGGCGGATCTTTCGTACAGCTCCGTCAAAGTGTCACCTCCGTGCGCGGACACCCGGGGCCGTCAGGCTAGATATCGCGGCGCGCGTCCGACACTCACCTGGATGACAACCTGCCGCGGTTCCTGTGCTCCCACCGCGCGCATGTTCGGCGCGGGAGGAGTTTCCCTACGCCGCCGGGACGGTCAGCAGTAGGACGGCGGCGCCCGCCCCGGCGAGCCCGGCGGCCTGCGCGAGCGACAGCCGCTCGCGCAGCGCCGTGACGCCCAGCAGCACCGGCACCACCGGGTACAGCGACGACAGCACGACCGCGACCACCACGAGCTGCTCCTTGGTGGCCAGCAGGTACAGCACGAGCGCGACCGCCGCGACGGCCCCGTTCACCGCCGCGCCCACCGCGAACCGGGCTCGCGGCAGCCTGCGTCCAGGCGAGCGCATCATCGGCGCGATCGCGAGGACGGCGGCGGCCCGGCCCGCCGCGACCGGCCAGGCGCCCGCGTCCTCGCCGGCCTGCGCGAGCGCGAGGTACTGGACGCCGATCCCGGCGCTCGCGAGGAGCCCGTCGGCGAGCGCCGCCCGCGCCCGCCCCTGCTCGTCCGACCGCGCCCGGGACACGAGCCACAGCGCGGGCAGGACGATCGCGATGCCCGTCCAGGAGGCCGCCGACGGCCGGTCGCCGAGGAACGCGACCCCGGCGAGCACGGGCAGCGCCACCCCGCCGACCGCGCTGACCGGCACGACCACGCTCATGCCGCCGCGGCTCAGCCCCCGGTACAGGAACACCATCCCGGCGGCCGTCCCGACGCCGGACAGCGCTCCCCAGCCGAGGTCCGCCGCGCCGACGCGCGCCGCCGGAACGAGCACCGCCGCGACGACCGCGCACGCCAGCCCGCCGAGCTGCCCGAGCAGCGCGACCGCACGGAAGTCCGCACGCCGCGACAGCAGCCCCCCGACCACGTCGGCGACCCCATAGGCGAGCGCCGACCCCAACGCCAACCAAGCCCCCGTCACCGAGCCCCCTCACCCAAAGTTGCGGCTTGGGCTTCGCGGTCGGCTTGGCCTACGGGGCAGACGGCGCCCGCCGTGCAGCAGTGCCGGTCGCAGAGGCGGCACATCAGGTCGGCGTCGCCGATCCGCTCGTACAGCGCGGCGAGCAGCTTGCCGAGCAGGGCGGCGAGCGTCTCCCGCTCGGCGGCGTCCAGGGCGCCGAGCACGCCGGTGAGCGGGGCGCCGCGCGCGGACAGCAGCCGGCCGACCGCCTGCTCGCCCTCGGGCGTCAGGTGGACGCGGACGACGCGTCCGCTGCCGGGGCGCCGGTCGGCCAGGCCGGCGGCCTGGAGGCCGTCCACCATGCGGGCGGCCGCGGACTGGGTCAGCCCGACCCGGCGGCCCAGCTCGGTGACGCCGAGCCCGGGGGCGTGCGCGAGCACGACGAGCGCCGCCGCGCCGCTCGCGCTCACCTCGGCGCTGCCGGTGATCTCGGCCAGGACGAGGTCGGTGACCGCCAGCGAGGTGGCGCCGAGGAGGTTGGCCAGTCGTTCATGCATGACTCATGCATTACCGGGGGATCGACACGGAAACACCCTGCGGGTGAGCGGTTCGGGATGCGTGCCATGCTGGCGGGTATCGGATGTCGGCCGGGCGCGGTCCCGACCAGGGGCGCCCTTACCGGAGGTCGCTTGATGGAGAGCCAGCCCGCACCCGTCGAGGACGAGCGGCGCCGCATCGCCCGGACGGACGTGGTGATGGCCGACCCCCGTCTCGCCGAGGCGGCGGGACGGCTTGGGCACGGGCTCGTGAAGGCGGCCGTCGTCACGGCGCAGCGGCGCGCGCGGACGGGCGAGATCCCGCCCGCCGCCGTGGCCGACGCGGCGGTGGAGGCGCTGCCGGTCACCGCGTCCGGGCTGCGGCCCGTCGTCAACGCGACCGGGGTGCTGCTCCACACGAACCTCGGGCGGGCGCCGCTGTCGGCCGCGGCCCAGGACGCCGTGCGGGTCGCCTCCGGCGCGACGGACGTCGAGCTCGACCTGGAGACGGGCACGAGGGCGCGGCGGGGGAGGTCGGTGCTCGCGGCGCTGCTGGAGCGGGTGCCCGCCGCGGAGGCCGCGCACGTGGTCAACAACGGCGCGGCGGCGCTCGTGCTGGCCGCGACGGCGCTCGCCGCGGGCAAGGAGATCGTCATCGGCCGCGGCGAGATGGTGGAGATCGGCGACGGCTTCCGGATCCCCGAGCTGCTGGCCGCGACGGGCGCGCGGCTGCGGGAGGTCGGCACGACGAACCGCACGACGCCGGACGACTACGCGGCGGCGGTCGGCCCGGAGACCGGGTTCATCCTCAAGGTCCACCCGTCCAACTTCCAGGTCACGGGGTTCACGCGGGAGGCGGAGGTCGCCGAGCTGGCCGGGCTCGGCGTCCCGGTCGTCGCCGACATCGGGTCCGGGCTGCTCGCGCCCGAGCCGCTGCTCCCGGACGAGCCGGACGCCGCGACCCGGCTCGCGGCGGGCGCCGGGCTCGTCACCGCGAGCGGCGACAAGCTCCTCGGCGGGCCGCAGTGCGGCATCGTCCTCGGGCGCGAGGACCTCGTGCGGCGGCTCGCCCGGCATCCGCTCGCGCGGGCGCTGCGGGTGGACAAGATGACCCTCGCGGCGCTGGAGGCGACGCTTCGCGGCCCGCACACGCCGACGCACGAGGCGTTGCACGCGGACGTCGCCGTCCTGCGGGAGCGAGCGGAGCGCCTCGCCGACCGGCTGCGCGCCGACGGCGTGGACGCGCGGGCCGTCGGCAGCGACGCGGCGGTCGGCGGGGGCGGCGCGCCCGGGGTCGTCCTGCCGAGCGCGGCCGTGTCGCTGCCCGAGCCGTACGCCGCGCGGCTGCGGCAAGGCGTCCCGGCGGTGATGGGCCGCGTCGAGGACGGGCGGTGCCTGCTCGACCTGCGCGCGGTCCCGGCGGAGCAGGACGCCGCAGTCGCGCGGGCCGTCCGGGCTGCGGGAGGGCGCTGATGCACGTCATCGCGACCGCGGGCCACGTGGACCACGGCAAGTCCACGCTCGTCCGCGCGCTGACCGGGATGGAGCCCGACCGGCTGGAGGAGGAGCGGCGGCGCGGGCTGACGATCGAGCTGGGCTTCGCCTGGACGGAGCCCGCCGGGCGGCACGGCGGCGACCGGCTCGCGTTCGTGGACGTGCCCGGCCACGAGCGGCTCGTCGCCACGATGCTCGCCGGGGTGGGGCCCGTCCCCGCCGTGATGTTCGTGGTGGCGGCGGACCAGGGCTGGCAGCGGCAGTCCGAGGAGCATCTCGCGGTGCTGGACGCCCTCGGCGTCCGGCACGGGCTTCTCGCGGTGACGCGGGCCGACCTGGCCGACGCCGCGACCGCGGCGAAGGTCCGCGGCGACGCGCTCGACCGCATCGCCGCGACGTCGCTGGGCGAGGTCGCGGCCGTGACGGTCAGCGGCGCCACCGGGGACGGCATGGACGACCTCCGGGCGGCGTTGGAGCGGCTCGCCGGCGCGCTGCCGCCGCCCGACCTGGCCGCCGACGTGCGGCTGTGGGTGGACCGGGTGTTCACGGTCCAGGGGCGCGGGACCGTCGTCACCGGCACGCTCGGCGCCGGGACGATCCGGGTCGGCGACCGCCTCGCCCCGGCGGCGGGCGGCGACCCGTTCCGCGTGCGGGGTCTCCAGTCGCTCAAGGAGGACCGGGACGAGGCCGCCGCCGTCGCCCGCGTCGCCGTCAACCTGCACGGAGGGTCGGCGGAGGTCCGCCGCGGCGACGCGCTGCTCGTTCCGGGACGGTGGCTCGGCACCGACGTGATCGACGTCCGGCTGCGCGGCGACGCGGCGCACGACCTGCCGGGCCGCCTCATGCTGCACGTGGGCACCGCCTCGGTGCCCGTGCGCGTCCGGCCGCTCGGCGACGACACCGCCCGGCTGACCCTCGGACGGGCGCTGCCGCTGCGGGTCGGCGACGTTGCGCTGCTCCGCGACCCCGGACGCCACCGCGTCCCCGCCGGGATCACGGTCCTGGACGTCCGCCCGGAGCCGTTCGCGCGGCGCGGGGCCGCGGCGGCGCGGGCCCGGGAGCTCGCCGTGATGAGCGGCCGCCCGGACGGCGCGGACG
>NZ_CAACUY010000319.1 GCF_900659615.1 Actinomadura fibrosa | reverse complement strand
TGACGCGCACCCCAGTCAACGTCACCGTCACCGGCGCCGCGGGCCAGATCGGCTACGCGCTGCTGTTCCGCATCGCGTCCGGTCAGCTCCTCGGCGCGGCCGGGGCCGCGAGCGGCTCACCCCGCCGTCCTGGCTGGCGCTGCTGTTCCTGCTGCCCGCGCTGCTGGTGCTCGGCTTCCTCGTCGTGTACCCGATCGTCTACACGGTGATCCGCAGCTTCTTCGACGCCGCGGGCGACTCGTTCGTCGGCGTCGACAACTACACCGGGATCTTCCAGGGGCACGACAACATCGTCGCGGTGCGCAACACGGCGATCTGGGTCGTCGTCGGGCCCACCGTCGTGACGATCATCGGGCTGCTGTTCGCCGTCCTCACCGAGCGGATCCGGTGGTCGACGGCGTTCAAGATGGTCGTGTTCATGCCGATGGCGATCTCCTTCCTCGCCTCCGGCGTGATCTTCCGGCTGGTGTACCAGCAGGACCCGGACAAAGGCGTCGCGAACGCGGTCCTGGTCGGCGTGCACGACATGTTCAAGAGCGACCGCACCTACCCGGGCGCCGGGCCCCGCGGCGGCGGGAACCAGCCCGTCCGCGACGAGGGCGGCGCGGTCGTGACGACCGGCTCGTTCTCCGCCGGGCAGAGCGCGCTCGTCCCGCTGCTGAAGGTCAAGCCCGAGTACCTGCCGGAGGACGCGAAGCCGGCCGCGCGGCCGCCCGCGTCCGCCCCCGGCAAGCTCACCGGGACCGTCTGGTTCGACTTCACCAAGGGCGGCGGCGGCCAGCAGAACGCCCCGAACGCGGGGGAGAGCGGCCTGCCGGGCATCCGGGTCGAGGCCGTCCAGAACGGCAAGGTCGTCGCCAAGGCCACCACGAAGGACGACGGCACGTTCACGATGGCGAAGGTGCCGTCCGGCGCCGTCACGGTCCGGCTGCCCAAGGACAACTTCACCGCGTCCTACGGCGGCGCCGAGTGGCTCGGCAGCACGCTCATCACGCCCGCGATCATCGGGTCGTACCTGTGGGTGTGGTCCGGGTTCGCGATGGTGCTGATCGCCGCCGGGCTCGCCGCCATCCCGCGCGACGCGCTGGAGGCGGCCCGCGTCGACGGCGCGACCGAGTGGCAGGTGTTCCGGCGGGTGACGATCCCGCTGCTGGCGCCCGTGCTGATGGTCGTGCTGGTGACGCTCACCATCAACGTGCTGAAGGTCTTCGACCTGGTGTTCATCATCGGCGGCGGCGATCCGAACGCCAGCGTGCTCGCCCTGCAGATGTGGACCGAGTCGTTCGGCGGCGGCAACGACCCCGGTGCCGGCAGCGCGATCGCCGTGCTGCTGTTCGTGCTGGTGCTGCCCGCCATGCTGTTCAACATCCGGCGACTGCGGCAGGAGCGCAAATGAGCACCGCGGACGGCACGGGACGGGACGTCCCCGGGACGGACGCCGCGAACGGCGCCGCCGAGACGAGGGACACCACAAGGGACACCGGGAGGCACGCGGCGAAGGCCACCACGACGGGCGGCGCGAAGGCCACCACGACGGGCGGCGCGAAGGGCGGCACCGCGAACGGCGGCGCCGGCAACGGGGCCGCCGGGGCGCCGCGGCGCAGCGTCGCCGCCCGGATCGTCGGGCGGCTCGGCGGCGGCGTCGCGCAGGCGCTGCTGGTGCTCATCGCGATCTTCTGGCTGGTGCCGACGCTCGGCCTGCTGGTGGAGTCGCTGCGCACCAACGAGGACAACAACGCCAGCGGCTGGTGGAAGGTGTTCTCCGAGCCGTCGCAGCTCACCTTCGGCTCCTACTCCGCCCTCCTCGACAAGCCGGACTTCGTCGACTCCTTCTGGAACACCATCCTCATCACCGTCCCCGCGACGGTGCTGGTGGTGGCGCTCGCCTCGCTGGCGGCGTACGCGTTCGCCTGGATGGAGTTCCCCGGCCGCGACTGGCTGTTCCTGCTGGTGGTGGCGCTGCTGGTCGTCCCGGTGCAGGTGGCGCTGCTGCCGGTCGCCAAGCTCTACGGCAAGATCGAGTTCGGCGGCTTCACGATGTTCGGCTCGGTCACCGGCGTGGTGCTGTTCCACGTCGCGTTCGGCCTGCCGTTCGCCATCTTCCTGCTCCGCAACTTCTTCGCGGCGATCCCCCGGGACCTTTTGGAGGCGGCGCGGATGGACGGCGGCTCCGAATGGACGATCTTCCGGCGGGTCATCTTCCCGCTGGGCGGGCCGGCGATCGCGTCCCTCGGGATCTTCCAGTTCCTGTGGGTGTGGAACGATCTGCTCGTCTCGCTGGTGTTCGCCAACACCGACTCCCAGCCGATGACGAAGTGGCTCCAGTCGCAGATGCGGCAGTTCACCGGGAACATCGACATCCTCGCGCCCGGCGCGTTCCTGTCGCTGATCGTCCCATTGGTCGTGTTCTTCGCGTTCCAGCGCTACTTCGTGCAGGGCGTCCTCGCGGGCTCGGTGAAGTGACGCGCCGCGCCTGACGCGTCCCGCTTGACGCGTCCCGCCTGACGCGCCGCGCATATCGCGGAACGGCGACGCCCACGACCCGCAAGGGGCCGTGGGCGTCGCCGTTCGTGCTCTGTGCCGTTCGTGCTCGAAGCCGGTCGTCAGCCCTTGCGCAGGTCGGGGGCGTCCTCGACGGTGTCGGCCGGGGCGTCGACCGCGGTGTCCACGGCGGCGGCGTCGGAGTGGCCGATCGCGAGGCCGCTGGCCGGGTCGAAGAAGTGCAGGCGCTTGGTGTCCACGGCCAGGTTCACGTCCTGCCCCGGGCGCACGTGCGAGCGGGAGTTGACGCGGGCCGTCCACAGCGCCTTGTTCTCGATCAGCGGGATCGCCATGTCGGACTCGCCCTCGGAGGCGTCCTCGGCGAGGTCGGCGGTGTCCTTGTGCTCCACCGGCGGCGCGTCGATGGTGAAGATGACGTTGATCTCGCTGCCGAGCTCCTCGGTCACGCTGCTGCGCACCGCCATCGGCGCCCACTCCGGGTTGGCGTGCGCGGCGTCCTCGAAGTCGGACGGCCGGATGCCGAGGATGACCGAGCGGCCGATGTAGTCGGCGAGGCCCGGCTTGCTCCGCAGCAGCGCGTCCGCCACCGGCAGCGTGAACCCGGCGAAGGACACCTGGACGCCGCCGTCGCCGCGCGTCAGCTCCGCGGAGACGAAGTTCATCGCGGGGGAGCCGATGAAGCCCGCCACGAACAGGTTGACGGGGTTGTCGAACAGCCGCTGCGGCGTGTCGACCTGCTGGAGCTTGCCCTCGCGCAGCACGCACACCCGCGAGCCGAGCGTCATGGCCTCGACCTGGTCGTGCGTGACGTAGACGGTGGTGACGCCGAGCCGCTCGTGGAGCTGGCTCAGCGAGGCGCGCATGGACACGCGCAGCTTGGCGTCCAGGTTGGACAGCGGCTCGTCCATGAGGAACGCCTGCGGCTCCCGGACGATCGCGCGGCCCATCGCGACGCGCTGCCGCTGGCCGCCCGACAGCGCGGCGGGCTTGCGGCCGAGGAACTGCTCCAGGCCGAGCATCTTCGCGGCCTCGTGCACCTTCTGCTTGATCTCGGCCTTCGGCGTGCCGCGCAGCTTCAGGCCGAACGCGAGGTTCTGCTCGACCGTCATGTGCGGGTACAGCGCGTAGTTCTGGAACACCATCGCGATGTCGCGGTCCTTCGGCGCCAGGTCGTTGACGACCTGGTCGCCGATGGAGATCTTGCCGCCGCTGATCTCCTCCAGGCCCGCGATCATCCGCAGCGCGGTCGACTTGCCGCAGCCGGACGGGCCCACCAGGACCATGAACTCGCCGTCGCGGATCTCCAGGTCGAGGCCGTCCACGGCCTTGACGCCGCCCGCGTACACCTTGTCCACCCGGTCCAGCACGATCTTGGCCATCGAATCCCCTTCCGATGGAAACGTTTCCCATCAATCCCCGACAAGCAGGGCATTCACCTCAGTGGGGAGAGTAAAGCGCATGGAATCGTTTCCAGGGGAGGGGGCGCCATGAGAAGATGATCGAAAAGAGGCGGGAAACCGGGAGGTGCGCGGTGGCGGAGCGGCGAACGGCGACGATCAAGGACGTCGCGGCCGCGGCGGGCGTCGGCATCGCCACGGTCTCCCGTGTCTTCTCCGGCACCGGCTCGGTCGGCGCGGCGACCCGCGAGCGCGTGCTCGCCGCCGCCCGCGAGCTGGACTACCGGCCGAGCGCCCTCGGCCGCGGCCTGAAGACGCGGCGCAGCGGCGGCATCGGCCTCATCGTCCCCGACGTGACCGACCCGTTCTGCGCCGAGCTCGTCGCGGGCGTGCTGGCCTGCGCGCGGACCCTCGGCGAGCACGTCATCGTGGACGCCGCGCACGGCGACCCCGCCCGCGAGGCCGAGATCCTCGACCGGCTCGTCGAGCAGCGCGTGGACGGCGTCATCGCGCTGCCCGCCGGCCGGGCCGCCGACTGGCGCGCCGCCGCCCGCGTCTGCTCCAGCGTCGTGTTCGCCGACCGCGTCCTGCCGGGGCTGGAGGAGGTCCCGTCCGTCCTCGCCGACGACGCCGGCGGCGTCCGGTCCCTCGTGGAGTACCTCGTCGGCCTCGGGCACCGCCGGATCGGGTTCCTCGGCGCCGCCGCCGCGGGCGCCGCCCCCGGCGTCCGCGAGCGCGCGTTCCGCGACACCCTCGGCCAGCTCCGCGTCCCCGTCGACGAGGACCTCGTCGTCGCCGCCCGCCCCGCCCGCGACGCCGCCTACGCGGCCGCCGCCGGGCTCCTCCAGCGGCGCGCGGACGTCACCGCGGTGCTCGCCGCCGGGCACCTGCTCGGCGAGGCCGCCGTCCTGGTCGCCCGCGAGCTGGACCTGCGGGTCCCCGCCGACGTCTCCATCGCGATGGTCGACGACGTCGCGTGGGCCGAGCTGTGCGACCCGCCGCTCACCGCGGTGGCCCGCCCCGCCCGCGACATCGGCTACCGCGCCTGCGAGCTGCTCCTGCGCGACCGCGCCCGGCGGGGGAGGGGCGGCCCCGTCGTGCTGCCCACCGAGCTGGTCGTCCGCGGGAGCTGCGGCGCCCTCCGCGCGGCCCGCCCCCGGCCCGGCGTCAGGTGAACGCCATCCCCCCGTCGACCGCGATGGCCTGGCCGGTGATGAAGCCGGCCCGGTCCGAGGCGAGGAACGCGACCGCCTCCGCCACGTCGGCGGGCGCGCCCAGCCGCCCGAGCGGGACGCGCCCGGCGTAGTCGTCCTTCACCGCGGACGGCACCCCCTCGTGCCGGTCGGTCGGGATCCAGCCCGGGGCGACGTAGTTGACCGTCACCCCGTGCGGGCCGAGCTCGCGCGCCCAGGACCGGGTCAGGCCGAGCTGCGCCGACTTCGCGGCCACGTAGGCGCTGGACCCCGCGGGCGCGAGCTCCACCACGTCCGACCCGACGTGGACGATGCGGCCGTGCCGGCGCCGTTTCATGTCGGCCACGGCGCCCCGGGCGAGGAGGAAAGGGCTTTTCACGAAGAATTCGAGCTGCGCGAGCACGTCCTGCCAGCGCAGCTCGTCCAGCGGAATATCCGGCTGTGGGCCGGTCGCGTTGAGCACCAGCACGTCCACCGGGCCGAAGGACTGCACGACGCGCCGGTGCAGTTCGGCCGCCTCGGCCTCGTCGGTGACATCGGCCTGGAAAGCCTCCGCCCGCCCCCCGCCCGCCACGATCCGCCCGCGCAGCGCCGCGGCCGCCTCCGCGTCGCGCAGGAAATTGAGCGCCACGGCGAAACCGTCGCGGGCGAGCGCCGCCGCGATGGCGGCCCCGAGACCCCGCGAGGCGCCGGTCACCAGCGCGGTCCCGCTGCTCATCCGCTCCATCTCGCCCATCGCGTCCCAGGCCTCCACTGGACGGTCGTCGTCGGACGGCGCCCGGACGACCGCGGGACATGGGGGTCATGTCCGGCGGCCGCATTGTTCCGGCGCCACGGCTCGCATGTGAATATGGCGGCAAAACGGGAAATGCCGCCCGCATTTGACCCGCCATTTAATTGGACCATAGGAGCTTTACCTTCGACTGGTGCGTGGAGACGTACATCGAGAGCGGGTTACTCTTTTCTTCCCCCGGGTCGATACCGATCGGGATCAGAACTCGATTACGATCGACTCTAGAAGCGCGAGTGAGATCACGCATCCGGTAGATCTCCCGCGGCGGCAACTTCAAATTGTATTTACCTTTCGCCGGTCCGGTGTTGACGACCGCTCGCACCGGGCCACGCCCCCGCGGACCCCCGCGGGGCGGGCGGATCCCCGCGCGGCGATGCGCCGGCGCGCTTCGGACGGCGGCAGCGACCAAGGAGGCGAGCGCCGTAATGGACTATGTGGTGCCCTACAGCGGAATCTCCAACCGGCTCGGAGAGGAGGAGATCGCGGCGGTGACCGCCGCCCTGCGCCAGGACACCCTGGCGATGGGCCCGCGCGGCGCCGAGTTCGAGCGGCTGCTGGCCGAGCGGCTCGGCTCCCCGCACGCCCAGGCGACGAGCTCGTGCACGACCGCCCTGTTCCTCGCCGCGCAGGTGCTCGGACTGGAGCCCGGCGACGAGGTCATCACCACACCGCAGACCTTCTGGGTCACCACCTGGCCGCTCCAGGCCCGCGGCTGCGTGGTCAGATTCGCCGACATCGACCCCGACAGCCTCAACATCGACCCCGCCACCATCGAGCCCCTCATCACCGAGCGCACCAAGTCCATCTGGGTCGTCCACTACGGCGGCCAGGCCGTCGACATGGGCCCCGTCATGGACATCGCGCGCCGGCACGGCCTCACCGTCGTCGAGGACTGCGCGCACGCCGCCGGCGCCACCTACGAGGGCCGCGCCCTCGGCACCATCGGCGACATCGGCTGCTTCAGCTTCCACTCGCTGAAGAACATGACCACCGGCGAGGGCGGCGCCTTCGTCACCGGCGACGACCGCTACGCCGAGATGGCCCGCGCGCTCGGCACCATCCACAACTGGGGCCGCATGACCGAGCGCGGCGTCCCCGCCATCGGCCCCTACCGGCAGCCGCCCTACTACCGCGACGCGCACGTGCTGCGCTCCTACACCCACGACTACGCCGACGGTCGCTACCTCGTCGGCAACAACTTCCGGATGAGCGAGCTGAGCGCCGCCCTCGGCGCCGTCCAGCTCGGCAGGCTCGACCGGCTCAACGACCGCCGCCGCGAGATCGCGCACCGGCTCGACGACGGGCTGAACGCCGTGCCCGGCATCGGCGTCCAGAGCGAGAAGCCCTACGCCCACCACGTCTACCACCTGTACACGCTCTTCTACGAGCCCGAGATCGTCGGCGCCTCGAAGGACGACTTCATCAGGCACCTGCAGGAAGAGGAGGGCATCGAGATCGTCATCCGCTACTTCCCGATCCACCTGCTCCCGGAGTTCCGGGCGCTCGGCCACCGGTACGGCGAGTGCCCGGTCGCCGAGAAGACCTACTTCGAGCACCAGATCCAGCTCCCGATCTACGACCACCTCACCGACGAGCAGGTGGAGCACATGATCGGCGCCGTCCGGCGCGGCGTGGAGGCGCTCGGCGGCGGCCGCTGACCGCGCCCGCCCGCCTCCCGTCCGCGACCGCCGCTCTCCGTCCAGGCGCGCATGCCCGTCCGCGCGCCCGCCCGCGCACGCCCGCACACCGCGGGCCCGCCCGTGCACGCCCCGACCGGCGCGTGCACGACCGTCCCACCCCCAAGCGCCCCGCCCGGGGCGCACGATGTCTGGAGTCAGGTTCATGAGCACCAACGCGTTCGACACGAGCCCCCCGAGCGACGACGACGTCGCCGTCACCGGAGGGTCCGGCTTCGTCGGCGGCCATCTCGTGGCCATGCTGGCCGAGCTCGGCAAGAACGTCACCATCGTCGACCTCAGCTATCCCCCGCCCGAACTGGCCGCCCTCCCCGGCGTCCGGTACCGGCGCGCCGACCTGCGCGACTACGGCGACGCGCTGCTGGCCCTGCGGGGCGTGCACACTGTCTTCCACCTCGCCGGGAACGCCAGCGGCACCAAGTCGGTCGAGTACCCGCGCTTCGACTTCCAGGTCAACGGCCTCGGCACCTGCAACGTCGGCAACGCCTGCGCGGAGCTCGGCGTCAAGCGGCTGGTCTCGCTGTCCTCGGCGATCGTCTACGGCACCCCGCAGCACTTCCCCATCAGCGAGGACCACCCCACGCGGCCGTTCCTGCCGTACGGCGCGTCCAAGTACTCCGGCGAGCTGACCCTGCGCAGCATGCACGACGCGGTCGGCCTGCCCGTCGTCATCGGGCGCCCCTTCGTCATCTACGGGCCGCGCGAGGACCCGCGCTCCGCCGGCGGCGAGGTCTCGCAGTTCCTGCGCTGGCAGCTCAACCAGCTCCCGATCCCCGTCGTCGGCGACATCGACCGCAAGACGCGCGACTTCGTCCATGTCACCGACGTCTGCTCGGCGCTGCTCACGCTCGCCGAGTCCGGCGTGCCCGGCGAGGCCTACAACATCGGCAGCGGACGCGAGGTCTCCATGCGCGAGCTCGCCGACGCCGTGGCCGGCGCCACCGGCCGCCCCGCCCGCCTGGAGGTCGACGACTCCATGCTGGAGGACAGCTTCCGGCTCGTCGCCGACATCTCCAAGCTGGAGGCCATCGGCTACCGGCCCCGCGTCGAGCTCGCGGACGGCCTCCGGTCGCTCGCCACCGAGCTCGGCCCGTTCCCCGAACTGCCCACCGCGACCGTGGCGTTCCGCCGCGAGGACGCCGTGAAGTCATGAGCCCGACGGAGTCCGGCGCCCGGCGCCGGGCTTTCCATCACCGCATCACCGTTTAGGAACGTTCCAAAGAAGGGGCCGGGCCCCGGCCACCCGCCTCGGCGGGCGGCCCGGGCACCACCGGCCGCCGGGCCGGCCGGGCTCCCACCCGGCCGAACGCCTCC
>NZ_CAACUY010000318.1 GCF_900659615.1 Actinomadura fibrosa | reverse complement strand
GGCGTCCCGCGGGCCGGTCGGGCGGGCGTCCCGCGGGCCGGTCGGGCGGGCGTCCCGCGGGCCGGTCGGGTGGGCGTTCTGCGGGCCGGTCGGGTGGGCGTCGTGCGGGCGTCCGGTGCGTATGCGCGCCGGACGCCCGCGGGCGGTCAGGCCTCGACCTCGGTGCGGTCGCCGCCCCACAGGGTGTGGAACGAGCCGTCGCGGTCGACGCGGCGGTAGGTGTGGGCGCCGAAGAAGTCGCGCTGGCCCTGGGTGAGCGCGGCCGGCAGGCGGTCGGCGCGCAGCGAGTCGTAGTAGGCCAGGGCGGTGGAGAAGCCGGGCGCGGGGATGCCGAGCCGGGCGGCGGTGGCGACGACCTCGCGCCAGGCGTCCTGGGCGTCGCCGAGCGCCTCGGCGAAGTGGTCGTCGGTGAGCAGCGTCGGCGTCGCCGGGTCGGCCTCGTAGGCGGCGCGGATCCGGTCGAGGAAGCGGGCGCGGATGATGCAGCCGCCGCGCCAGATCGTCGCCATCGCGCCGGCGTCGACGTTCCAGCCGTACTCGGCGCTGCCCGCCTGGATCTCGTGGAAGCCCTGCGCGTACGCGACGATCTTCGAGGCGTAGAGGGCCTTCTCGACGGCGTCGGCGAAGCCCTCGCCCGCGCCGCCGGTGCGGGACGGGCCCGGCAGGTTCCGGGCGGCGCGGCGGAGGTCGGCGTGCCCGGAGACCGAGCGGGCGAACACCGCCTCGGCGATCCCGGAGACGGGGACGCCGAGGTCGAGCGCGATCTGGACCGTCCAGCGGCCGGTGCCCTTCTGTTCGGCCTGGTCGAGGACGACGTCGGCGAACGGCTTGCCGGTGGCGGCGTCCACGTGCGCGAGGACCTCGGCGGTGATCTCGATGAGGTAGGACTCCAGCCGGCCGGTGTTCCAGGTCCGGAAGACGTCGGCGATCTCGGCGGGGCCGAGGCCGGAGCCGTGCCGCAGCAGGTCGTAGGCCTCGGCGATGAGCTGCATGTCGGCGTACTCGATGCCGTTGTGCACCATCTTGACGAAGTGCCCGGCGCCGTCGGGGCCGACGTGGGTGCAGCAGGGGGTCCCGTCGACCTTGGCGGCGATGTCCTCCAGCAGCGGGCCGAGGGCCTCGTAGGACTCGGCGGAGCCGCCCGGCATGATGCTCGGGCCGTGCAGCGCGCCCTCCTCGCCGCCGGAGATGCCGGTGCCGACGAAGTGGATCCCGCGCTCGCGGAGCGCGGCCTCGCGGCGGCGGGTGTCGGCGAAGTGCGCGTTCCCGCCGTCCACGATCATGTCGCCGGGCTCCAGCAGCGGCGCGAACTCGTCGATGACGGCGTCGGTGGGCGCGCCCGCCTTCACCATGATCACCAGGCGGCGGGGGCGTTCGAGGGACGCGACGAAGTCCTCCGGCGTCTCGGCGGGCAGGAACGTGCCCTCGTGCCCGAACTCGTCCACCAGGGCCTTGGTCTTGCTCGGCGTGCGGTTGTGCACGGCGACCGAATGGCCGTGCCGGGCGAAGTTGCGGGCCAGGTTCCGGCCCATCACCGCGAGCCCGGTGACGCCGATGCGCGCCTTGTCCATTGGTGTTCTCCTTGTCGTGTGCGACCCTGGCCAAGGGGTTGTACGGGGACCGTCGATGCCCCGTTCGAGCGCAACCGGTCCGCGCATGTCTCTGTTCCGCGCGGGAACGGGGTTCCTCGATACTGACACTTCCAGGGGGTGCGAATGCTGGGACTGCCCGACGAGACGCAGGCGTGTCTCTTCGATCTCGACGGCGTGCTGACGCGGACCGCCGCGGTGCACGCGGCGGCGTGGAAGGAGATGTTCGACGGGTTCCTCCGCGAGCGGGCGGAGCGGACGGGCGAGGAGTTCGTCCCGTTCGACCCGGTGAAGGACTACGGCACGTACGTGGACGGGAAGAAGCGCGAGGACGGCACGCGGTCGTTCCTGGAGTCGCGCGGCGTCCACCTGCCGGAGGGCTCGCCGGACGATCCGCCGGAGAAGGAGACGATCCGCGGGCTCGGCAACCGCAAGAACGCGCTCGTCCTCAAGCTCATCGAGGAGAAGGGCGTGGAGGTGTTCGAGGGCTCGATCGACTACGTCCGCGAGGTCCGCAAGGCGGGCCTGAAGACGGCCGTCGTGTCGTCGAGCGCCAACACCGTCCAGGTGCTGGAGACCGTCGGCATCACCGACCTGTTCGACGCGCGCGTCGACGGCGTCGTCGCGGCGGAGCGGAACCTGCCCGGCAAGCCCGCACCCGACATGTTCCTCGCCGGAGCGGAGGCCGTCGGGGTCCCGGCGCCGCGCGCGGTCGTGTTCGAGGACGCGCTGGCGGGCGTCGAGGCGGGCCGCGCCGGAGGCTTCGGCTTCGTCGTGGGCGTGAACCGGGTGGACGCCGAGCACGCGGCGGCCCTGGCCGACCACGGGGCCACCGTGGTCGTCGGCGACCTGTCGGAACTCCTGGAGGGCAAGTGAGCGAGGCGCAGACGGCCGCGGACCGTCCCGTCTACCTGGTCGACCCGTGGTGCGTGCGGGAGCCCGAGCTGCGGCTCGACCGGCTGGCGCAGAGCGAGTCCGTGTTCGCGCTGTCCAACGGGCACCTCGGCATGCGCGGCAACCTGGACGAGGGCGAACCGCACGGGCTGCCCGGCACCTACCTCAACTCCTTCTACGAGCAGCGGCCGCTGCCGCAGGCCGAGGTCGCCTACGGCTACCCGGAGTCCGGCCAGACCGTGATCAACGTCACCAACGGCAAGGTGATCCGGCTGCTGGTGGACGACGAGCCCTTCGACGTCCGGTACGGCCGCGTCCAGGCCCACGAGCGGGTCCTCGACATGCAGGCGGGCACGCTGACCCGGCACGTCGAGTGGACCTCGCCGTCCGACCGGACGGTCAAGATCACCTCCGTCCGGCTGGTGTCGCTGACCCAGCGGGCCATCGCGGCGATCTGCTACGAGGTCGAGCCGGTCGACCACGCCGTCCGGGTGGTCGCGCAGTCGGAGCTGGTCGCCAACGAGGCCATGCCGAACGGCACCAAGGACCCGCGCGCCTCCGCGATCCTCGACCACCCGCTGGTCTCCGAGGAGCACGTCGCCAACGGCACCAAGGTGCTGCTGCTGCACCGCACCCGGCAGAGCGGGCTGCGGATGGCGGCGGGCATGTCGCACGAGATCGAGGGCCCCGAGTCGATGGCGATCGACACCGAGAGCTCCGAGGACGTCGGGCGGCTCACGGTCGCGACGCGGCTGGAGCCGGGCCAGAAGCTGCGCATCGTCAAGTTCCTGGCGTACGGCTGGTCGAGCAAGCGGTCCCGCCCGGCGCTGCACGACCAGGTGGTCGGGGCGCTCGCGGGCGCGCGGCAGACGGGCTGGGACGGCCTGCTGAAGGAGCAGCGCGAGTACCTCGACGACTTCTGGTGCGGCGCCGACGTGGAGGTCGACGGCGACGCCGAGATCCAGCAGGCCGTCCGGTTCGGGCTGTTCCACGTCCTCCAGGCGGGCGCGCGCGCCGAGCGCCGCATGATCCCCGCCAAGGGCCTCACCGGGCCCGGGTACGACGGGCACACCTTCTGGGACACCGAGACGTTCGTCCTGCCCGTCCTGACCTACACCTCCCCCGGCGCCGCCGCGGACGCCCTCGCGTGGCGGCACATGACGCTCCCCCTCGCCGTCGAGCGCGCCAACCAGCTCGGCCTGGACGGCGCCACGTTCCCCTGGCGGACGATCCGCGGCCACGAGTGCTCGGGCTACTGGCCCGCCGGGACCGCCGCGTTCCACATCAACGCCGACATCGCGGACGCCGTGATCCGGTACGTGGACGCCACCCAGGACGAGCAGTTCGAGCGCGAGGTCGGCCTGGAGATCCTGGTGGAGACGGCCCGCCTGTGGCGGAGCCTCGGCCACCACGACGTCGGCGGCGTGTTCCGCATCGACGGCGTCACCGGGCCCGACGAGTACAGCGCCATCGTCGACAACAACGTCTACACGAACCTGATGGCGCGCCGTAACCTCCAGGCGGCGGCCGAGACGGCCATGCGCCACCCCGACGTCGCCGACCGGCTCGGGGTGAACGCCGAGGAGGCCGCGTCGTGGCGGGACGCCGCCGCCGCCATGGTGATCCCCTACGACGAGCGGCTGGGCGTCCACCCGCAGAGCGAGAACTTCACCAACCACGCCCGCTGGGACTTCGCAGCCACCAAACCCGACCAGTACCCGCTGCTGCTGAACTTCCCCTACTTCGACCTGTACCGGAAGCAGGTCGTCAAGCAGGCGGACCTCGTCCTCGCCCTGCACCTGTGCGGGGAGGCGTTCACGGAGGAGCAGAAGATCCGCGACTTCGACTACTACGAGGCGCTGACCGTCCGGGACTCGTCGCTGTCGGCGCAGACGCAGGCGGTCGTTGCGGCGGAGGTCGGGCAGCTCGAACTCGCCCACGACTACCTCGGCGAGACCGCGCTGATGGACCTGCACGACCTCAACCGCAACACCCGCGACGGGCTGCACATCGCGTCCATGGCGGGCGCGTGGAGCGGGCTCGTCGCCGGGTTCGGTGGGATGCGCGCGGACGGCGGGCGGCTGCGGTTCGCGCCGCGCCTGCCCGGCGGCATCAGCCGGCTGGCGTTCCGGATGCGCTACCGGGGCAACCGGCTGAAGGTCAGCGTGACCGCCGACACGGCCACCTACGAGCTGCTGGAAGGGCCCGGCCTCAAGCTGTGGCACCACAACGAGGAGGTCACGCTCGCGGACGAGCCCGCCGAGCTGCCGATCGAGCCGATCCAGCAGCGCCCGGCGCCGGCCCAGCCCGCGGGCCGGGAGCCGGCGCCGCGCCGCATCGACCCGCACGGCCGCGTCCCCCGGCGCGGCTGACCTCCGGTCCGGCTCAGTCGGCGGGGACGCAGGACGGGGCGCACGGGTCTTCCAGGTCCCGCGTCCCCGCGTCCGGCTCGGACGTGCGGCCGGGCCGTGCCGCGGGCCCGTTCTGGACGAGGAGGCGGCGCGGTCCCGGGCCCTCGTCGCCGAGCCGGTCGTAGGGGTTCGCGAGGGCGCAGTTCCTGATCGACAGGCAGCCGCAGCCGATGCACTCGGTGAGGTCGTCGCGGAGGCGTTCGAGCTGGGCGATGCGGGCGTCGAGGTCGCCGCGCCACGCCTCGGAGAGCCGCGCCCAGTCCTCCGCGGTGGGCGTGCGCTCCTCGGGCAGCGTGGCCAGGGCCTCCCGGATCTCGCTCAGCGGGATCCCGACCCGCTGGGCGACCTTGATGAACGAGACCCTGCGCAGCGTGTCGCGGCTGAAGCGCCGCTGGTTGCCCGCCGTGCGGCGGCTGCTGATCAGGCCCTTGGCCTCGTAGAAGTGCAGGGCGGAGACGGCCACGCCGCTCCGCTCGGCGAGCTGGCCGACGGTCAGTTCGTGCACCCGGTGCTCTAGCCGCGTCATGCCCCGGATCCTACGCGACCTCAACCGAAGTCGAGGTTTCTACCCGGGAACCGGCCGGTGGCGGGCCGGCCGGTGGCGGGCCGGTCAGTACGCGGCGGGGCGGGCGCCGCCGACGCCCCGGCCTTCCCGCTCCGCCTCCCGGCCGAGCCTGCGCAGCCGGAACGCGGCACCGAGCAGCGCCGCGCCGAACAGGATCGCGAAAAACCCGATCAGCCAGGCGACGGCGACCGCGCCCGAGGCGGGCCAGGCGAACAGCAGGACGCCGAACAGCACCGAGACGGCGCCGGTGAGCGCGTACGCCCATTCGCCCTGGAGCTCCCGGCGCAGCGCGACGGCCGCGATGATCTCGAAGACACCGGTGACGACGGCCCAGGCGGCGATCAGCATCAGCAGGACGAACGCGGTGATACCGGGCCAGGCCAGGGCGACGACGCCGAGCACGACACCGGCGGCGCCGGCCAGCAGCAGCATGCCGCGCGGCCCGCCCCGCGCGCCGCGGACCCCCTCCGCCAGCGCGATCACCCCGTCCACCAGGGCGTAGAGGCCGAACAGGATGACGAGCGCGAGCACCGTGATGTGCGGCCACACCCACGCGGCGATGCCGAACAGGACCGCAAACGCCCCGCGCACCGCGAGAACCCACCAGTGGCGGGTCATCAAGTCGAACATGGCTCCTCCCACACCCGGGGGGACCGCTTCATGCCTCTGACCTCCCCGGGGATACCCGGGGACCGGCCGGCTACACGGCGGCCCCGGGGCCGGGCAGCGGCGCGCCCGCCCGCCGTGACCTCGGCGGACGGGCGCGGAGCAGGCCCGGACGGGCGGCTGCCTCAACGGCCGCCTTGGGGCGCGTGCTTACGACTCCAGGCGGCGCACCAGGTCGTGGTACTCGTCCCACAGCGCCTTCGGCAGGTGGTCGCCGAAGGTCTCGAAGTGCTCGGGGACCAGGGCGGCCTCCTGCTTCCAGACCTCGGTGTCCACCGTCAGGAGCGTGTCGAGGTCGGCGTCGTCGATGTCCAGGCCGTCGGTGTCCAGGGCCTCCTTGGTCGGCAGGTGGCCGATCGGGGACTTGACCGCGTCCGCCTGGCCGTTGAGGCGCTCGACGATCCACTTGAGGACGCGGCTGTTCTCGCCGAAGCCGGGCCAGATGAACTTGCCGTCGGCGTTCTTGCGGAACCAGTTGACGTAGTAGATCCGCGGGAGCTTCTCGGCGTCGGTGGCCTTGCCGATCTCCAGCCAGTGGCCGAAGTAGTCGCCCATGTTGTAGCCGCAGAACGGGAGCATGGCGAACGGGTCGCGGCGCAGCTCGCCGACCTTGCCCTCGGCGGCGGCGGTCTTCTCCGACGCCACGTTCGCGCCGAGGAAGACGCCCTGCTGCCAGTCGAAGGACTCGGTGACCAGCGGGACGGCGGACGCGCGGCGGCCGCCGAACAGGATCGCCGAGATCGGGACGCCCTTCGGGTCCTCCCACTCGTCGGCGATGATCGGGCACTGCCCGGCCGGGGTCGTGAAGCGGGCGTTCGGGTGGGCGGCCGGGGTGTCGGACTCCGGCGTCCAGTCGTTGCCCTTCCAGTCGGTGAGGTGGGCGGGCGGCTCCTCGGTGAGGCCCTCCCACCAGACGTCGCCGTCGTCGGTGAGCGCGACGTTCGTGAAGATGCTGTTGCCCCAGAGGGTCTTCACCGCGTTGGCGTTGGTGGCCTCGCCGGTGCCGGGCGCCACGCCGAAGAACCCGGCCTCGGGGTTGATCGCGTAGAGGCGGCCGTCCTCGCCGAAGCGCATCCAGGCGATGTCGTCGCCGACGGTCTCGACCTTCCAGCCCGGGATGGTCGGCTCCAGCATGGCGAGGTTGGTCTTGCCGCAGGCGGACGGGAACGCGGCGGCGACGTAGCGGGTCTCGCCCTCCGGCGGCGTGAGCTTCAGGATGAGCATGTGCTCGGCCATCCAGCCCTCGTCGCGGGCCATGGTCGAGGCGATCCGCAGCGCGTAGCACTTCTTGCCCAGCAGCGCGTTGCCGCCGTACCCGGACCCGTAGGACCAGATCTCCCGGGTCTCGGGGAAGTGCGAGATGTACTTGGTGGAGCTGCACGGCCAGGGCACGTCGGCCTGGCCCGGCTCCAGCGGGGCGCCCACGGAGTGGACGGCCTTGACGAACGAGCCGCGCTCCTCGATGAGCCGCAGCGCGCCGGCGCCCATCCGCGTCATGATCTTCATCGAGACCACGACGTAGGGCGAGTCGGTGATCTCCACGCCGAGCTGGGAGATGTTCCCGCCGAGCGGGCCCATGCAGAACGGCACCACGTACATGGTGCGGCCCCTCATACAGCCCTTGAAGAGCTCGCCGAACGTCTCGCGCATCTCGGCGGGCGCGATCCAGTTGTTGGTGGGCCCGGCGTCCTCCTCCTTCTCGGAGCAGATGAACGTCCGGTCCTCCACGCGGGCGACGTCGCTCGGGTCGGAGGCGGCGTAGAAGCTGTTGGGCCTTTTGGCCGGGTCGAGTCGCTTGAAGGTGCCCTGCTCGACGAGGAGGCCGGTCAGGCGCTCCCACTCTTCGTCCGAGCCGTCGCACCACTCGACGCGGTCGGGACTGGTCAGCTCGGCGATCCCGCGTACCCAGTCAATCAGTTCGGTGTGACCGGTTGGGGCCTGGTCGAGGCCGGGGACCTGGTTGGACACGGGCAACTCCTTCAGCTGTTCGCAGGATGTTCGCATCATGAACAAGAGCCGACGTTTTTGCCATTTGGTCTGGACCAATCCGGTGCCCTATTGGGCCTTCCCGATGCCTTTTGTGATTGATATCACTGGCTTACGGGCGCCAAGGGCGGCGTGCCGCCGCCCGCGGCCTGGACCCGATCAAGCTGGGTAAACGTGGGTATCGGTGGCCTTCACGGCCGCCCATATCGTGCTGCCCTCCGACAATTGGAGCTCCGCGACCGCGGCGGGAGTGACGTCCGCGACGGCCGGGAAAGGCGGAGCGGAGAGCTGGACCCGGACGCGGTCGCCGTGGCGTTCCACGGCGGCCACGCGGGCGCGCCAGAGGTTGCGCGGGCTCCCGTCCGGGCGGCGGCGGTACAGCGCGACCGAGGCTGGCGCGAAGGCTAGGAAGACCTCACCTTCGAGTAAGTCGACAGTGTCGAGGGTCGCGGAGCCGTCCGCGAGGGCCACGGTGCCGCCCCGCGCCCGCCCCCGGTAGAGGTTCAGGCCGACCAGGCGCGCCACGTAGTCGGTCCGGGGGCGCCGCGCCACCTCGGCGGGCGTCCCCTCCTGGACGAGCCGCCCGCCCTCCACGACGACGATGCGGTCGGCGAGCACCATGGCGTCCAGCGGATCGTGGGTGACGAGCACCGCCGCGCCCTCGAAGCCCGCGAGGTGGCGGCGCAGCGCCGCCCGGATGGCCGACAAGATCAACGCCCGGAACCTGGTGAAGGAGGCGGGCGTCCCCGTCGCGCCCGGCACGTGGGAGCCCGTCCCGGACGCGGACAC
>NZ_CAACUY010000317.1 GCF_900659615.1 Actinomadura fibrosa | reverse complement strand
CTCCGCGCCGCCCCGGCCCGCCGGCGGCGGCGCGGACGCCGGCGCGGGTCCGGGCACGGGTCCCGGCACGGTCGTCGGCAAGCGCTACGTGGACGCCGCCGGGACGCTCGAACTGCTCTGCACCGCCGCCGGCACGGGCGAGCTGACCTGCGACGGCGTCCCGATGACGCTGAAGACGGCCAAGCCGCTGCCCGCCTCCGACTGAGAGGGAACCGCCATGGACCGCGACGACCTGATCCTCATCAGCGTCGACGACCACATCATCGAGCCGCCCGACATGTTCGTGAACCACCTGCCGGAGCGGTACCGCGCGGACGCGCCCCAGCTCGTCCACCGCGACGACGGCTCGGACGTCTGGACGTTCCGCGACACCGTCATCCCGAACGCCGCGCTGAACGCCGTGGCGGGCCGTCCGAAGGAGGAGTACGGGCTCGAACCGCAGGGCCTGGACGAGATCCGGCCCGGCTGCTACGACGTGCACGAGCGCGTCAAGGACATGAACGCGGGCGGGATCCTCGGCTCGATGAACTTCCCGTCCTTCCCCGGCTTCGCGGCCCGGCTGTTCGCCACCGAGGACGCCGGCTTCTCGCTCGCGCTGGTCCGGGCGTACAACGACTGGCACATCGACGAGTGGTGCGGCGCGTACCCGGGCCGGTTCATCCCGATGGCGCTGCCGGTGATCTGGGACGCCGAGGCGTGCGCGGCGGAGGTGCGCCGGGTCGCCGCGAAGGGCTGCCACTCGCTGACCTTCAGCGAGAACCCCGCCGCGATGGGCTACCCGAGCTTCCACGACGAGTACTGGGACCCGCTGTGGCGCGCGCTGTGCGACACGGGCACGGTGCTGAACGTCCACATCGGATCGTCGGGCCGGCTGGCCGTGCCGGCCGTCGACTCGCCGCCGGACGTCATGATCACCCTCCAGCCGATGAACATCGTGTCGGCCGCCGCGGACCTGCTCTGGTCACGGGTGATCAAGCAGTTCCCGGACATCCGCATCGCCCTGTCGGAGGGCGGGACGGGATGGATCCCCTACTTCCTGGAGCGGGTGGACCGCACGTTCGAGATGCACGCGACCTGGACGCTCCAGGACTTCGGCGGGAAGCTGCCGTCGGAGGTGTTCCGCGAGCACTTCCTGACCTGCTTCATCAGCGACCCGCTCGGCGTGCGGCTGCGGCACGACATCGGCATCGACAACATCTGCTGGGAGGCCGACTACCCGCACAGCGACTCGATGTGGCCGGGCGCCCCCGAGGAGCTCAGCGCCGTCCTGGAGCGGGAGAACGTCCCGGACGACGACGTCCGCAAGATGACGCACGAGAACGCCATGCGGTGGTACTCCTTCGACCCGTTCGCGCACGTCCCGCGCGAGGAGGCCACGGTCGGGGCGCTGCGGCGGGCGGCGGAGGGCCACGACGTCTCCGTCCGGTCGCGCAGCCACCGCGTGATCGAGCCGTCGGAGAAGCTGGCGGCGTTCCGCTCCCGGGCCCGCGCCGCGGTGGCGGCCGGCAGGTGAGCCGGCCGCGCTGAGCGCCGGGCCGCTCAGGTCGCGTCGGCGGCGGCCTCGGGAACGCGGTCGCGGACCGGGGCGATCATGCGCCAGGCGCCCGGCGCCAGCGTCCAGGAGCGGCGGCCGACCGGCCCGGACACCTCCCCGTCGCTGTTGACGTGGAAGTCCTCGCCGCTGATCGTGACGCTGCGCGCGGTGGTGTGCAGGACGTCGTCGCGGTGCCGGTGCGTCCCGTCCCGCAGGTGCAGGGCGTAGCCGGCGCGGGCGATCGGCCCGGTGGCGGCCGAGACCACGAGCTCCAGGATGCCGTCGCCCGGATGCCCGTCCGCGGCGAGCTCGGCGGTGCCCCCGGCGATGCCGGACGCGTTGCTCAGCGCGACCATCAGGAACTTGCCGTCGGCGACGACGCGGCCGTCGGCCTCCACCCGCAGCCGCCAGCCGGAGTGCCGCACGCCCGCGAGGACCGCGCCGAGCGGGAACGCCAGCGCCTTCAGCCGCCGCTTGAACCGCGCGGCGCTCTGCGCGGCGACGGCGCCGATCCCGGCGTGCACGGCGTTCAGCGTGACGCCGCCCGCGTCGTCGGCGATCAGGTCGAGCCGGCGCTCGCCGCCGTCGAGCAGCAGCCGCGCGGCGCGCTCGGGGTCCAGCGGGATGTCGAGGTTGCGCGCCAGGTCGTTGCCGGTGCCCATGGGCACGAGCCCGACCGTCCACCGGTCGAGCTCGCCGCGCCGGTGCAGGATCGACACGAGCCGGTTGATGGAGCCGTCGCCGCCCACCGCGACCGCCCGCGCGGGGCCGCCGCCGCCGTGCGCGTCGAGGGCCCGCTCGATGTCGTCCGGCGCCGAGCACGGGCAGACGGTCACGTCCTGCCCGGCGTCCCGGAGGAGCCCGGTGATCCGCTCCAGCGTGCGGGTGTCGTGGGTACCGGCCTTGGCGTTGGCGAACAGCAGCAGCTCTCCACGCGGCGAACGGGGCGAGGGATCGGACGGTGCGGGCGGTCGGGGAGGGTTCACGGCATCACTGCTTCCCGCTCCCACCCCGATCATTCCCCTCGCTCCCGTCCGCGAGCCCTGCTGTGGCACGGGTCACGGCCGTTCGCGGGGTGGCGGTGCGATCAGCCCAGGATGAGCGGCAGCCGTGCGTCGACGCCGCTCAGCGCGGCCTTCTCCGCTTCGGTGGGGGCGCGGCGTCCGGTCCCGACGAGCAGCGCGTCCCGGTCGGAGAGGGCGCCGGGGAACGGGGTCCCGGCGATGCGCTCCAGCAGCGCGCGTGCCGCCGCGAGGGCCTCGGCGGGCGGACCCTCGGCCGACGGCACGTGCGCGACGAGGTCGAGGTGGTGCAGCGTCCATTCGAGGACGTACGCCGAGAGGTAGTCGCCGGCCGTCAGGACCTTGTCCTTGGTCTCGACGCGGACGGCGGGGTCGGCCAGCCGGGCGGCGCGTCCCGCGGCCGAACCGACGTCGTCGAGGTGGAACCTCAGCCACCGCGGCTCGCCGTACGCGGCGGCCAGCCGGGGGATCAGCGCGTCGAGCGGGTCGTCCCCGGTCGGAGGCCCGGGCAGGAGGTCCCAGTAGGTGGCCGCGTCCGCCGTCGCCGCGGCCTCGGCGGGCGTGACCAGGGTGATCAGGACGTCCTGCGCGTCGATGACCAGGTGGCACACCAGGTCCCGCACGAGCCAGCCGGTACAGCCGGACGGCCGCTCGAAGTCCTCGTCCGGGAGCTCGGCGACCGCGGTGAGCAACGCCGTCCAGGCGCGTAAGAAGAGATCCACCGCGGCACCGTAGCCCCGGCCCGGCGGCCGGACAACCGTATTTCCCGCCGCGGCGGCACCGGCGAAGCCGCGACTTGCGCCACGTGTCGTCCCTCCGGCTGCGGGTAACGGCGCGGACATGGCCGCGGCACAGGCGGTCACCGAGTCCGGTGCGATGGGAGGCGACCGAGATGGAACAGCGATCGACGCGCAAGCACGAGGCACAGGCGCTCCAGTCCTTGCAGCGGAGGCTCACCGAGCGGTACCGGGACCGTTGCAGCCCCCAGCAGGTGCACGACGTGATCGACCAGGAACTGCGCCGCTTCGACGACGCCGGGATCCGCGACTTCGTCCCGCTCCTCGTCGAGAACCGGGCGAGAAGCAGGCTCGAAGCCGCCGCCTGACCACGAGCGCGGCCCGGTCGTCAGGGACGCGAGGGAGCCTGGTGACCGATCCAGTTGACGTACCAGCCGTACTGTTCGGCGGTCTGAGGGGTCAGCGGATCCTGCTCGGTCCAGTAGAGGTTGAGCCGGAAGCCGGTCGGTGTGGCGTCGTAGATGCCGTGCGCGCCGCGCAGCAACCACTGCGAGCCGCCGCTGGACCCGATCGAGGCCACGTAGTGGGGGGTCGTGGTGAACTCGCCGCTGCTAGTGTCGACGTCGATGTGGAGCGATTTCCCGTCGCTCTGTTGCCAGCCCGCGCCGGGGCTGGTGTGACCGGAGGCGGTGTGACCACAGGTGTCGGGGTCGGGACAGGTCTGGGTGGGATCCCAGTCTCCACCGCAGCCGCCGCCTCCCGTGCCGTGGCCGGGGGTGCAGGGTGGCCGGCGGTGGGCGCACACCAGGAGTTCGGCGCCGGTACCGGTGCCGGGCTTGGACTCGTTGGCGGTGGCCGTGGCCCGGTTGCGGATGGGGCCGGGCGCGGTGACGATGGCGCGCAGTTCCAGGCGGGCGGTGGCGCGGGCGGCCAGCGTGTCGATGCTCCAGATGCCGGTGGCGGGGTCGTAGGCGCCGGTGGTGGGGGCGGCCGACAGGTACCGCAGTTGCCGCGGCAGCCGGTCGGTGACCTTGACGCCGGTGGCCTGGCTGGGCCCGGCGTTGGTGAGGACGAGGTGGAAGGTGATCACTTCGCCGACGGCGGTCTGGAGGCGGTCGGCGGCCTTGTGCAGTTCCAGCCTCACCGACTGGGCGACCGGGGTCAGCACGGCATTGGAGGTGGAGGTCTTGCTCTGCTCGGCCGGAGGGGCCTGGGCGTTGCGGTAGGTGGCGGTCGCCTGGTTCTCGATCGGCTGCGCGGTGTGGTCGACCCGCACCTGGAACTGCACGGTCGTCCCGCCGGGCAGGTCGCCCGAGTGCTTCAGGCTGCCTCCCCGGGCGGGGGTCGCGCCATCGCCGAGATGGAACACCACCCTGCGGCCCGCCTGGTCGTGGTACGCGCGGTCGTCGCCGGGACGGTCGGTGAGCGGGTCCTGGCCGGCGCCGGGGCCGCTGACGATGCGCAGCGAGCCGGGCACGTACGTGGTGCCGGGCGGAACGGGGTCGGCCAGGACGAGCTCGGCGGCCGGTGAGCCGCCCTCGTTGACCGCGGTGACCTCGTAGGTGATGACGTCGCCGGCCTTGGCGTCGCCGCCGGTGGGGATGGCCTTCTTCGTCAGCACCACGCACGGGGCGGTGCCGAAGGAGATCCCGTCCAGGAAGTTGCCGATGGTGTCGCCGCCGGTGGAGGAGACCGACACGAAGGCGAACCGGGTCGTCTCCTGCCCGTCGGGCACGGTGTAGGTGTTGGAGTGCTCGCCCCAGGCGTCCCGGTCATCGGTGAGGTTCCGGTCGCGGTCGTCGTTGTTGGGCCTGAAGGGCTCCTGACCGGACGGGGCCGGGCCGATCTTCACCTGCATGGTGTCCTTGCCACGGCGTCCGCGATGCCACAGCCGCCAGTACAGGGTGGTGCCCGGCCTGGTGGACACGTCCTGGTAGAGCGTGGACCTGTAGTTGGCGTTGAGCTCGGCGAACCGCTTGCCGTCCTTCGCGGGCACCGCGCCGTACTGCGCGTCCTTGTACCGGTCGCCCCAGATCTCGATCATGTGGTCCCGGGCGGTGGTCTTCCAGCCCGGCACCCAGGGCTTGCCGTCGCCGTTGCCGGCGCGGGTGGCGTCGAGGATGAACTTCATCTCGCCTTCGCCGACCGTGGTGCGCTCGACGTCCTCGAAACTGCCGTTGACGAGCCGGACGTGCTCGCCGCATCCGCCTGGGCGGGGATTCTGCGGTACTGCCATGAGGGGCTTCCTTCCGGGGGGAGAGATACCGCGGCCCCCGTCCGGCGGCGCGGCCGTGGCAGGAGCTGCCACGGCCGCCCGGTCCGCGATCCGGAACCCGTGGTGAGAAGGGCATCCGCTATCCGACGCCGCGGTGCGGTCCGTGGTGGAGCCCGCCGGGTCGCCGCCGGATGCCGGGGTCGCTCCTTACTGCTTCTCCAGGCGCCAGCCGAAGGTCTTCGAGTTCTGGCGGATCTTCAGCTGGACCCAGGTGTGGCCATCGGCCACGGTGGGGTCGTCAGGGGCCAGGGCGCGGTTGGTCTGGTCCTGCGGGATGATCCACCAGGAGCCCTTGGTCCCGTTTCCCTTGGCGGGTTTGATGATCCACTCTTGACTGGGGTTCACGTCGGTGGTGCACGGCATGATCTTCGTGTGGTTGGTGTGCGGCGGGACCGGGATCGGGCTCTTGATCGTCAGGCACTGGTCCGCCTTCTCGTTGTGGATCGAGTAGGTGGGGTCGCCGTCCTCGGTGGGGTCCCCGGTGTCGCTGATGGTCCAGACCTGGCCGCCGGCGTCCCATCTGTTGATCATGTCGACGTCGATGCCCTGGTCCGTGCCGCCGCCGGTGGGCAGGATCGCGCCCCCGTTCGCGACGTTGCGGATCTTGACCTGCTGGTCGAGCGGGGGCGCGGGGGCGGCCGGCGACGAACTGCTGCTCTCCGCCGCGGCGGGAGCCGAGCCCGGATCGGCGGCGCCGGAGTCGTCGCCGTCGGCGAAGGCGGCCGTGGCGACGCCGGCGGTGGCGATGGCGCAGATCAGCGCCGTGGCGGCGGCCAGGCCGCCCAGGACGTGGGGCGATCGGCCGGAACGGGGGGCGCGATGGGAGCTCATCCGAAAGTCCTTTTCGGTCGGGGGATGGGGGAAGGTTCTCCCTTCCGCTACTCATTGTCACTATAGAATTACTTAAAGTCATTATCCGGGTCAGTGACAGGCGCCTCTCCGCTCCGGGCGGCCATGGTGACCCGCTCTGCTTCGCTCCGCCGGGTCAGGGGCGGCGGGGAGTGACGAGGCCCGACTCGTAGGCGAAGACGACGAGCTGGGCGCGGTCCCGGGCGCCCAGCTTGGTCATCGCGCGGCTGACGTGCGTCTTCGCGGTCGTCGGGCTGATCACCATGTCGGCGGCGATCTCGTCGTTGGACAGGCCGCGGGCCACCAGCGCGGTGACCTCGCGCTCCCGGTTGGTCAGCGCGCCGAGCCGCTCGGGCGCGGGCACGGGCTCGGGGCGGCGGGCGACGAACTCGCCGATCAGCCGGCGGGTGATCGCGGGGGAGAGCAGCGCGTCGCCGCGCGCCGCGACCCGGACGCCCTGCACGAGGTCGGCGGGCTCGGTGTCCTTCACCATGAAGCCGCAGGCGCCGGCGCGGAGCGCGTTGAAGACGTACTCGTCGAGGCCGTAGTTGGTGAGGATCACGACGTGGACGCCGCCCAGCCGCTCGTCGGCGGCGATCAGCCGGGTCGCCTCGATGCCGTCCATCACCGGCATCTGGATGTCGACGAGGGCGACGTCGGGGCGGTGCTCGCGGGCGAGCGCGACGGCCCGCTCGCCGTTCGCGGCCTCGGCCACCACCTCGATGTCGTCCTCGATCTCCAGCAGGGCGCGAAAGCCGCCGCGGATGAGGGCCTGGTCGTCCACCAGGAGCACGCGGATCACGCCGGCTCCCCGAGGGGGAGCTCGGCGCGGACGGTGAAACCGCCCTCGGGGCGCGGCTCCGCCCGCAGCCGCCCGCCGAGCGCGGTGACGCGCTCGCGCATGCCGAGCAGGCCGGTGCCGGGCACGGGCGGCGCGCCCGGGTCGGCCCGGCCGTCGTCGTCGACCTGGACGACCAGCCCCGCGTCGGTGTAGTCGACGCGCACCGCGGCGGCCGCGCCGCCGGCGTGCCGGGACACGTTGGTGAGCGCCTCCTGGACGATCCGGTACGCGGCCCGGTCCACCTCGTCCGGCAGCTCGCGCCGCGTGCCGGAGACCGTCACGGTGGCGGGCAGCCCGAGCGAGCGGGCCCGCTCCACCAGGTCGCCGAGCCGGTCGAGGCCGCTGGCCGGGGCCTCCTCCTCGGGGCGGCCGGGGTCGCGCAGCACCTCCAGGGTGGCGCGCAGCTCGCGCATGGCGTCGCCGCTGGCCTCCTGGATGGCCAGCAGCGCGGCGGGGACGTCCTCGCCGCGCCTGCGGGCCAGGTGGACGGCGACGCCGGCCTGGACCTTGATGACCGAGATGCTGTGGGTGAGCGAGTCGTGCAGTTCCCTGGCGATGCGCAGCCGCTCCTCGCCCGCGCGGCGCAGGGCCGCCTCCTCGCGGGTGCGCTCCGCCTCGGCGGCCCGCCGTTCGGCCTCCTCCAGGTACGCCTGCCGGTGCCGGGTCACCGTCGCGACGACGCCGGCTGCCACGAACCAGCCGACCAGCAGCGCGGTGTCCTGGAGCGTCTGCCCGGACCCGTCGGCACCGGGCACGTTCACCACCAGGCCCGTCCCCAGGAAGACGGCGCTCGCCAGCGCCGCGGCGGGCCAGTGGCCGGCCCGCACCGCGGCGAACACCGTCACCATCACGGGATAGGCGACCGCCGGGCCGGGACTGCCGTGCGCCGCGACGACCAGCATGCAGGCGGTGGCGGCGAGCAGCGCCGCGAGCGGCGCGCGCCGCCAGGCGACCAGCGCGAGGGAGCCGGCGAGCGCGAACGCGAGATCCAGCGCGTCCGTGCCCGGCGCGCCGAGCACGATGACCGACAGCGCGGCGGCCATCGCCGCGGCGAGCAGGCCGTCCTGGACGATCGGACGCCCTCGGTCAAAGAACCTCATCCCCGCAGATTAAGGGGCGGATCCGCCCGACGGCGTCCGCTGGAGGTCGCGATCGCGGACTACTCCCCGCGGAGTAGCCGCGCCCGCGCTACACCGCCGGTGCCGGATCCGGGAGTCTCTCCGGGCATGACGACCGCGGGACGGTCCGGACCTCACGATGTCCGGCATGCATGCGAAGCGAATCGAGGACGGGCTCCGCCACGCGGGCCCGGGCAGCCGCCGTCCGCCGATCCCCGCGCCGGAGTCCCGGCCCGGGCTCACGCTCGCGACGGTCGCCGTCGTGCAGTTCATGGTGTCGCTCGACCTGTCGGTCGTGAACGTCGGGCTTCCGCGGATCGCCGCCGGGCTCGGCTTCGGGCCGGTGGGCATCACGTGGGTGATCCACGCCTACGCCCTCACGTTCGGCGGGCTGCTCCTGCTGGGCGGCAAGGCCGCCGACCGGTACGGGCGCAGGCGGGTCCTGCTGGCCGGGCTCGGGCTGTTCGGCCTGGCGTCCCTCGCCGGCGGCCTCGCGCAGGCCCCCGGGCACCTGGTCGCCGCCCGCGCCGCGCAGGGCGTCGGCGCGGCGGCGCTG
>NZ_CAACUY010000316.1 GCF_900659615.1 Actinomadura fibrosa | reverse complement strand
GCTACGCAGGGTATCGCGCGCCGCTGACGGCGTCCCCTGCACTCGCGAACCTCACCGCCCGCGCCGCCGTCCCGGCAGCCGGTCGCGACGGGCTACGGGGGCGCGGTCTCCACGGTCGACCCGGACGCCAGCCGGACCGCGATCGAGGTCCTGCGGCGCGGCGGCAACGCGATGGACGCCGCGATCGCCGCGGGCGCCACGCTCGGCGTGACCGAGCCGTACGTGTCGGCGATCGGCGGCGGGGGCTACATCACCTACTACGACGCGCGGACGCGCCGCGTGCACGCCTTCGACGGCCGCGAGTTCGCGCCCGCCGCGATGCGGGCGGACTCGTTCGTCGACCCGGCCACCGGCAAGGCGCTCCCGTTCGACCAGGCCGTCACCAGCGGCCTCAGCGTCGGCGTGCCCGGCACCCTCGCCCAGTGGGACCTCGCCCTCCGCCGCTTCGGGACCCGCGACCTGCGCACGCTGCTCCAGCCGGCGATCCGGGTCGCCGAGAAGGGCTTCGTCGTGGACCAGGAGTTCCGCGACCAGACCGCCGTGAACGAGGCGCGCTTCCGCGACATCGTCCCGACCCGCGAGCTGTTCCTGCCGGGCGGCAAGCTCCCCGAGGTCGGTTCGGTGTTCCGCAATCCCGACCTCGCGCGGACGTACCGGGAGCTGGCGAAGCGCGGCCCGGCGTGGCTGTACAAGGGCGAGCTCGGCAAGGAGGTCGCGCGGACGGTCGCCAAGCCGCCCGTCGATCCCGCCGCGTCCCGCAACGTCCGCCCGGGGCTGATGAAGCCCGCCGACCTCGCCGCGTACCGGGCGCTCCCGAAACGGCCGACGCACGTCCCCTACCGCGGGCTGGACGTGTACGGGGAGCCGCCGTCGTCGTCCGGCGGGTCCACGGTCGGGGAGGCGCTCAACATCCTCGGCAACTTCCGGCTGGACGCGAAGGACCCCGTCACGGCCCTGCACTACTACCTGGAGGCGTCCAAGCTCGCCTACGCCGACCGAGGCGCCTACGTCGGCGACCCCGACAAGGTGAGGGTGCCCCTGGACGAGCTGCTCTCGCAGGGGTTCGCCCGCGAGCGCGCCTGCCTGATCAAGCCGGACCAGGCGGCCGCCGCCCCGGTCGCGGCCGGCTCGCCGGACGGGCGCTACGCCCCCTGCGTCCCGCCGGGCACCCAGACGCGCGCGCTGGCGTTCGAGGGGCCGCAGACCACGCACCTCGTCGTCGCGGACAGGTGGGGCAACGTCGTCGCGTACAACGTCTCGATCGAGCAGTTCGGCGGGAGCGGCATCACCGTCCCCGGCCGCGGGTTCCTGCTGAACAACGAGCTCACCGACTTCACCCTCCAGCCGCCCGCGCCCGGCGCGCCCGCCGACCCGAACCTGCCGGCCCCGCACAAGCGGCCGCGCAGCAGCATGGCGCCGACGATCGTGCTGAAGGACGGGCGGCCGAAGCTCGCCGTCGGCACCCCCGGCGGTTCGACGATCATCACGACCGTGCTCCAGATCCTGCTCAACCGGATCGACCTCGGCATGGACCTGCCCGCCGCGCTCGCCGCCCCGCGCGCGACGCAGCGCAACACCCCGAGCGTGTTCGCCGAGCAGGCGTTCATCGACCGGTACGGCAGGGACCTCGCCGCGCGCGGCCACCGGCTGGACCCCTTCCCGGGCCCGCCGCAGGGCGTCATCGGGGCCGCGACGGCGCTGGAGGTGCTGCGGCCGGGGCTCGTCCAGGCGGTCGCCGAGCCCGTCCGGCGCGGCGGCGGCAGCGCCCTCGTGGTGAGCCCTGCCCACTGACAGGTGTTACGGCAGGTCAAGGCGTGCCGGGACGGTGAAGGGGAAGGAGTCGTGCCATGGCGCAGTCTTACGTGCAGGTGACGACGACCACCGACTCCCGTCCCGAGGCGGCCGAGCTGGCCAAGTCGGCCGTGTCCGAGCGGCTCGCGGCCTGCGCCCAGCTGGTCGGGCCGATCGCCAGCACCTACTGGTGGGAGGGCGAGATCGAGGCGGCCGAGGAGTGGATGGTGGTGTTCAAGACCACCGCCGACCGCTTCGACGAGCTGGCCACGCTGATCACCGACGGGCACTCCTACGACACGCCGGAGATCATCGCGACGCCGGTGGTGGCGGGCAGCATGGACTACCTGGCCTGGGTGGCCGAGCAGACCGAGCCCGGCGAGCGGGACGAGGCGGTGGACGAGCCGGAGGACTGATCGTCCGGTGACCCGCGGTCCGGCTCCTCCGGGGAGTGCTCCGGGGATTCGGCGTGCGGTCCGTCCGCGGGGGCGTCGGGCCGGCCGTCCGGTCCGGCCCGCTCCATCGTCTCGACGAGCAGCCTGAAGCCGCGCAGGAAGTGGACGCGCTCCTCCGGGGCCAGGGCCTCCAGGGCGGTCCGCAGCGGGCGCAGCCGGCGCCAGGCGAAGCGCTCGACGACGCCGCGGTGCCGCTCGTCCAGGCTGACGATCATGCGGCGGCGGTCCCGTTCGTCGGGGCGGCGCGCCACGAAGCCGCCGCGCTGGAGCTCGCCGACGAGCTGGCTCACGGTGGCCGGGCTCAGCGCCACCTGCCGCGCGAGCACGCCGACGGGCACGGGGCCGTGCAGGACGAGCGCGAACAGGACGGGCACGTGCCGGGGCCCGAGGTCGGCGTGCCGGACGAGCCGCATCAGCTCCGCGGCCTCGCCGCGCCCGCCGTGGCCCTTGAGGCCGCGGACCAGCCGGCCCATCAAGGGGATCATCGTCTCCAGGTCCGCGTCGACCGAGTGTTCGGGAGGAACTGGCACTGGGGACATGTCTTGAATTTCAACATATTCCGTGGTGCACTGCCAATGCGTTGAACTTCAAGACGAAACAGACGCCGGCGCGGCCCTCCCCGGGCGGGGCCGCCGACGAGGGGGTCGGATCATGGCAGAGAGCCCACCCGCCGAGACGACGCGGTCGTCCGGCGCTCCGCGAGCCGAGGGGCTCGACCGCCAGGTGATCGTGCTCGGCCTGGTCATCGTGGCGGGCAACGTGATGGCGATCCTGGACACCACGATCGTCAACGTCGCGCTCCAGACGCTGGGCCGCGACTTCGACGCCGGGCTGTCCACGATCCAGTGGGTGATCACCGGCTACCTGCTGGCCCTCGGCACCGTCATCCCGCTGACCGGCTGGGCGATCGACCGCTTCGGCGGGCGGACCGTGTGGATGACCTCGATCGTGCTGTTCGTGCTGGGCTCGGTGCTGTCGGGCTCCGCCTGGAACATCGAGTCCCTGATCGTCTTCCGGGTGCTCCAGGGGCTCGGCGGGGGCATGCTGATGCCGACCGGCATGGCCATCCTGACCATGGCGGCCGGACCGCACCGCATGGGCCGGATGATGAGCATCATCGGCGTCCCGATGCTGCTCGGCCCGGTGCTCGGCCCGGTCCTCGGCGGCTGGCTGGTCGAGGACGTCGACTGGCGCTGGATCTTCTTCGTGAACCTGCCGGTGGGCGCGCTGGCCCTGGCGCTGGCCTGGTGGAAGGTCCCGCACGGGCACGGCGGCGACCGGCCGCAGGCGCTCGACCTGCGCGGGCTGCTCCTGCTGCCGCCCGGGTTCGTCCTGCTGATCTACGGCCTGTCGACCGCGAGCAGCGGCGGCGGCTTCGGGCGGCCCTCGACGATCGCCTGGCTGGCGGCCGGCGCCGTGCTGGTGGCGCTGTTCGTCCTGCACAGCCTGAGCCGCGGGGGACGGTCGCTGATCGACGTCCGGCTGTTCGCCGACCGCACGTTCGCCACCGCCTCCGTCGCGATCTTCTTCGTCGGCATCGCGCTGATGGGCTCGATGCTGCTGATCCCGCTGTACTACCAGACCGCGCGCGGCGAGGGCGCCCTCGCCGCGGGGCTGCTGCTGGCCCCGCAGGGCCTCGGCGCGGCGTGCGCGATGCCGGTCGCCGGCGTGGTCGTCGACAGGTTCGGCGCCGGGCGCATCGTCCCGGTCGGGATCGTGCTGCTGGTCGTCGGGACGATCCCGTTCGCGCTCGTGGAGGCGGACACGTCCTACTGGCTGCTCGGCGGCGCGCTGTTCCTGCGCGGCCTCGGCCTCGGCTGCACGATGATGCCGACCATGTCGGCCGCGCTGACGACGCTGACGCGCGCGGCGGTGTCCCGGGCGTCCAGCTCGCTGAACATCATCGTGCAGCTCGGCGGCTCGGTCGGCACGGCGCTGCTGGCCGTCATCCTCTCCCGCGAGATCAGCGACCGGATCCCGCGGGCGGGCGGCGGAGGCGGCGTGGGCGGCATGGGCGAGATCCCCGATCAGGTCCGCGCGCAGGTCGCGCCGCAACTGGCCGACGCGTTCGGGACGACGTTCTGGGTGTCGCTCGCGCTGACCGCCGTGCTGATCGTCCCGGCGCTGATGCTGCCCCGCCAAGGCGTCAAGGCCGAGGCGAAGGACGCGCCGCCGCCGATAGGGTGACCGGCCTCCGGGGTCCGGGGCGCCGCCGTCAGGAGGCGATGGACCAGGCGGCCGCCTCGGTCTCGTGCTCGCGCGTGAGCCGCAGCGCCCGCTGGGCGTCGGGGGAGTAGCGGTACCGCTCCGGGACGACGTGCGTCGTCCGGTACAGGCCCTTGAGCGCCAGCGTCGCGGCGAGGTCGGACGTGGGCAGCCCCGGCAGCCCGTACATCCGGCGCGCCCAGCGCGGCAGCGTGGACACCACGAGCATCCCGGCGCCGGGCGCGGCGAGCTTCAGCGGCAGCAGGCGGCGGGGGACGGCCGGGCTGAACATGCGCCGCAGCCCCTCGCGGGCCTCCGAGCAGGCCCACACGCGCCGCCGCATGCCGTCGTAGTAGTCCCGCATCTCGGCGACGCTCCCGGGCACGGCGGACGGGTCCAGGCCGACGACCTCGGCGGCGCGGCGCTGCTCGTCCACGAAGGCGTCGGCGTCCGCGGCGGTGAGCGGGACGCCGGCGCGGCGCGCCACGTCCAGGTAGGAGTCGACCTCGCCCATGTGCACCCAGAGGAGGTTCTCGGGGTCGTCGACCCGGAAGGTCTCGCCGGTGCGCAGGTCGAGGCCGCTCAGCTTGGAGTGCAGCTTGCGCACCCGGCGGCCGACGCGCTCGACCTCCGCCTCGGTGCCGTAGGTGCGGACGCGGACGAACTCGACGGTGCGGGCCAGCCTCGCCCAGGCGGCCTCGGGGTCCATGAGGGCGGAGTTCTGCGCGGTCCCCCACATCGACCTCGGATGGAGGGCCTGGAGCAGCAGGGCGCGGACGCCGCCGACCACCAGGACCGGCTCGCCCATGACCCGCCACGTCACCGAGCCCGGGCCGAAGAGGCCGTGATCCTCCCGCACGCCGTCGTGCACGCCGACCGCCCCCTTTCTCCTCGCGCGCGGAACGCGCCCGGCGCCAGAGTAACCACATGCTTATTTCCCGGAACAGGGCCCTATCACACCGCCCTGTCCCACCGGTAGCGGCGCGACGGGGCAGAAGACCGGGACGGGACGCCGGGACGGGACGCCGGGAGCGGTCAGCCGCGGCGCATCAGGCGCCCCACGGCGGCCATCAGCTCCGTGGACATCATGTCGCCCTTGCCCTCCTCGGCGCCCTCGGCGACGCAGTGGCGGACGTGGCCGTCGAGCAGGCCGAGCGCGACCTTGTCCAGCGCGGCCTGCACGGCGCTGATCTGGGTGAGCACGTCGATGCAGTAGCGGTCGTCCTCGACCATCCGCTCGATGCCGCGGACCTGGCCCTCGATCCGGCGCAGCCGCGTCTGGAGCTGGTCCTTGGTGGCGGTGTACCCGCGGATGGGGGTCTCGCTGGTCGCCATCTCCGTCCTCGCAATCGGTCTCGGGGCGGCCCGGGGCGATACCCCGAAGGGGTGGCTCTCCCCCCTGAAAATCCTATGCGGTGGACGCCGCCGCCCGCGCGGTCACGGAGCGGGGACGTTCCAGGAGGTGATCACCGGTCGCCCGTGCTCGGTGCCGAGGGTCGACAGGGTGCCGGTGTCGAGCGCGAACGACCGCCCGTGCGCCGCGTCCAGCCCCAGGTACCGGGCGGTGAGGACGCGGAGGACGTGCCCGTGCGCGACCAGCGCGACGTCGCCGTCGGCGAGCAGCGGCCGGACGCGCGCGAGGACCCGGTCGGTCCGCTCGCCGACCTGTTCCACCGTCTCGCCGGGATGCTCGGCGTCGCCCGGGACCACCCCGTCCGCCCAGAGGAACCAGCCGGGCCGGTCCTCCTGGATCGCGGCCGTCGTGATCCCCTCGTAGCCGCCGTAGTCCCACTCCCAGAGGTCGGGATCGGTGCCGTCGACCTTCAGGCCCGCCAGCTCGGCGGTGCGGCGGGCGCGCTCGGCGGGGCTGGAGAACGTCCGGACGATCCGGCGCCCGGCCAGCAGCGGCGGGAGGGAGCGCGCCTGCTCCTCGCCGTGCTCGGTGAGCGGGAGGTCGGTGCGGCCGGTGTGGCGGCGGTCCCGGCTCCATTCGGTCTCGCCGTGCCGCAGGATGATCAGTTCCCCCATGCGCCCCACTCTAGGGCGTCGGCGCGGCGGACCGTCAGCCGTCAGCCGAGCACGGACTCCGGCGGCGACCAGGGCAGGCCGTGCGCCTCGCCGACGTGGTCGTAGACCAGCCGCCCCGCGTGGGTGTTCAGGCCGCGGGCCAGCGCCGGGTCGTCGCGCAGCGCGTCCCGCCAGCCCTTGTCGGCGATCGCGACCGCGTAGGGCAGGGTGACGCCGGTGAGGGCGTACGTCGAGGTGTTCGGCACCGAGCCCGGCATGTTCGCGACGCAGTAGAAGATCGAGTCGTGCACGCGGTAGGTCGGGTCGTCGTGCGTGGTCGGCCGGGAGTCCTCGAAGCAGCCGCCCTGGTCGATCGCGATGTCCACCAGCACCGAGCCCGCCTTCATCCGGGCGACCAGGTCGTTCGAGACGAGCTTCGGCGCCTTCGCGCCCGGGATCAGCACGGCGCCGATGACGAGGTCGGCCTCGCGCGCCTCCTGCTCGACGGTGTAGGCGCTGGAGACCAGCGTCCGCAGCCGGCCCTGGTAGATCGCGTCGATGTGGCGGAGCCGGTCGACGTTGACGTCCAGCACCGTCACCTGCGCGCCCATCCCGACGGCGATCTGGGCGGCGTTCAGGCCGGACACGCCGCCGCCGATCACCAGCACCCGCGCGGGCGCGACGCCGGGCACGCCGCCCGGCAGCACGCCGCGGCCGCCGTTGAACGCCATCAGGTTGTAGGCGCCGACCTGCGGCGCGAGCCGCCCGGCCACCTCCGACATCGGGGCCAGCAGGGGCAGCGAGCCGTCGGGGAGCTGGACGGTCTCGTAGGCGACCGCGGTCACGCCCGCCGACAGCAGCGCGTCGGTGCACGCGCGGGACGCGGCGAGGTGCAGGTAGGTGAACAGGACCTGGCCCTCGCGCATCCGGTGGTACTCGGGCGCGACCGGCTCCTTGACCTTGAGGATCAGCTCGCCCTCGGCCCACACCGCGTCCGGCCCGTCGAGGATCTTGGCGCCGGCGGCGGTGTACTCGTCGTCGGCGATGGCCGACCCGAGTCCGGCGCCGCGCTCGATGAACACCTCGTGGCCGTGCCGGGTGAGCTCGTGGGCCCCCGCGGGCGTGATGGCCACCCGGTACTCGTGGTTCTTGATCTCTCGGGGCACGCCGATCTTCACGGGAGCTCCTCCGTCAACGCTGACCAGGCCCTACGCCTCAATCGTGCGGTTCGAGGCCCCCGCGCCGCCACGTGCAGGATGCAAAGCTATCGGGCGATTCCATGACAGAGTGTAAAGCGGCCCTGGTGGCGCGGGCACGTCCTGGGACGGCCCGCGCCGCAGGGGTCACGGCTTGCGGGCGATACCGCCGTACATGAGCCGGTGGCCGACGGTGAGCTCCGCCGGGACGTCCCCCTCCGGGCGCCACAGCGGCAGCGGCACCACGCCGGGCTCCAGCAGCTCCAGCCCGTCGAAGTAGGCGGTGATCTCCTCGGGCGTCCGGAAGCGCCCGGTGCCGAGCAGCGACAGGTACTTCCGCTCGGCGTCGACGGCCTCCTGGCTGGAGGCGCAGAAGCTCGTCACGAACAGGTGGCTGCCGGACGGGACGGCGTCCATCAGCGTCTCGACGATCCGCTGCGGGCCCTCGTCGTCGTGCAGGTGGTGCAGGATCCCGACCAGCATCACGCCGACCGGGCGGTCGAAGTCGATGAGCCGGCGCACCTCCGCGTGCGCGAGGATCTCCTCCGGCTCGCGGATGTCGGCGGTGACGACCGTGGTGTTCGCGTTCTCGGCCAGCAGCGCGCGGCCGTGGGCCAGCACGATGGGGTCGTTGTCGACGTACACGACCCGCGCGTCGGGCGCGACCGCCTGGGCGACCTGGTGGGTGTTCTGGACGGTGGGCAGCCCCGACCCGAGGTCGAGGAACTGGCGCAGCCCGGCCTCGCCCGCGAGGAAGCGGACGCCGCGGCCGAGGATCTCCCGGTTGTAGGCGGCGACGTCGTAGATCTCCGGGATGATCTTCACGATCTCGTGCACGAAGCCGCGGTCGACCTCGAAGTTGTCCTTGCCGTTCAGGACGACGTCGTACGCGCGAGCGATGCTCGGCTTGGTGACGTCGATTCCGAGTGATGCCCAGTCGTACCGCTCTTGCGCCATGGGGTGCCCGCCTCGTGCCGCTGTGAAGTTCTCAAGATCCGCCGCCGGGGCTGATCGTATGCGGCCGGATCCCCGGCCGCCCGGTGATCCGGGGAAATTCGACCGGATCGGGCCGAGATGCGGTGGAACGATCCGATTCAGGGGGCGGCCGGGGGCAGCCACTCGTCGGCGATCGCGACGGTCAGCTGCTCCAGCAGCGGCCCCGCGCGGCGGACGCGGCGCTCGGCGTCGGGCTCGATGTCGGCCAGCGCGTACACGGCCTGGATCCGCGCCCTGCGCAGCCGCTCGCCGGTCAGCCCGCGGCTGCCGGCCACGGCGACGACGGGCGCGCCCGCCCGCGCCGCGGCCCGCGCCAC
>NZ_CAACUY010000315.1 GCF_900659615.1 Actinomadura fibrosa | reverse complement strand
ACCGGCCGCGCGGGCGCGGCGGGCGGCGCGGAGGGCGGCCGATGACCAACATCATCATCGCGGCCGGGGTCGCCCTGATCTTCGTCATGGTCGGCACCCCGGTGTGGATCCGGATCGTCAACCGGCTGGGCTACGGCCAGATGATCCGCGAGGAGGGCCCCGAGGCCCACCTCAACAAGCGCGGAACGCCCACGATGGGCGGCACGGTGTTCATCGTGGGGTCCCTCGTCGGGTACGCCGCGGCGCACCTGTTCACCGGGAACGTGCCGACGGTGTCCGGCCTCCTCGTGCTGTTCCTGATGACCGGGCTCGGGCTCGTCGGGTTCGTCGACGACTACATCAAGGTGTTCAAGCAGCGCAGCCTCGGCCTGCGCAGCGGCGCCAAGATGATCGGCATCGTCCTGGTCGGCGTGATCTTCGCGGTCGCGTCGCTGAACTTCCCCAACGGCTACGACATCACCCCCGCCGACCCCCACCTGTCGTTCCTGCGCGACTTCGGCCCCTCGATCGGCCCCTACCTGTTCGTGGTGTGGGCGCTGCTGCTGATCGCGGCGATGTCCAACGGCGTGAACCTCACCGACGGGCTCGACGGCCTCGCGGCGGGCCCGGCCGGCATGGTGCTGGCCGCCTACGTGATCATCGGGAACTGGCAGCTGCGCAACAGCTGCTACGACTTCGCCCTCGCCCCCAACTGCTACAGCGTCCGCGACCCCCTCGACCTCGCGGTGGTCGCCGCGGCCGTGCTCGGCGGCGTGTTCGGCTTCCTGTGGTGGAACGCCCCGCCCGCCAAGATCTTCATGGGCGACACCGGCTCGCTGGCCCTCGGCGGCGTCCTGGTCGGCCTCGCGATCCTCACCCGGACCCAGTTCCTGCTCGCGATCCTCTGCGGGCTGATCGTCATGATCACCCTGTCGGTCATGATCCAGGTCGGCGGGTTCAAGATGACCGGGAAGCGCGTGTTCAAGATGGCGCCGCTCCAGCACCACTTCGAGCTGTCCGGCTGGGCCGAGACCACGATCGTCGTGCGGTTCTGGCTGATGTCGGCGCTGTTCGTCGCGATCGGCCTCGGCCTGTTCTACCTGGAATGGATGCCCAAGAAGTGACGACCCGCGCGTTCGACGGCCTGCCGGTCTGCGTGGCCGGGATCGGCGTGTCCGGCCGCGCCGCCGCCCGCGCGCTCGCCGGCCGCGGCGCCCGCGTGACCCTCGTCGAGGGCCGCGACGGCGACGCCGAGCGCGGCCATGCCGCCGAGCTGGAGGCGCTCGGCGTGGCGGTGCGGCTCGGCGACGGCGAGACCCTCCCCGCGGGCACGGGGCTGGTCGTGACCTCCCCGGGATGGCGCCCGGACGTGCCGCTGCTCACCGCGGCGGCCGCGGCCGGCGTCGAGGTCATCGGCGAGGTCGAGCTGGCGTGGCGGCTCCGCCCGGCGGACGGCACCGCCGCGCCGTGGCTCGCCATCACCGGGACGGACGGCAAGACCACCGTCGTGAAGATGCTGGAGTGCATGCTGACCGCCGCCGGGCACAAGGCCCTCGCGGTGGGCAACGTCGGCACGCCGATCGTCGAGGCCGTGTCCCAGCCGTACGACGTGCTGGCGGTGGAGCTGTCGAGCTACCAGCTGCACTGGTCGAGCTCGCTGGCCCCCGCCGCGGCGACCGTCCTGAACATCGCGCCCGACCACCTCGACTGGCACGGCTCGATGGACGCCTACGTCGCCGCCAAGGCCAAGATCTTCGCGCCGGGCTGCACCGCCGTGTACAACGCCGACGACGCGACGTCCACGGCGCTCGCCGAGGGGGCCGGGGGAGTGGAGCGGCGGGCGGGGTTCACGCTGGACGTCCCGCGCCCCGGCGAGCTCGGCGTCGTCGAGGACCTCCTCGTCGACCGCGCGTTCACCGCCGACCCCGCGAGCGAGGCGGCGGAGCTGGCCGCGCTCGGCGACGTCCGCCCCTACGCCCCGCACAACGTCGCGAACGCGCTCGCCGCGGCGGGCCTCGCGCGCGCGTTCGGCGTGCCGCCCGAGGCCGTCCGGGCGGGCCTGCGGGCGTTCGTCCCCGACCCGCACCGCATCCAGCACGTCGCCGACATCGGCGGCGTCGCCTACGTCAACGACTCCAAGGCGACCCAGCCGCACGCCGCCGCCGCGTCCCTCGCCGCCTACGACCCGGTCGTGTGGATCGCCGGGGGGCTCCTCAAGGGCCTGGACGTCGACGACCTCGTCCGGTCCTGCGCGGGACGGCTGCGCGGCGTGGTGCTCATGGGCCGCGACCGGCACCGGATCGCCGAGGCACTCGCGCGACACGCCCCCGATGTCCCGGTCGTGGACGTCGCCGACACCGACACTGGGGCGATGGACCGCGTCGTCACCGAAGCCGCGGGGCTCGCCCGCCCCGGCGACACCGTGCTGCTCGCCCCCGTCGGGGCCTCCTTCGACATGTTCGCCAACTACCCGGCCCGCGGCGAGGCGTTCATCGCCTCGGTCGGCCGGCTGCCCGGCGCCGGACCCGCCGGCGGCGCCGGGGACGCCCGGTAGCGATGACCGCCGTACCGGCGCACGAGGACGGCGGCCGGCGGACGGGGCCGCGCGAGCAGGTCGCCGCCGCCGTCGGGCTCCTCGACCGGCCCCTCACCTCCTACTACCTGGTGCTGGGCTGCTCGGTGATGCTGCTCGCGCTCGGCCTGACGATGGTGCTGTCGGCGTCCAGCGTCAAGCAGCTCCAGGAGACCGGCTCGGCGTACACGCTGTTCCAGAAGCAGGCCATGTGGATGGCGATCGGCCTGCCCGGCATGTGGCTGGCGTCGCGGCTGCCGGTGAAGACGTTCCGCGCGCTCGCCTACCCGCTGCTGCTGCTGTCGGTCGTGGCGCTCGCCATGGTGCTGATCCCGGGCCTCGGCCGCAGCGCCGGCGGCGCGACCCGCTGGATCAGCCTCGGCCCGCTCCAGATCCAGCCGTCCGAGCCCGCCAAGCTCGGCCTCGTGCTGTGGGGCGCCGACCTGCTCGCCCGCAAGGAGCGGCTCGGCCAGCTCACCGAGTGGCGGCCGCTGCTCGTCCCGCTGCTGCCGGGCGCGGGCGTCCTCGTCCTGCTGGTGATGCTCGGCAACGACCTCGGCACCACGCTCGTCCTGCTCACGATCTTCCTGGCGCTGCTGTGGGTCGTCGGCGCCCCCGGACGGCTGTTCGTCGGCATCGCCGGCCTCGTCTGCCTGCTGGTGTCGATCCTGATCATCGTCGAGCCGTACCGCATGCAGCGGCTCACCGGCTTCCTGGACCCCTCGGGCAACCAGCTCACCACCAACTACCAGGGCACCCAGGGCCTGTTCGCGGTCGCCTCCGGCGGCCTGTTCGGCACGGGCCTCGGGGAGGGGCGCGCCAAGTGGGACTACCTGCCGCACGCCGAGACCGACTTCATCTTCGCGATCGTGGGGGAGGAGTTCGGCCTCGTCGGCACCCTCGTGGTCCTCGGCCTGTTCGGGATGCTGACCTACGCGGGGCTGCGGATCGCGCGCCGCGTGAAGGACCCCTTCACCCGCCTGTCCGCCGCGGGCGCCACCGCGTGGCTGGTCGTGCAGGCGATCGTCAACATCGGCGCGGTGATCGGTGTGCTCCCCATCACGGGCATCCCGCTGCCGCTCGTGTCCTACGGCGGGTCCGCGCTGATCCCGACGCTGATCGCGCTCGGAATGCTGCTGGCCTTCGCCAAGCGGGAGCCCGGCGCGCGCCAGGCACTCTCCGCACGGGGTCCCGGACCGGTCGTGAGGGCCCTAAGCTGGCTGGGCCTGGCACGGCGGTGAAACCCCCTCCGGAGCGCCGGAGGGCCCGGCGTCCCCCGAACGCCGCCGCGGGCCCCGGGGCGCGGGCGCGCGGCAGCCGGCAAGTCGAACACGCTGAGTCGTACACGCTGAGGAGTTGTCAACGAGCATGAGGGTTGTCCTGGCCGGCGGCGGCACCGCCGGACACATCGAGCCCGCCCTGGCCCTCGCCGACGCGCTGCGCCGCAACGATCCCCAGACCGGGGTCGTCTGCCTCGGCACGGAACGGGGCCTGGAGACCCGGCTCGTCCCGCAGCGCGGCTACCAGCTCGCCCTGATCCCCCCGGTGCCGCTGCCGCGCACCCTGACGCCCCAGCTGCTGTCGGTCCCCGGCCGGCTCCGCGGGGCCATCAACGCGGCCGCGAACGTCCTGGACCAGGCGCAGGCGGACGTCCTCGTCGGGTTCGGCGGCTACGTCGCCACCCCCGGCTACCTCGCCGCCCGCAAGCGCAAGGTCCCGATCATCGTGCACGAGGCCAACCCCAAGCCCGGCCTCGCCAACAAGCTCGGCGCCCGCTTCACCGAGCACGTCGCCGTGTCGCACGCCGACTCGCCGCTGCCGAACGCCACCTTCGTCGGCATCCCGCTGCGCCGCGAGATCGCCACCCTGGACCGGCTCGCCATGGGCGACAAGGCCCGCTCCTACTTCGGGCTGCTGCCCGACCTGCCCACGCTGCTGATCTTCGGCGGCTCGCAGGGCGCCCGGTCGCTGAACCAGGCCGCCGTGGCCGCCGCGCCGTACTTCCGGCAGGCGGGCATCCAGGTCCTGCACATCGTCGGCCCGAAGAACACCGAGGAGCCCGAGCCCGCGTCCGGCGGCCCCCAGTACGTCACCATCCCCTACTGCGACCGGATGGACCTCGCCTACGCCGCCGCCGACATGGCCATGTGCCGCGCCGGCGCGATGACCTGCGCCGAGCTCGCCGCCGTCGCGCTCCCGGCGGTGTACGTGCCGCTCCCGATCGGCAACGGCGAGCAGCGGCTCAACGCCGAGCCGATCGTCGCGGCGGGCGGCGGCATGCTCGTCGACAACGCCGAGCTGTCCCCCGACTGGATCGCCCACAACCTGCTGCCCGTCCTCGCCGACCCGGGCCGGGTCGCGCACATGTCGGAGGCGGCGGGGCGGATGGGGCGGCGGGACGCCGACGTGGCCCTCGCCCAGATGGTGTACGACGTGGTCCGCTCGGCGGGCCGGCAGTGACCCGCGCCCGCCCGGTGCGGGGCGCGGCGGACGACGAGGGGACGGGCACCACCCGATGAGCCTGATCACACCCGGCGAGGTCGTGCCGGCCGGCGAGCTCGGCCGCGTCCACTTCATCGCGATCGGCGGCGCCGGCATGTCCGGCATCGCCCGGATCATGCTGCGCCGCGGCATCGCGGTGTCCGGCAGCGACGCCCGCGACTCCGAGCTGCTCGGCCGGCTCGGCGACCTCGGCGCCAAGGTGTTCGTCGGGCACGACGCCGCGCACCTCGGCGACGCCGACACCGTCGTCGTGTCCACCGCGATCCGCGCGACCAACCCCGAGCTGGTCGCCGCCCGCGAGCGCGGCCTGCGCGTCCTGCACCGCTCGGCGGCGCTCGCGGCGCTGATGGCGGGGCGCCGCGCGGTCGCGGTCGCCGGCACGCACGGCAAGACCACCACCACCTCGATGCTCACCGTCGCGCTCCAGCACGCCGGCGCCGACCCGTCCTACTGCATCGGCGGCCAGCTCGTCACCACCGGCCTCGGCGCGGACGAGGGCACCGGCGACGTCTTCGTGGCCGAGGCCGACGAGAGCGACGGCTCGTTCCTCATGTACGCCCCGCACATCGCGGTGATCACCAACGTGGAGGCCGACCACCTCGACAACTACGGCGGCTTCGAGAAGGTCAAGGAGAACTTCGCCCGCTTCGTCGACCGGATCGAGCCCGGCGGCACCCTCGTCGCCGGCGCCGACGACCCCGTCGCGATGGAGCTCGCGGAGCAGGCCCGGGCCCGGGGGCTGACCGTCCGCACCTACGGCGAGGCCGAGGGCGCCGACCTGCGCGTCACCGGCTTCACCCCGCGCGGCCTCGGCTCCCGCTTCGAGATCGAGGGCGTCGGCGAGGTCGCCCTCGGCGTCCCCGGCCGCCACAACGCCCTCAACGCCACCGCCGTCGTCGCCGTCGCGCAGGCCCTCGGCCTGGACGCCGCCGAGATCCGGGCGGGCCTCGCCGCGTTCGGCGGCGCGATGCGGCGGCTGGAGCGCAAGGGCGAGGCGGGCGGCGCCGAGGTGTTCGACAGCTACGCCCACCACCCGACGGAGCTGACCGCCGACCTGGAGGCCACCCGCGACTACCTCGGCGAGAAGGGCGGCGGCCGCATCATCGCGGTGTTCCAGCCGCACCTGTACAGCCGCACCCGCTTCTTCGCCGCCGAGTTCGGCGCCGCGCTCGGCCTGGCCGACGTCGCGGTCGTCCTCGACGTCTACGGCGCCCGCGAGGACCCCGAACCCGGGGTCACGGGCGAGCTGGTCGCCGACGCCGTCCCCCCGGGCACCGAGACGATCTACGCGCCCGTCCGGGACGAGGTGCCCGCCCGCGTCACGTCCCTGACCCGTCCCGGCGACGTGGTGATCACGCTGGGCGCCGGCGACGTCACCGAGCTCGGCCCGGTCATCCTGGAGCGCCTCGCGGCGTCCTGACCCCGCCATGGGCAACACGCCGCGAGCCGCCGGATCGACGATCCGCGGCCCGATCACTGTCAAGCTTGGGTCATGACCGAGGCGTGGACGAGCCAACGGGAGGCGGACGCGCACACCGACCCCGCGCCCGCCGTCCCGGGCACGCCTCCAGGAGAGCCGCCGCGCGCCCGGAGGCCCGGCCGGTGGAAGGTGGCATTCGTCACGCTCCTGGTCCTCGCCGTGCTCGGCGCCGTGACCTGGGTCCTCCTGGGTTCCCGCCTGCTCGTGGTCCGGGACGTCGAGGTCTCCGGCGCGAGCCTCGCCCCCGACGACCGGATCGTCGCCGCCGCCGGGATCCGCCTCGGCGTCCCGATGGTGCGGCTCGACACCGGTGCGATCAAGGGACGGGTGGAGCGGCTGCGGGAGGTCGAGTCCGCGCAGGTCGTCCGCGAATGGCCCGCGACGGTGCACATCACCGTCCGCGAACGCGTCCCCGTCGCCGTCCTCGAACGCGCCGGACGCTTCTACCAACTGGACAAGTACGGCGTCACCATCGCGGACGGCCCGTCCCGTCCCGAGGGCTTCCCCACACTGACCGTGGCCTCGCCGGGCCCGTCCGACCCGGCCACCCTGGCCGCCCTCAAAGTCCTGTCTGACCTGCCCGAACGCCTCCGCCGCAAACTCGCGGACGTCGAGGCGACCAGCCCCTCCGACGTCACCCTCCGCCTAGCGAAGGGCCAGACGATCGTGTGGGGCCCCGCGGAGCGCACAGAGGAAAAGGCCCGCCTCTTCGAGGCCCTCCAACGCACCGCAGCAGGCCGAAACGCCACAACCATCGACCTGAGCTCCCCGGAGGTAGTAACGACAAAGTAGGCACACGGCGAAAGGACTAGCCGAACCGCGCGGGAAGGAAGCGTCGGAGGGCGAGCGCTGGCGATCGCGTGCGAAGCCAAGTTCGAGCGAAGCGAGAACTTGATCGCGCAGTGAGCCGCCAGGCGAGCCGGAGCGATGCAGCGATCGCCGCAAGGCCCGTTGAAGGGAGGCGCGCCAGCGCCGACCGCCGAGGGCATTGCAAACAAGCACCGCGACACGCCGTGGGGTTGAGGGGGGAGTTAGTTGACCCTGGCGGTTTGGCCGCCCTACTGTCCGTATCAGTCCTCAGGTTGACATAACTGTAAGCCTCAAGTTGAGGGTGAGGGTTGAGGGTGGGCCGATCTCCGGAGCGGAACCGCCTTCGGTCCGCCCGAGAAGTGCACACAGGTCAGGAACACCGCGACGGCACGGTCGGCAGACCGGTCCGGCCGGTCGGATAGAGCGAGCGGAAAGGCCCCTCGTCGTGGCAGCACCGCAGAATTACCTCGCGGTCATCAAGGTCGTCGGCATCGGCGGCGGCGGCGTCAACGCCGTCAACCGGATGATCGAAGAGGGACTCAAGGGCGTCGAGTTCATCGCGATCAACACGGACGCCCAGGCGCTGCTGATGAGTGACGCCGATGTGAAGCTCGACGTGGGACGCGAGCTCACCCGCGGCCTCGGCGCGGGGGCCAACCCCGACGTCGGCCGCAAGGCCGCCGAGGACCACCGCGAGGAGATCGAGGAGGTCCTCAAGGGGGCCGACATGGTCTTCGTCACGGCGGGCGAGGGCGGCGGCACCGGCACCGGCGGCGCGCCCGTGGTCGCCAACATCGCCCGCTCGCTCGGCGCGCTGACGATCGGCGTGGTGACGCGCCCGTTCAGCTTCGAGGGCAAGCGCCGCGCGATGCAGGCCGAGGCCGGCATCGAGACGCTGCGGGACGAGGTCGACACCCTCATCGTCATCCCCAACGACCGGCTGCTGTCGATCTCCGACCGCCAGGTCAGCGTGCTGGACGCGTTCAAGGCCGCCGACCAGGTGCTCCTGTCCGGTGTCCAGGGCATCACCGACCTGATCACCACGCCGGGCCTGATCAACCTCGACTTCGCCGACGTCAAGTCCGTCATGTCCGGCGCCGGTTCGGCGCTGATGGGCATCGGCTCGGCGCGCGGCGACGACCGCAGCGTCGCGGCGGCCGAGATGGCGATCTCCAGCCCGCTCCTGGAGGCCAGCATCGACGGCGCCCACGGCGTGCTGCTGTCCATCTCCGGCGGCTCCGACCTCGGCCTCTTCGAGATCAACGAGGCGGCGCAGCTCGTGTCGAACGCGGCCGCGCCCGACGCCAACATCATCTTCGGCGCGGTCATCGACGACGCGCTCGGCGACGAGGTGCGGGTCACCGTGATCGCGGCGGGCTTCGACGAGGGGCGGCCGAGCAAGCCGGCCTCCGAGCCGGAGACCAAGAGGCTCCCGCCGCCGCCCCGGCCCGCGCCCCCGCCTCCCTCGGCCCCGCACAACCCGATCCCGAGCCGGGTCGGACGGTCCGAGCCGGTGGGCGGCCACCAGGCCGCGCCGCAGCAGTCCGTGGCCCAGGCCGCAGCGGCGCCGCACGCCACGTCCCACGCGCAGCAGCACTCCGCGCAGCACAACCAGGCGTCCGCCCCCGCGCGGCCGGAGGCCGACCGCGCGCAGCCGCCCGCCCAG
>NZ_CAACUY010000314.1 GCF_900659615.1 Actinomadura fibrosa | reverse complement strand
CCGCGCTGCCGAGCACGGCGGCCGCCGCGGCGGCGAGCGGCCATCCCCGCGCCCGTAGCAGCAGCGACCCGGCGACGAATCCGAGGATCGCCACCGACGTCCCGAACGCGAGCACGCCCGCGTACGCGCAGGCGGCCTGGAGCGCGAGCGCGGCGATGGGCGCCGCGCCCGCCCGGCGCCGGGGCGCGAGCGCCGGGACGAGCCAGAGCAGGTGCAGCGCCAGGACCCCGAGCGCCAGGACGACCGCCGCCGCGATCCGCGCCGTCCCGTCCGTCCGGGCGGGCGCCGCCGTGACGTAGACGGCCGCGAACGACGCCATCACCAGCCCGGCGATCAACCGCGCCCGCCCGGGCCCGGCGGCCCGCGCGAGACCCGTGAGGCGCGCGAGGCCGGTGGCCCGCGCGCCCCCTTCCGGCACCCGCATCCCGCTCCCCGAAGACCCGCTCGTCCTAGCGGAGATCGTCCCACGCGCGCGCGGGCGCTGCGGATCCGTGCGCTACGCCCGCTTGCCGGGCCCGTTCACGAGGACGGCCCGCTGGAGGGCGCTCCAGCCGAGGATCTGCCCCTCGCGGACGTCGAGCAGCCCGGGAACCCCCTTGCGCTCCTTCACCGCGATGGCCCGGAACCCCATGTAGGCGTACGTCTTCGGGTCGATGAGGACCTCGTCACGGAGGTAGCCCTCCTCGACCCGGTAGAGCGTGACGCCGGGCCGTCCGGTGATGTCGGACGCGCGGGCCTCGTATCGGACGCCGGGGATCCTGGCCATGGCCCCGTACATCGCGGCCCGGAGCCGGGGCGGGAGCACCGCCCGCTCCATGTACCCCGCGACGACCTGGAACGCCCTCATGTTCCGCTGCTCGGCGGTCGGCGCCACGGGCTTCGCCGTCTTCGCCTCCTTCAGTTTCTCCAGGGTCCGCTTGGAGAGCCTGCCGGTGGACGCGTCCGGCGGGGCGCTGTGGCGGGCGGTCTCCGCGTCCACCTCCTTGTAGACGCGGGCCAGCAGGGCGGCGGGCTCGGACGGCAGGGACAGCAGATACGGATAGGTCGGCTGGTACTTGGTGACGGCGGCGACCTTCAGCTCGCCGTTCTCGTAGACGGCGAACCGCTTGTCGTCCACCCGGCGCCAGGTCTCCTCCGTCCGCAGCTTGCGGGGCTTGCCGAACAGGGCGGCGCCTCCGCCCTCCTGCGTCTGGGCGTAGACGGCCTTCACGTACGCCCACTGGCCGGGACGCGGCGTGCCCTCGCCGCCCGCCGCGGCCTTGCGCGCCGCGTCGTCCGCCAGTTCCTCGGCGTTGGCGACGGGGCCGATGAGGCGCGGCGCCGAGTTCCCGCCACCGCCGCCTCCCACGCCGACGGTCTGGACGACGGTGATGCCGACGGCCAGCGCCGCCGTGAGCGCACCGGCGGTGGCCCAGCGCCCGCGCAGGCCACCGAGCCGGACCCCGCCGAAGCCGGGGCGGGCGCCGAAGCCCGCGCCGCCGCGCCGCGCGCCGGACACCGCACGCTCCGGCTCCGCCTGGAGCAGCCGTGCGCGGAGCCGCGCCTTGACCGCCGGGTCGTACGCCGGGACGTCGGGACGCCCCTCGCGGAAAGCAGTGATCTCGTCGATGCCCATGACTTCCTCCCCGCGGGGGAACGACCCCGCGCGCCTCCCGGCCGGATGACCGGACCCGAACCCGTCCCGCCCGCTCATGCCGGGGACTCCTCGTTCGTCGTGGCCAGGGGGTTGGTGCCGCCGAACGCCCGGCGCACCTTCCCGCGGATCCGGTGGAGCCGGGACCGGACCGTCCCGACGGGGATGCCGAGCGCCTCGGCCGCCTCCTCGTAGGTCAGGTCGGCCCACGCGATCAGCAGCAGCAGGTCGCGGTCGGCCGCCGAGAGCCGGGCGAGCACCGCCGCGAGCCGGGGCTGGAGCCGCTCGGCGGTCAGCCGGGCCGCGCTGCGCTCGTCGAACGGCTCGACGGCCTCGCGGCCCCCGGCCCGCGCCAGCGCCCGGTTGTGGCGCACCTCCGCCCGCCGGTGCGCGCCGACGGCCCGCGTCGCGATGCCGTAGAGCCAGGGCCGCGCGTCGGGCCGCGCGAAGTCGTAGCCGCCGCGCTTGCGGAACGCCACGAGGAACGTCTCCGCGACGACGTCCTCCGCCGTCCCGGGGCCGAGACGGCGGGCGACGTACCGGTGGATCTCGTCGCAGTGCCGGTCGAAGACCGCCCCGAACCGGTCCGGCCGCAGCACCGACTGGCGGAGCAGCGCCGCGTCGGACGCCTCGTCGGCGGGGCTGGACGGGCCCGGGGCGGGTGGCGCGGTCAACACGTACCACGTCCGTTCATGAGGGGATCCTTTCGGTGAGTTCACCCCTACTCGGCCGGACGCCCCGCCCCGGTTCCCTCTTTCTCGGCCGCGTGCATCGGGCTTACTGTGAGCGCGCTGCCAGCCGGTAGGAGCGGAGGGCGGACTCGTCGCCCGCGCAGGCCACGTAGCCGTCCGGGCGGACGAGGACCACGCCGGGGCCGTCCAGCCCGTAGGCGGTCCGGGCCTCGCCGTCCGGGTCCAGCAGGTCGCCGCCCTCGCCGATCGCGACGACCTTCACCGCGCCGGGCACGGACGCGGCCAGGCCGCTCCCGCCGGAGGCGTGGTCGCCGAACACCAGGACGGTGAAGTGCGGGCCGCGGAAGAGGTCGAACAGCCGGACCGGCACGCCGTCGCGGTCGCGCAGGACGGCGTCGGGCGCCCGGTTCCCGCCGCCCGGACCGGTGAGGGGGCTGTCCGGGTAGGCCAGGAGCAGTTGCGCGGTCTCCTCGCCGCGCTTGAACGCGTCCGCCTGCCCCTCGGCGGCCTTCCGGTACAGCGCGGTGCTGATGCCGAGGACCCCGGCGGCCACGGGGAGGCGCTCCTCCTCGTAGGTGTCGAGCAGGCTCGGGTCGGCGCCGTCGCGCAGGACGGCGCCGAGCTTCCAGCCGAGGTTGTAGGCGTCCTGCACGCCGGTGTTGAGGCCCTGCCCGCCGGTCGGCGAGTGGACGTGCGCGGCGTCCCCGGCGAGGAAGACGCGGCCGGCCCGGAAGCGCTCCACCATGCGGATGTTCAGGCGGTAGACCGACGCCCAACTGAGGTCGGTGAGGCGGACGTCGTCGCGTCCCGAGCACTCGTCGAACATCTTCTGGTACGTGGCGAGGGTCAGCTCGGGCTCGTCGCCCGGGGCAAGGGGCGCGGTGAACTGGAACTCGTCCGTGCCGGCGAGCGGGCACAGCGCCACACGGATCTTGTGGTTCGCCATGTCGCCCCAGATGTGCCAGTGGTCGCGGTCCAGCCCGGTGGCGCGCACGTCGCCGATGAGCATGCGCTCGTCCTCGTGGGTGTCGCCCAGGAAGGCGACGCCCAGGGTCTTCCGGACGGTGCTGCGGCCGCCGTCCGCGCCGACGAGGTAGGCCGCGCGGACGCGGGACCCGTCGTCCAGCACGGCGGTGACCCCCTCGTCGTCCTGCTCGAAGGACGCCAGCCCGACCGGTTCGACGCGGCCGCCGAGCTCGTCCAGGCGGTCGCGGAGGATCCGCTCGGTGCGCCACTGCGGGATCATCACGGCGCCGGGGTAGGGCACGCTCGCGGACGGCGGCTTCTCGTCGTGCATCCGCCCCTCCCAGACGACGTCGGTGCCGGAGTAGGCGCGCATCGGGGGATACGGGCCGCCCACCGCCCGGATGGTGCCGATGACCCCGAGGTCGTCGAACACCTCCAGGGTGCGGGGCTGGAGGCCCTTGCCGCGCGACCCGGTGACGGCGGCGCGGTCGATGATCCGGTGCGGGACGCCGCGGCGGGCGAGGTCGATGGCGAGGGTGAGCCCGGTGGGTCCGGCTCCGGCGATGAGGACTTCGGTCATGGTGGCCTCCTGGTCGGTTCAGCGTGTGGGTCCAGGCTGCGCCGGGCCGCTGTCACCCCCCTGTCAGCGTCCTGCCAGATGCCTGTCCTCGGCCGGGCGACAATTCCTCCTGGGAATGCGGCGAAAACTTGATTCGACGGTTACGAGTAATTTATTTTGCGCTGATATGATAGGGACAACGGCTTATAGGCTGCCTTTCTCCAGGACATCGACCCGCCCGCGCCGGAGCCTTCCGGGCGCGGGCCGCACTGGCGAAAGGAACCGGCCGATGAGTTCCGGAACGATGGCCGAGGGCCGTCCCAGCAGGACCGCGCTCGCCGCCGCGGCGGCGCGGGCGGCGCACCCGCTGGTGGACGACGAACCGCTGATCTTCACCGATCCCCTCGTGTCGCCGCTGCTCGGAGGGCTCGCCGACGAGATGATCGGGTACCACCGGTCGAGCGGCGACCACCTCATCCTCGCCGGGACCCGCACGGTGACGACCGTCCGCAGCCGCTACACGGAAGGGCGCCTCGGCGGCCATGGGCAGTACGTCGTCCTCGGGGCCGGGCTCGACACCTACGCCTTTCGCAGCGCTCCGGGCGTCCGCGTGTTCGAGGTCGACCATCCGTCCACGCAGGAATGGAAGAAAGGGCTCCTGGAGGCCGCCGGAATCCTCGTCCCGGAGACCGCCGCATTCGTCCCGGTGGACTTCGAAGCGGAGGCGCCCGTCCGGAAGCTGAAGGACGAGGCGTCGTTCGACCCCGGACGTCCCGCGCTGGTGAGCTGGCTCGGTGTCAGCTACTACCTGACCCGCGACGCGATCGCGGCCGTCCTGGACGAGATCAGCGGGATGGCGCCCGGCACCGAACTCGTCCTGGACTACGCCCTGCCGCCCGGCATCCGCGACGCCGCGGGCGACGCCTTCGCGGAGATCGCCGGACAGATCGTCGTCGAGTACGGGGAACCGAAGCGCTCGCTGCTCGCACCGGACGAGGTCGACGCGCTCCTGGAGGAGCACGGCCTGAAGGTCGCCGAGAACGTGCGGCTGGCGGAGGCCGTCCCGCCGCGACTGTGGCACCGTACGGACGCACTCCGCCCGTTCGACTACTTCCGCCTGGTCAGAGCCACCGTCGCCGCCTAGCCGGCATCCGAAAAGGAAGCCTTCCAGAAGTTACCGACCGGTCATTTCGCCGATGCCCGGCCGCCGTGGTGTGTGCCAAGAATGACCGCGTCGATACTCTCCGGGACCGGCCCCCGCCGGTCCCCTCCCCGAATCAGGAGTGAACCGACGTGCGATCCACCCCATCCACCCGGCGTACGGCGGCCAAGGCGCTGCTCGTCGCCGCCCTGACCGCCGGCGTCTGCGCCGCCCCGCAGGCGATGCAGGCGGCCCACGCGGCGCAGCCGGCCCGGGCCGGGCAGGCCCTCGCCGTGCGCGCCGACAACCCCTACGAGCGCGGCCCGGCGCCGACCACCGCGAGCATCGAGGCGGTGCGCGGCCCGTTCGCCACGTCCCAGACCACCGTCTCCTCGCTCAGCGTCACCGGCTTCGGCGGCGGGACGATCTACTACCCGACCAGCACCGCCGAGGGCACGTTCGGCGCGGTCGCGGTCGCGCCGGGCTACACCGCCGACCAGTCCAGCCTGGCCTGGCTCGGCCCGCGCCTCGCGTCCCAGGGCTTCGTCGTCTTCACGATCGACACGCTGACCCGCTCGGACCAGCCGGACAGCCGCGGCCGCCAGCTGGAGGCCGCGCTCGACTACCTGACCCAGCGCAGCAGCGTGCGGACCCGCATCGACGCGTCCAGGCTCGGCGTGATGGGCCACTCGATGGGCGGCGGCGGCACGCTGGAGGCGTCCCTCGACCGGCCCGCGCTCCAGGCCGCGATCCCGCTGACCCCGTGGGACCTCAACAAGAACTTCTCCCGCGACACGGTGCCGACGCTCATCATCGGCGGCCAGACCGACACGATCGCGCCGGTCGCCTCGCACGCCCAGCCGTTCTACGAGAGCATCCCCGCGTCCACGGAGAAGGCGTACCTGGAGCTGGCCGGGGCGAGCCACTTCGCGCCGAACACCGCCAACACGACGATCGCGAAGTACAGCATCTCCTGGCTCAAGCGGTTCATCGACAACGACACCCGCTACGAGCAGTTCCTCTGCCCGGCGCCGCAGGGCGACCGGAACATCTCCGAGTACCGCGACACCTGCCCCCACACCTGACAGGTCGCACCGGTCACCGGACGGGCCGCCCGCCCACCCAGGCGGGCGGCCCGGCGCCGTTGTCGCCGTTGCCGTGCCCGCCGGACTCGGCGCCCGGCCCGCCGTGCAGGCGCACAGCGCTGAGCGCCAGGACGAGCTCCACCAGGTCCCCCGGACGGGTCAGCGTCCTCCCGGTGAGCTGCTCGATCCGGCGGAGCCGGTTCAGGACGGTGTTGCGGTGGCAGAACAGCCGCTCGGCGGCGCGGGCGGCGGAACCGTCGCACTCCACCCACGTCGCGAGCGTCGTCAGCAGCACCTCCCGGAACCCGTGGTCCACCTCGGCGAGCCCGCCGAGCGCGACGTGGCCGAGCCGTCCCGCCAGCCGCGGCTGCGACAGCACGAGCGCGTCCGGGAGGCGCCGGTCAAGCCGGGCGATCTGCGTGCCGGGACCGTGGCAGGTCCGCAGCGCGAGCTCTGCCAGCCAGCGCGCCCCGCCCAGCTCCGCCAGCGTCTCCACGACCGGGCTGACCCCGGCGTGCGCGCGGGCGTGCGGGCGGACCGCGGCGACCAGGTCGTCCAGCTCCGCCGTGCCGAGCGCGACCAGCGCGACCTGGGCGTCCGCGCGCAGCCGCCAGATGAACCGCATCCCGCCCGTGTCGGCGGGACGCCGGTCCCCGTGGTCGGCCAGGCCGCCCTCCGCGCCCATCATCACGACCGCGTAGCGGCCGGCCGCGGGCAGGCCGAGCACGGACGTCGCGGTCGCGAGCAGCCCGCCGTCGGCGCCCTGGCCGTCCAGCAGCGCGTCCACGATCGCGTGCACGCGCTCCTCGCTGCGCCGCACCAGCGCGAACTCGGTGCGGTGGTAGGCGGCCGCCGCCGCGCCCGACTGCTCGTCGATCGTGTCCCAGGTCCGGGTCGCCTGCCGGATCAGCGCCGGGACGTTGTCCGGGTCGTCCCGCCCGACCGTCTCGACCACGGCCTCCCAGAACACCCGCCCCGCCAGCCGGTACGAGCGCAGGAGCTGGTCGAGCGGCTGCCCCTGGTGCGCGCGGCGGCGGCCGAGCCGCTCGGCCCACTGGAGGTCGGCGCGCCCGCGCCCCGGTTCGAGGATCGCCTCGAACCCGTGCCCGAGCCCGGCACGGCAGACGTCCCACAGATCGTCGCGCAGCGCGTCGGCGCGGTCGCCGCCCTCCCCGGACAGGATCTCGGCGGCCAGCCGGTCGGCGAGGTCCGGCAGGCTGTCGGACAGGCGCGCGACCGCCTTCCGCAGGATCGCCCGGTCCGCCCGCTCACGGTCGTCGTCCGCCCGGACGCCCGCCTCGCCCCGTCCGCCCGGCCCCGGCCGGCCTCCCGTCATCGCCCCCCACCTCCAGCACAACGCGGGGGGCTCATCGTGCCATCGCGGCGCCCCACGGACCACAATCCGCCGCCCGGACTGTGCAGCCGCACAATCACGGCCCGTCCGGATTGCGCCGCCGCCCTCAAACCGAACGGCGCTCTGGACCCGGCCGGGCCCCGCGTGTTGACCTATGGGCCCGATCCGTCCGAGGAGGGACCGGCATGACAGCGGAAGGTGTGCCGCACGGGCGCCGGCGCGAGCTCGGCGCGATCGCGGCGATGCTCGACTCGGCCCTCGCCGGGCGCGGCGGCGCGATGGCGGTCCTCGCCGACGCCGGCATGGGCAAGACCGCACTGCTGGACGCCGCCGTCCGAAGCGCCGCCGCCCGCGCCGACGGGCCCGGCTTCCAGGTGCTCGGCACCACCGGCGTCCCGCGCGAGACGTCCGTCCCGTACTCGGGACTGCACCGGCTCCTGCGCCCCCTCGCCGCGCTCGTGCCGGACCTGCGGCCCGTCCACCGGAAGGCCCTCGCGCCCATCACGGGCGGCGCGTCCGGCGGGGGCGCCGACCCGTTCGACCTGTACGCCGCCGTGTACGAGCTGCTCACCGCGGCGGCGCGGAACGGTCCCGTCCTCTGCTGGGCGGACGACGCCCAATGGATCGACCCCCTCTCCCTGGACGCGCTGGGCTTCGCGGCGCGCCGCGTCCAGGACGAGCCCGTGGCCATGCTGTTCGCCGCGCGCGACGACCGTCCGGCGGCCGACGCCCTCACCGGCCTCCCCCGCCTGCCGCTCGCACCGCTCACCGAGGAGGCGGGACGGCAGGTGCTGCGCGACGCGCTCGCCGGCTCGCTCGGCGGGGTGCTCGACGGCGTCCTCGACAGCACGTTCTCCGGCACGCTCGGCGGCACATTCACCACCGCGGTCGCGCTCGGCGGCGCGGCCGGGGAACCGCTCGACGCGGACCTCGCGGAGGAGGTCGTCGCGCTGGCCTGCGGATGCCCGCTCGCGATCCGCGAACTGGCCGCCGCGCTGACCCCCGCGCAGCTGTCCGGCACGGCGCCGCCGCCGCGGTCGCTCCCCGCCGGCAGCACGCTGCGCGCCCACTACCGGCGCCGCCACCTCGCACTCCCCGCGGGCGCGCGGCGCCTCGTCCTCATCACGGCCGCGGACGAGCTGCTGCACGTGTCGACGTTCGGCCGCGCCGCGCGGACCGCGGGCGTCCCCGCCTGGGAGGTCGAGGCCGTCCGCGGCTCGGGGCTGCTGCGCTTCGAGGGCGACGTGGTGACCGTCCGGGACCGGCTCGTCCGCTCCTCGCTGTGGGCGGAGGCGTCCCGGCTGGAGCGGCAGGCCGCCCACACGCTGCTCGCCGCCGTCCTCGACCAGAGCTGGCAGCGGCCCTGGCGGCTGTGGCACCGCGCCGCCCTCACCGGCGAACCCGACGACCGGACGGCCCGCGAGCTCGCCGACACCGCCCGCACGTCGCAGGCCGCGGGCCGGTACGCCGAGTCCTGGCGGATCTGGCGCCGCGCCGCCGCGCTGACCCCGGACCGCGGCACCCGCACCGACCACCTCCTCGCCGCCGCCGGCGACGCCTGGGCGAGCGGCCGGGCCCGGCAGGCCC
>NZ_CAACUY010000313.1 GCF_900659615.1 Actinomadura fibrosa | reverse complement strand
CGGGCCGGGTGCGACCGGCCCGGGTGCGGCGGGCCCGGCGGTCATGGCCTCGCCGCCTCCGCCGCCGTCCCCGGGCGAGGCGACGGCACCCGGCGGTGCGTCCGTCCGGTCCGGGCGTCCACGCCGCGTGCTTCTCCTCATCGCGATGGCCGCGGCCGCCCTGCTGGTCATCGCGGGCATCGCCGCGTCCCTTGTCCTTGCCGGGGGAGACTCCGACGAGAAGACCGCCGCCACCCGGCCCGCACCTCCCGCACCCTCCGGGACGGCCGTCCCGACAGGCGCTCCGACCGGTGGTCCCGCGCCGACGGGCGGCCCCACGGACGCCCCGACGCCCGCCCCGTCCGGCGGTCCGGGCGGCACGCCACCGGTCACCGGGCAGCCGGGCACGCCCGAGCCCGCCGCCCCCACCGCGCCGATCGGCCCGGTCGTGGAGGGGGACGGCGTCACCTACCAGCTCGTCCAGCAGGACGAGGGGTACTTCGAGGGCAGGTTCGTCATCACCAACCGCACCTCGCAGCCGATGCGGACGTGGAAGCTCACGTTCGACGCGTCCGGCGCCGACGTCAGAAACATTTGGGGCGCGCGGCTCGTGCACGGCGGCGCCCACCCGGAGATCGAGAACCTCGCGGGCGCCGCGGCGATCCCGCCGGGCGGCACCTGGGAGGTCCGGTTCGGCGCCGCGGGCACCGCGGCCACCCCGCGGAAGTGCCGGGTCAACGGCACGGCATGCGGTCTCTGAGGCGCGTACTAGGCTCTCGGACATGCGTATCGCCAGGTTCGCCACCGACGAGGGCATGTCCTTCGGGGTGGTGGAGGAGAACACCGTCGCCGCCATCGCGGCCCATCCGTTCGGAGACCTGACCTTCACCGGGCAGCGGCTCCCGCTCGCCGACGTCCGGCTGCTGGCGCCGATCCTGCCGAGCAAGGTCATCGCGATCGGCAAGAACTACGCCGACCACGCCCGCGAGATGGGCGGCGAGCCGCCCGCCGAACCGGTGATCTTCTCCAAGCCGTCCACCGCCGTCATCGGCCCCGGCGAGGCGATCGCCTACCCGCAGAAGCTGTCCGAGCGCGTCGACCACGAGGGCGAGCTGGCCGTCGTCATCGGCCGCATGTGCCGCGAGGTCCCGGCCGCCCGCGCCGCCGACGTCATCCTTGGCTACACCTGCGCCAACGACGTCACCGCCCGCGACCTCCAGAAGAAGGACGGGCAGTGGACGCGGGCCAAGGGCTTCGACACCTTCTGCCCGCTCGGCCCGTGGATCGAGACGGAGGCCGACCCGTCCGACCTGGCGATCACCACCACGGTCAACGGCGAGGTCCGCCAGGACGCGCGGACGTCCCTGCTGCTGCACGACGTCCCCACCCTCGTCGAGTACGTCAGCCAGGTCATGACCCTGCTGCCCGGCGACGTCATCCTCACCGGGACGCCCGCCGGGGTCGGCCCGCTGGAGATCGGCGACGAGGTCGCCGTCACGGTCGAGAACGTCGGGACCCTCACCAACCGCGTCATCGCCCGCGACTGAAGCATCGTACGGCGTCCCTATGCTGTGGGGGCGCCGTACGGAGGGACATGCCATGACGTTCAGCGGCTTCAGCGAGCGGTCGTTCGAGTTCTACGAGGGCCTCCTGGCCGACAACAGCAAGGCGTACTGGACGGTGCACAAGGAGGACTACGAGCGGCACGTCCGCGGCCCCATGAGCGAGCTGCTCGCCGAGCTGGAAGAGGAGTTCGGCCCAGGCAAGCTGTTCCGGCCCTACCGCGACGTCCGCTTCAGCAAGGACAAGACCCCGTACAAGACCCACCAGGGCGGCCACACCGGGCAGGGGTACTACGTCCAGATCGACGCCGACGGCCTCATGGTCGCGGGCGGCATGTACGCGCCCACCCCCGAGCAGCTCCGCCGCTACCGGGAGGCGGTCGGCTCGGACACGTTCGGCAAGGAGCTGGAGGCCATCGTCGAGGAGCTCCGGTCCGCCGGCCTGGAGATCGCGGGCGACCGGCTCAAGACCCGCCCGCGCGGCACGCCCGAGGACCATCCGCGCCTCGAACTGCTGCGGCACCGCTCCCTGTACGCCCACCAGGGCTGGCCCGCCGACCCCTGGATGCGGACGCCGGAGGTCGTGACCCGCGTCCGCGAGTCGTGGCGCCGCCTGCGCCCGCTGGTCGAGTGGGGCGACCAGCACATCGGCCCGCCCGACTTCACCCGCTGACCGCGCCCGGGGCCTCTCGGCGCCTCGGGCGCCCCGCCCGTCTCCACCGCTCCGGCAATCGTTTTGGCTGCGGTCCCACAGTCCGGTATTCTCTTCGAGGCGCGAGCGACCGGCCGGAGACGGCCGGAGGCTCGTACCGCACTGGGGTATGGTGTAATCGGCAGCACGAGTGATTCTGGTTCACTTAGTCTAGGTTCGAGTCCTGGTACCCCAGCTCCGTCCGCGTCAGTGGACAGGCCCCCGTCGTCTAGTGGCCTAGGACGCCGCCCTCTCAAGGCGGTAACGGCGGTTCGAATCCGCTCGGGGGTACACCTTTTCCGCGGCCCCAAGGCCGCTTCCTGCTGCGGCCGGTTTCCACTGGACTGACCGTTTCCATAAGGACGTTCCCCGTTACGGTCGGCTGCCGTCCCCGTCGTGGTTCCGGTTCCGGAGCCCGGAATTCCGCTCGGCCGGGGTCAGCGTCAGCCGGGAGCTCAACCCGCTGACCGCCATGATCCGCCGCAGTGTCGGCCGCGGGTTCCGGATCTCCAGGGCCCCGCCGCCCCGCGCCATCTCGCCGTGCGCCCAGACGAGCGTGGCCAGCCCCGACGAGTCCGTGAACTCCACCGCGGACATCTCCAGCACCAGCGTCCCCGGCCTGCGGTCGTCCAGCGTCTCCAGGAGGTACGCGCGCAGCCGCGGCGCGGTCGCCACGTCCAGGTCGCCGGCCAGCCGGACGACCAGGACCTCGTCGTCGAGCACGCCGGAGATGGCCAGCGGGGGCAGGGTAGTCATCGCTCCGCTCATTTCGTAGGGACGGCACGCGGCACGACCGCACGCCGTGCGAGCACAGAAGGTCCGGATGGCCCGGAAGGGCGACGAGGCACGCGGGAAGTCCGTGCCCGGTACGTCCGGCGCGCGGCGCCGGGGGTTCTCAGATGGTGCGGGCGCTTACGGCCGGCCTCGCGGCACGGCGGTACGGCCGCCGGATCCCGGGCAGTACGGGAGCGACGTCAGCAGCACGACCATCACCTCCGAACACTCGACGGTTTCCTACCCTTTCGGCCCCTGATCTAACGGCCGGACGAAACGTGCGACCAGGGTCATAGGTGTGAGCGCCGCCGCTGTCGGTGAACCGCCGCGTCCCCGCGCGGGCGCCGCGCGAATCCTGGTCGAGGCGGGCGCCGGAGTCCGGTAGGCTGGGCGAGGCCCGAGCGGGAGACCGCGAAGGCATACGTCCTGCCCCCGTCGTCTAGTGGCCTAGGACGCCGCCCTCTCAAGGCGGTAACGGCGGTTCGAATCCGCTCGGGGGTACGCATCGACCGCAACCGGCTCAGCGAAAGCACCGGCTGCGGTTTTTTGTTTTCCCCGGCGTGCGAAGGCCCCGGCCCCTCCGGGACCGGGACCTCCGGTGGTCACGAGCGGGCTGGTTCCGGGGGACGGGCGGGCGCGGCGGCGCGGGCGGCGAGGCGTCCGGGCCACCAGAAGCGGCGTCCGACGTCCAGGGCGAGGGCCGGGACGATGACCGAGCGGACGAGGAAGGTGTCCAGCAGGACGCCGAGGGTGACCAGCACGCCGATCTGCACCATCATCGTGACGGGCATGAGGCCGAGGACTCCGAAGGTGCTGGCGAGGACGAGCCCGGCGCTGGAGATGACGCCGCCGGTCAGGCCGAGGCCGCGCAGCACCCCGGTGCGGTGGTCGGAGCGGGCGGCCTCCTCGCGGACGCGGGACACGAGGAACAGGTTGTAGTCCACGCCGAGGGCGACCATGAACAGGAAGCCCATCAGCGCGACCTGGACGTCCAGGGCGGGGAACCCGAAGGCGTGGCGGAACAGCAGCCAGGCGGCGCCGAGCGCGGCGAAGTACGACGCGACGACGGTCGCGACGACCAGCAGCGGCGCGACCAGGGCGCGGAGCAGCACCATGAGGACGAGCAGCACGACGCCGAGGACGAGGGGGATCACGACGCGGCGGTCGTGCGCCTGCGCGTCGGCGAGGTCGAGGTCGGCGGCGGCTCCGGCACCGACGAGGGCGTCCGGGGCGCTCGCCCGGACGGCCCGGACAGTGTCCGCGGCGGCGCCGCCGGACGACGAGGCCAGAACCACCTCGGTCCGGGTGAGGCGGCCGTCCACGGACGGCTCGGGTTCACCGACCCCGGCGACCCCGGGAACCCTCGCCACGGCGGCCAGCACGCCCGGGGTCGCCGCGCGCTCCGACACGACCTCGATCGGGCGGGACTCGTCACCGGGGTAGTGCGCGCTCAGGAGGCGCCCGCCGATGCTGGAGGACGGCGTGGTGGTGAGGAAGTGCTCGCGGTCGAGGCCCGTGTGGGCGCCGAGCAGCCCGGCGGCGAGCGCGGCGAGGACCGCCGTACCGCAGACCCAGACGAGCCGGGGACGGGCGGCGACGCGGCGCCCGACGCGGTCCCACAGCGTGCCGCGGGCGGGCGGCGCGTCGCCGTGGCGGGGGATGCGCGGCCAGAAGACCCAGCGGCCGAGGACCACGAGCAGGGCGGGCAGCAGCGTCATCACGACGGCGAGACCGCCGAGGACGCCGATCGCGCCGACGGGGCCGAGCGCGTGGTTGAACCCCATCGCCGCCGCGAGCAGGCACAGCAGCCCGAGGCAGACGGTCGCGGCGGACGCGGTGATCGGCGCGGCGGCGCGGCGCAGGGCGGCCCGCATCGCCTCGTGGCGGTCGGCGGTGCGGCGGAGCTCCTCGCGGTAGCGGGCGAGGAGCAGCAGCGCGTAGTCGGTGGTGATGCCGAACACCAGCGCGTCGAGGATGCTGGACGTCCCGTCCGCGACGTAGAGGCCGGCGTGCTCGGCGAGGAGGTAGACGACCGCGCCGGTGACCTGGAGGGAGACCGCCGCGGTCAGGAGCGGAAGCAGCCACAGCACCGGGCTGCGGTAGGTGAGCAGGAGGACGGCGGCGACGAGCAGCACCGTGACGAGCAGCAGCGCCTTGTCGACCTTCTCGAAAGCGTCGCCGACGTCGAGCGCGGCGCCCGCGGGGCCGGTGAGGCGGACCTGGAGGCCCGGAGGAGCGTTCCGCTCGATCTGGTCACGGATCCGCCCGGCGTTGTCCGCGAGGTGGTCGTCGTCGGCGAGCGGGACGGTCAGCATGAGCGCGCGGCCGTCGCGGGACGGGACGGCCGGCGCGATCGGACCCGCCGCGACGGCGGCGAGGGCGCGGCGGTCGGCCTCGGCGCGCGTCCGGTCCGCGGCGGTGACGCCGGTGTCGCGGACGTAGGCGACGATGCCCGGCGCGAGCTCGCCGCCGGGGAAGCGCGCCGTCAGCTCCTCGACCCGCGTGGACTGCGCGCCGCGCGGCAGTTCCGCGGTGGAGTCGTCCTGGACGGCGCCCGAGAGCCGGCTCGCGTTCGGCGCGGCGACCAGGACGATCGCGACCCAGAGCAGGAGGATCGCCCATTTCGCGTGGCGTCCCGCCGGGAGCCCGGCGAGTTTGCGTGGGAGCAGCACGAGGTGCTCTCCTTTCGGTGGGGGTTCGTGTCGCGGTGAACACGCCGATGGCGTGGTGACTCGGGCTTCCGCCCGCCCGGGTCGCCGAGGGGCAACTCGGCGACCCGGGCTCTAACTTCCGGCCTCGTCCGGGTCCGGGGGCCCGGCCTCGTCTGGGGCCGGAGGGCCTGCCTCGTCCGGGTCCGGAGGTTCGGCCTCGTCCGTGATCTCGGGGAAGGCCAGGAACCTGACGACGAGGGTCCGCGCGTCGGGCGGCGGATCCTCGTCGGCGTTCTTGTAGCGGTAGAGGAGCGCGATGTACTCCTCGAAGAACGGCCGGAGCTGGTCCGGCGTCAGCGTGACGGTGGAGAACGAGAAGAGCAGCGCGTCCGCCCACGGGCCCAGATCGTCCCGGACCCGCTCGAAGCGGGCGAGCAGGTCGAGCTCGTTCGCGAACTCCAGCCGGGTGACCTCCCCGACCGCCTCCCGCATCTCGGGGCTCTGCCGGGAGTAGGGCGGGAGCCGCCGGTCCGCGGGGACGTGCCGCCACCAGCGCTCGCGGCCCCGGCCGCGGCCGGGGACCTCCTCGATGAAGCCGTGCTCGGCGAGCCGGCGCAGGTGGTAGCTCGTCGCGCCGGTGCTCTCGCCGAGCTCGCGGGCGAGCGTCGTGGACGAGACGGGCCCGCGCCGCATGACCTCCGCGATCCGCTGCCGCAGCGGATGCGCGAGGAGCCGCACCTGGCGCGGATCCGTCATCTCCACGGGTGGTGACTGTTCCGTCATGCCCTGGACGCTAGGCTGTGCAAAGGTCCTTTGCAACGCTTCTTGGCAAGGTTCACCGGACGGAGGGAGAGCAGCCTGGAACCCCCATCCCGCAGGGTGAGGCGGCGCCTCCCCCGCAAGGCCGAAGGCGGTGAAAGGGAAGGCGCCCAAGGAAAGGCCCCCGGCACCCCATCGGGGCGCCGGGGGCTCGACCGTTCGTGAGCGTTGGCGAGCCGTCCGTCAGCGGATGCTGAGCAGGCGGAACGCCCGGTAGCCGCGCTGGCGGCTCACGGACCAGACGTGCTGCCGCGGCCCGGACTGGCCGCCCGCCTGCTCCCAGACGACGGCGGGACCGCCGCGCCTGCCCTGCCAGCGGACGAACAGCGCGATGTGGGCGTTGTCGCCCGGGCCCCTGTAGTAGGCGAGCGCGTCGCCCGCGGCGAGCGAGGTCTTGGCGATCTCGCGGGACTTGCTCTGGTGGTGCCCGAGCGGGGTCAGCGCCGGCTGGGAGCTGCCGACGGTCAGGTTGCCGACGTTCCAGGCCAGCGACACGTAGCCGGAGCAGTCCGCCCGGAACGTCCCGGCCCGGCAGGACGTCCGCCTGCCGCTGGTCGTGTAGCAGGTCGACTGGGAGTAGGGGATGTTCGTCTTGTTCAGCCACCACCGCGCCCGGGCCATGACGGTCGCGCGGGTGATGGTGCCCGGCCGCCCGGCCTGCCCGCCGGCGCCCCCGCCGACGGGCGTCGCCGCGGCGGCCGGGCGGGCGGTGGCCGCCGCGCCGCCGTGGGTCAGGAACGGGACGGCGGCGAGGGCCGGCGCGGCCACCGCCAGGCCGAGGGCGAACACGCGGATGCGTTGCATGGATCGGTGCCTTTCGGTCTGCTTCCGGGGGACGGGCACCGATTGAACGGGCGCGTCACCGCAGGCCACAAGGCGAAAAGTGTCCGGGCCTGTCCGGGATGGTCGGAACCGGCCCGGACGCTGGTCAGCGCGGTGTAGAAAGGGCGGTCGACAAGGCCCCGCGCGGTGCGGATCCGGAGGGCAGGCATGAGCGAGCTCGATTCGGACGGTCTGGACGGCGTCCCGTCGATCGACGCTTTCGTGGCGCGGCTGAACGGCTTGTGCACGCGGTCAGGGCTCAGCCTGCGGCGCCTGGAACGCCGTGCGCGCGCACTCGACCTGCCCCGATGGCTTCCCAGCTCCACCGTCAGCGACGTCTTCCGCAGGCCGGAGCTGCTGGCGGGCATGCCGGACCGGCGCGAGTTCGTCGAGTCGATCCTGCGCTGCTGCGACGTCACCGAACCCGCACCCTGGCTGGCGACCCTGGACCGCCTGACCACCCCACCCGAGCCCCTGCCTCAGACCGCCTCGGATACAGCGCTGCCCGCTCCGGCTCCGGCGCCGCCCGGCCCGACGTCGCTGCCCGCCGCGACCGCGCCGCCGCCCGGTTCGGCGTTGTCGCCTGGGGCGGTGCCGCCGCCATCCGCGGGCCGGGCCGGTCGGTCGCGGCGTGTCGTGCGGGCGGCGATCGCCGGGGCGGCTCTGATGGCCGTGGCCGTCGGGGTGACGGCCGCCGTCTGGCCGTCCGGGGCGGGATCCCGTCCGCGGTCGGCCGGTGCCGTTCCGCAGGCCCCGGCCTGCGGTGCCCGGCCCGCGAACCTGATCGACGCGTCCACCCTCGTCGGAGAGTCGGCCAAGCGGGAGAACCCCACGCTCGACTTCGGCTACATGCACGGGTCGGCCTGGTACGAGACGCGCGACGGCGCGACCTACTACTGGGGGCGGGGCAGCTCGGAGACGGGGACGGGCGGCGTCCGCCTCGACTGGCGGATCGGCGGCGGGCCCTGGCATCCCTGCCCCGCGCCGATCATCGGGCCGGGAACCCGGGACCGCCATGTCCGCACCCCGGCGATCAGGAAGGTGGTGGACGGCACGGACGTCGTCGTCCGCGTCTGCCTCTGGGCCGACTACCCGCAGCATGACGAGAAGTGCACCCGCCCGCTCTGACCAGAACGCCGGCCGCGGTCAGAACCAGGCTTCGCGTTCCGTGTACTCGCGGAGGCGGGCCAGGGCGTCCGCGAGGGACAGCGTGGCGACGGCGATCGCGTCCGGCCCGCCGGTCTCGTCCGGTTCGCCGGTCTCGGTGAGGACGCCGCTGTCGTCGACCGTGCAGGTGCGGCCGTGCGGCCACGTGCCGAAGACCAGGCCGACCAGGCCGTGCGCGGGGCCGCGCCGGATGACGGGCACGACGACGTCGTCGTCCTCGCCGGGCGTGGAAAGCCAGTAGGTGACCGGACGGCTCTGCCCGCCCGTGGGGCTGAGGTCGGGGTTGGCGCGCTCGGCGTCGGCGACGAGCATCTCCAGTTCGAGCTGCTCGATCGCCTCCTCCAGCAGGTCGCAGACGTGGAGGCGGGCGTCGAAGGCGGTGCGGAGCGGGCCGGTCAACGCGTCCCCGAACAGCCGGTGCAGCTCGCCCCGGGTGAGGACGATCTTCGCGTGGGGTCCGTCGCGGGTGAGGAGGTCCACGAGCACGGCGCGCATGAAGCCGTCCGCGCCGGGTCCGACCACGCCGAGCCCGGACGGGTGGGCCAGCTCCGACGCGGTGGCGGTCGCGTCGGCCGGCGCGGCGGGCGGCGCGGCAGCGGGCGCGGT
>NZ_CAACUY010000312.1 GCF_900659615.1 Actinomadura fibrosa | reverse complement strand
CGCTCGGCCAGCGCGGCGGCCAGCAGGCCGTCCGGGCCGAGCGGCCGGGCCGTCACCGAGCCGGGCAGCAGCCGCGCCGCCCGGTCCGGGATGTCGATCAGGGCGTGGTAGCCGCGGGCCAGCAGCAGCGGCACCACGACCACCGGGCCCTCCAGCCCCGCCGCCGCCTCCTCCAGCGACGGCGCCGACAGCTCGCCGTAGGCCTCCACGACCCGCACCCACGGGCGGATCGCCCGCACCCGGCGCAGCAGCTCCCGGACGGCGATCGGACCGGCCGGATCCCGGGTGCCGTGCGCCACCGCCAGCAGCGCCGGCGCGGCGGAGCCGCGGCCGTCAGCCACCGACACCCGCCCGCAGCTGGTCGGACAGCCGCGGGTCGCACGCCAGCCGGTAGCCCCGCTTCACCACCGTCTCCACGATCCCGGCGCGGCCGAGACCGCGCCGCAGCCGGGCCACCGCCATCTCCACCGCGTGCTCGTCGGCCTGCGGGCGCGCGTCCCGCGACCACGGCGTCCCGCCGACGACCAGCCGGCTCGGCAGCACCCCGCACAGCTCCGCCCGCGACACCACGTGCCCCGGACGCCGCGCCAGCGCCCGCAGGATCGCCATCGGCGCCGGCGCGATCGGCCGCAGCTGGCCGTCCAGCACGACGGCGTGGCCGCGCAGCTCCAGCGCGAACCCGCGCACCTCGATGCGCCGCGCGCGCCGCTCGGGCAGGTCCGACACCAGCGCCCGCACCAGCGCCCCGATCCGCGCCCGCTCGGGCTGCACGGTCGCCACCCCGCGCTCCGTCAGCGACTGCGCGGTCACCGGACCGACGCACGCCGCCACCACGTGCGTGCGCATCGCCTCCAGCAGCGGCTCCTCCAGCGCGTCCTCGGCGGCGACCGCGAGCGTCGCGGCGACCGCCGGGGCGCTGGTGAACGCGATCGCGTCCACCGTCCCGGCGACGGCCTGCCCGACGAGCCGGCGCAGCGGCGTCGGGTCGTCGGTCCGCGACCACCGGTACACCGGGATCTCGATCACCTCGGCGCCCGCGTCGCGCAGCGACCCGGTCAGCTCCGGCTGCTGCTCGCCGTACAGCTGCACGGCGACCCGCGCGCCCGTCAGGTCCTTCTCCAGCAGGTGCTCGATCACCTCGGCGCACCCCTCCGACTCCGGCGACCAGCGCTCCTGCAGCCCGGCCGACCGGATCGCGCCGCGCGCCTTCGGGCCGCGCGCCACGATGTCGGTCTCCGCGAGCCGCCCGATCAGCGCGTCGCGGAGCCCCCACCCGTCGGCGGTCTCCAGCCACGCCCGGAAACCGATCCCGGTCGTGACCACGACATGGTCGAGGGGCTGCTCGATGCACGCCCGCGTCGCCTCCAGCAGCTCGGCGTCGTCGGACAGCGGGACCAGGCGGATGGCGGGGGCGTGCACGACCCTGGCACCGCGGCGTTCCAGGAGCGCGGCGAGCTCCTCGTGGCGGCGGGCCGCCGTCACGCCGACGGCGAACCCGGCCAGCGGCTCACTGCCCGTGCTCATGGGAGAGCGCCACCTCCACCCGGTGGCCGGACGCGTCCAGGCGGATCGGGAACGTCGGCAGCGCCACCCGCGGATCGTCCAGGCAGGCCCCCGTGCGCAGGTCGAACACCTGCTTGTACATGGGCGAGGCGACGGTGGGAGCGCCGCCGCGGGTGCCGAGGATGCCCCGGGACAGGACGTAGGCGCCGCTGAACGGGTCGAGGTTCGACAGCGCGTACAGCGTGCCGTCGAACGTCCGGAAGATCGCGACCTGGGTGCCGTCGATCATCGCGCAGGCACCGCGCTCGGGGATCAGGTCGGCGTACTCGCAGACGTCGAACCAGTGCCCCGCGGCGGGCGCGTGCCCGTGCGGGCGCCGCGGCTCCCTGGTGATCAGCACATCGGGTGTCATGGTCATCGGGCGGCAACCTCCAGGCGGGAACCGGTCCCCGGGACCGGTGTGATCTGGTCGCGCTCGTACTCGGGAGCGGCGCCGGGACCGGCCGTGCCGGCGGCCCGTGCGCGGAACATGTGCCGAACGGTTCCGGCCCGGACCCCTGACGCAGTAAGGTCTGCGCGGTGGCCGCGGGAGCCGGGCTCCGAGGCCGGTCGCGTCCGTTCGTCCCCTCCGACGTTCATGGGCCCGATCCTGAGCAGAGGCCGTTTCGCGATTGCGTCCCCTTTGTCACCGGCGTGTTAAAAGACGCTCACCTCGAAATCGAATCGTGGCCGGACCGCTATCAAGCCGAATCTGCGCTCCGGCCCCGGAACCGCCCCCGCCCGGAATGCCGGCAGAGCATGTTCACGCAGGTCAGAGGGGTTGCATCGGGCACCGGAACCGGTCCAGGCGGAACGAGGGGCCGCAGTCGCCATTTCACCTGGTGCGCCGGACTTGTCCCAGAAATGCGTGCGATCCGGCGGCCGGCCGGTCCTCCACCCGCCCTTCCACGGTGAGCCGCCGGCCGGCGGGCGGCCATCCGGAAGCGGCCGGAGCGAGTCCGCGCCCGGCCCCCCGGACACGGCGGAGACACCGGCGGCGGCGCCCGGCGGCAATCCTTGACGATCGCGTGTCAAGCGTTGTCGACCTTTGTCATGGCCCATTCGGCGCCCCTGCCCCCGTTGCCGAACGGATCGGCGGCGTCCCGGCGATCTCGCGGACGGATGCGGCCCCGCGCCCCGCGGCGCGCGGATCACCGCGCCCCCGGCGCGCCTAACCTCGGTACATGCCCGACCTTGCCTACTACGCCTCGCTGCCGCGCACCCGCGGCGCCGCGGCGGCACTGCTCCTCGACGACCTCGGGCGGGTCCTGCTCGTCAAGCCCACCTACCGGGAGGGCTGGTTCCTGCCCGGCGGCGTCATCGAGGCCGACGAGTCCCCGCTGGCCGCGTGCGTCCGCGAGTGCGAGGAGGAGCTCGGCTTCGTCCCCCGCCTGGACGGTCTGGCCTGCGTCGACTGGGGCTCCCCGCAGGACGGCGTCGACTCCGCCAACGTCTTCGTCTTCCACGGCGCCATCACCGGCGCCGAGGCCGGCGCCATCCGCCTCCCGCCCGAGGAGCTCTCCGACCACGTCCTCGTGGCGCCGGAGAAGATCCCCGAGCTGGCGCCGCCGCACGTCGCCCGCCGGATGGCCCCGAGCCTGCGCGCCATGGCCGAGCGCCGCGCCGTCTACCTTGAGGACGGCCGCGAGCAGCCCTTCGGCGCCCTCCTCAGCGACGCCCGCGCGGAACGTTCCTGACCGGAGTCCGCGGTCACACGGGCGCTGCGTCGGCGATCCGCCGCGCCCGCTCGGGATCGACCGCCCGCGCGCAGTGGGCGCAGCAGTACCAGTGCCCCTCCACCTCGACGCCGTGCCCGATGATCCGGCACTCGCAGTGCTCGCAGATCGGCGCCATCCGGGTGATCGCGCACTCGAACGAGTCGAACGTGTGGGCCTCGCCCTGCGCGTGCACCTCGAAGGACATCGCGTAGTCGTTGCCGCAGACCTCGCAGGTCGCCATGGTCCGTGCCTTCCCCCCGTTGTGGCTTCGCGATCAAGGTCTACCCAGGTCACAGCGGTGTTATCCCGGTGCGCGTCCGGCCCGTCTCACAGCGCCGCCGGGCACGCGGTGCAGCGGAGTTATCACCGCCGCATTACGGGACACACATCGGCGAAACCCGCCGCTCCTACGTTCGTGCCGGTCAGCGAACCCAAGGAGACGCCGATGACCCTCACCACCGACACCGGACGGACCGCGCGCGGGTATCCGCTCACCCGGCTGAAGGGCCACTGGATCGACGACTGGCGGCCCGAGGACCCGGAGTTCTGGAAGGCCACCGGCGCCCGCGTCGCGCGCCGCAACCTCGTCTTCTCGATCTTCTCCGAGCACATCGGGTTCTCGGTGTGGACGCTCTGGTCCGTGCTCGTGCTGTTCCTCGGGCCCGCGTACGGCATCGACCCGGCGGGCAAGTTCACCCTCACCGCCGTCCCGGCGCTGGTCGGATCGGTCCTGCGGCTGCCGTACACCTTCGCCGTCGCCCGGTTCGGCGGGCGCAACTGGACGATCTTCAGCGCGTCGCTGCTGCTGGTCCCCGCGCTGCTCGCCGCGTTCCTCGTCCGGCCGGGCGTCTCCTTCACGACCCTGCTCGTGCTCGCGGCCGTCGCGGGCGTCGGCGGCGGCAACTTCGCCTCCTCGATGGCGAACATCAACGCCTTCTACCCGCAGCGGCTCAAGGGCTGGGCGCTCGGCCTCAACGCGGGCGGCGGCAACCTCGGCGTCGCCGTCGTCCAGCTCGTCGCGCTGCTCGTGCTCGCCACCGCGGGCAAGGGCCACCCCGGCCTCGTCGCCGGCATCTACATCCCGTTCATCGTCCTGGCCGCCCTCGGCTCCGCGCTCTACATGGACAACCTGTCCCAGGCGCGCAACGAGAAGCGCGCGATGCGGGACGTGTGCCGGGACGCCCACACCTGGATCATGTCGGCCCTGTACATCGGCACCTTCGGCTCGTTCATCGGGTTCGGGTTCGCCTTCGGGCAGGTGCTCCAGGTCCAGTTCAAGGCCGACTTCGACACCCCGATCAAGGCCGCCTACCTGACGTTCCTCGGCCCGCTGCTCGGCTCCCTGATCCGCCCGGTCGGCGGCTGGCTCGCCGACCGGCACGGCGGCGCCCGGGTGACGTTCCTGAACTTCGTCGCGATGGCGGGCGCGGCCGGGCTCGTGCTGGCCGCCTCGCTCAGCAAGTCGCTGGCGCTGTTCCTCACCGGCTTCATCCTGCTGTTCGTCTTCAGCGGCCTCGGCAACGGTTCCACCTACAAGATGATCCCCGCGATCTTCCGGGCGAAGGCGCAGCTCGGCGTCGCCGGCGGCGGCGACCCGGCCGCCGCCGAGCACGAGGCCCGCCGGCTCGCCGGCGCGCTGATCGGCGTCGCCGGGGCCGTCGGCGCCTTCGGCGGCGTGCTGGTCAACATCGCGTTCCGGCAGTCGTTCCTGACCTACCACACCGGGAACGGCGCCTACATCGCCTTCATCGCGTACTACGCCCTGTGCTTCGCGCTCACCTGGCTGGTCTACCTGCGGGCCCACCCGAAGAGGCTGGCGGGCGTCTGACGTTCCGCCGCCCGCTCCGCCGCCGGCCGGTCCCCTCGTCGGGGTCCGGCCAGCGCGGCGACCGGCCCGAGGAGCGCAGCACCGACTCCCACGCCCGCCCCGCGGCCAGCGGCAGGTGCGGGACGCCCCAGTGCCACGCCGACACGAGCAGGTCGGGATCGCGCGGCCGGTAGTCGGCGCCGGTCGCGCGAGCCATGTCCCAGGCGTGCAGGTGCCACTCCACGCAGGCCGCGCCCGCGTGGTCGCCGACGGTGTGCTTGGTGCCCCGGTAGATCAGATGGGTCCGGTCCCACATGTCCGGCAGGAGGTCGGCGTAGGCGCCCGCGGACACCCCGAACGCCATGATCCGCTCCGGGCCCGTCTCCGGCGGCAGCACCGCGAGCTCCGTCGCGTTCTGCCGGGCCTGCTGCCGGATCAGCACGGCCGTCGCCGCCTCCTGCGCGAACAGCTTGGCCAGCCGGCTGTCGGGGGCGTCCTGGAGGTACTCCAGGAAGTTCTCCGACACGCAGCGCAGATGCCCGGCGAGGTCGATCAGAGCCCAGTCCGCGCACGGCGTCGGCAGGTCCCAGTCGGTGATCCCGGCCGCCAGATCGCGGATCGCCCGTACCCCGTCCTGGTAGGACTCGAGTACGCGATGCCGGTCCGGCGGCGTGCGCTCCACGTGACTTCCCCCCGCGTCCAGAGCACCGTACGGCCCCTCCCCTCCGGGGCGCTTCCCCGGGCGCCCGCCGCGGTCCGCGGCACGCGGAGCGGTGCACCCCGGCGTGGCCCGAGAGGGCAGACTCTCAGAGTTCGGTGGCCGGTGCCACCCGGTGAACCGCCGTGTCGCCGCCGCCCGGACTCCCCCGCCCGGGGACGGCCCCGCACCCCCGGGCCTCCCCCGGGGCGCGGTGTCAGACGACCGCGGTGGGCCGCGTCCGGTAGCTCAGCCGGTGCGCCTCGCGGGCCGTGCGGAGCCGGTCGACCTCGTCGGTCCACGGCCGGACGGCCGGGCGCGCCTTCGCCCGGCGGCGCGCGATCTCCGCCGCCCGCCGCGCCTTGCCGTCCTGCGCCTCGGTCGCGTACGTGCGCGGGCCCATCGCGACCCGCTCGGCGGCCTCGGCCGCGGCGATCGCCGCCGTCAGCGCCTCGTCGAACGCGATCGTCAGCGCCCGCAGCTCCCCCTCGGGGGCGTTCGAGCCCTGCGCCTCGCGCAGCGCCCGCTCCGCCGCGCCCGCCGCGGCGAGCCGCTCGTCGTAGCCGTCCGCCAGCCGCCGGTCGGCCTCGTACTGCTCCGCGACGTCCTTGCTCACCCGGCGCCCCAGCGGCATGGTGGTTCCCCTTCTTCGACACGTGATCCAGGCAAGCGTACGCGGGCCACCGGCGTGTTGTGACGGGGGACACCAAAGTTCGGCCCTTTACGCAGTAAGGTGTTCGCTCATGGTCCGGCAACCGCAGATCAACGCCCAGAACCGCGCCCCGCTGTCGATCGAGCGCATCATCGAGGCCGCCCTCCGCATCGTGGACGGCCAGGGACTCGGCCGCCTCACCATGCGCCGCCTCGGCGACGCGCTGGAGGTCGAGGCGATGGCGATCTACCACCACCTCCCCCGCGGCAAGGAGCAGCTCCTCGACGGCCTCGTCGCGCACGTCGCCGCCGCCCCCGCCGCCCCCGCCTCCCCCGCCGACGCCGCGTCCGCCGCCGCCCCGGCCGGCACCCTGCGCGCCTGGGCCCGCGACTACCGGGCCCGACTGCTCGCCCACGCGGGCGTCCTGCCGCTCGTGGTCACGCGGCGCAACCCCGCGGCCCTCACCGAGACCGTCGCGTCCCTGCGCGAGGTGCTCCGCCGCGGCGGCGTGGCCGAGGACGCGGCCGCGGCGACCGCGCACACGCTGCTCGCCTACGTGATCGGCCACGCGGCCCTGGAGGTGCGGAACACCGACGAGGACGGCGCCGACCGCGCCGTCGACTGGGACGCCCGCTTCGACGCCGGCCTCGACCAGATCCTCCGCGCCTCCTGAGGCGGCCCCGGCGCGGCGCTCAGTCCTCGACGACGAGGACCTCCAGGTGGCGGGGGCCGTGGACTCCGTCGACCCTGGTCGCGCCGATGTCGTGGACGGTCGACGGGCCGCTGATCCAGGTGAGCGGCCGGGACGGGTCGAGGCGGGCCACCGCCTCCGGGACCGTTCCCACGATCTGGTCGGCGTGCACGATGCACAGGTGGTAGCCGGGGACGAGCGTGAGCGCCCGCCGGCCCTGCGCGCGCCCGCCGTCCAGGACCACCGTGCCGGTCTGCGCCACCGCCGCCGCGCAGCCGGTGACCGTGCCGTCGGCCGCCGCGAGCGCCTCCAGGTCGAGCGCGGGGGTGTCGGCGAGCGCGCGGACGCCGTCGAGCTCGGCGAGCCAGCCGAACGGCAGGTCGGCCGGGACGACGATCTGCTTGGCCTCCCGGCCCCACAGCGCCGCGGCGACCGCGGTGGCCAGCTCGTCGGCGCTCACGTGCCGGACCGCGGCGCGGTGGCCGGCGACCCGCTCGGTGAACAGCGCGAGCACGTCCGCGCGGGTGGCGGCCTCGGCCTCGGTCAGCCGGCGGGCGTAGCCGCGCGGGGCGGGCGGGTGCGTGCCGCGCGCCCCTCCGATGGCGTCCCGGACGCGCCGCAGGACCTCCTCCCGCGAGCTCACCGGGGCCTCCGCGCGCTCACGAGCCCCTCCGCCGCCACCAGGCGCGGAAGCTCTCGGCGGGCGGGACGGGCAGGTCGCGGGCCTCCGTCCACTTCCCGAGCAGGCCGGGCAGCCGCCGGATCCGGCCGCCGCGCGACAGCAGCCGCGCCCAGCGCGCGCCGCGCCGCAGGGCCGCCTCGTGCCGCCGCGGGTCGCCCATCGTCCAGGCGAGGCCGCGCATCAGCAGCAGCTCGGGGTTCGGGACGGGCCTGCGGCGCCGCGACTCGACGACCTTCCCGCGCAGGTGCACGAGGACGTCCGGGATGTCGATCTTCACGGGGCACACGTCCGCGCAGGCCCCGCAGAGCGTGGACGCGTACGGCAGGGACGCGTCGGCGGCGCGCTCCACGCCGTTGAGCTGCGGCGTGAGGATGGCGCCGATCGGGCCCGGGTAGACGGGGCCGTAGGCGGCGCCGCCCGTCCGCTCGTAGACCGGGCAGACGTTCAGGCAGGCCGAGCAGCGGACGCAGCGCAGCGCGGCGCGGCCCACCTCGTCGGCGAGGGCGGAGGTGCGGCCGTTGTCGAGCAGGACGAGGTGGAACTCGCGCGGCCCGTCGCCGGGGGTCACGCCCGTCCAGGTCGAGACGTAGGGGGTCATCCGGTCGCCGGACGACGAGCGCGGCAGGAGCTGGAGGAACACCTCCATGTCGTCCCATGTCGGGACGACCTTCTCGATGCCGGCGACGGTGATCAGGGTGTCGGGGAGGGTGAGGCACATCCGGCCGTTGCCCTCCGACTCCAGCAGCACGGCCGTCCCCGTCTCGGCGACCAGGAAGTTCGCGCCGGTGATCGCGACGCGGGCGCCGAGGAACCGCTCGCGTAGGTGCGCGCGGGCCGCCCCGGCGAGCGCGGCCGGGTCGCCGGGCAGGTCGGGCGGCGCGCCGGGCAGCTCCCGCAGGAACAGCTCGCGGATCTCCGCGGCGTCGCGGTGCGCCGCCGGGGACAGCAGGTGGGACGGCTCGTCGCCGCCGAGCTGGACGACCAGGTCGGACAGCGCGGTCTCGCGGGCCGTGACGCCCGCCCGCGCGAGCGCGTCGTTCAGCCCGATCTCGCGGGTGACGAGCGACCGGGCCTTCACGACCTCCCGCGCGCCCGTCGCCCTGACCAGGCCGACGACGACACGGCGGGCCTCGGCCGCGTCCGCGGCCCAGTGCACGGTGCCGCCCGCCTCGGTGACCGCCCGCTCCAGCTCCTCCAGGTGGACGTCGAGGTTGAGCAGCGCCTCGTCCTTGGCGGCCCGGCCGGCCTCGCGCAGCTCCTCCCAGTCGGCGGGCTCCGCCGCGGCGGCGGCCTCCCGGGCCCGCAGCGCCGCGGTCGC
>NZ_CAACUY010000311.1 GCF_900659615.1 Actinomadura fibrosa | reverse complement strand
CGCCGCGCGGGCTCGCCGCGAGCCCGGCGGCCAGGGCGACCAGGCCCGCGATCCCGCACGCCAGCGGCACGGCCGTCTCCACCAGCCGGATCTTCTCGGCGCCGTCGTCCGACCGGGCGATCAGCTCCCGCCGCGTCTCGGGCGACATCCGCAGGTCGAGGTCGGCCACCACGAGCCGTCCCGGCCCGGTCTTCGCCCGCAGCGTGGACAGGGCCCTCTGCCGCTGGTCGATCGGCGCGCCCGTCCGGGGATCGACCCAGTAGGTGGCCTCGGCCTCGTAGTACCGGTCCACCGGGACGCCGCCGCGCTTCTTGCCGAGCCCGAGCATCTCCCCGGGCATGTCGGGGACGGCCTCCGTGACCTTCGTGGCCGGGATCCGCTGGACGAAGCGGTAGGCGCGCACGCCCTCGACGCGCTCCTCGCCCTGGAACACGACCGGCCAGGCCCGCCGGGTCTGGACGTCGTAGAGTTGGTAGGTGCGCCTGGTCACGTCCACGGGCCAGAACAGCCCGATGCCGTCCTGCCGGGCGGTGACGTCGCCCTGGACCGCGGCCCCGCAGCAGGAGGTCAGGCGTCCCGACCGCCGGTCGAACGCCACCCGCTGGGTGCGGATGTCGATCAGGTAGCCGCGGGCGACGTCCTGGACGGTCGTGACCGAGTCCCAGACGGCGACGCCGTCGTGGGAGGCGAGCACGTCGCCGCGGACGGTGTTGGTGGCGGTGATCGTGGCGCCCTTCCGCAGCCGCAGCGACTTGGCGTCGAAGTAGCTCGCGCCCTCCGCGCGCAGCCGCGTCACCTGGTAGGCGTCCGTCGGCGCCATGATCAGCCTCGGGGCGGCGTAGAAGCGGATGAGGAACCCGATCACCAGGACGAACGCCCCCACTCCGGTCAGGACCGTGCCCAGGACATGGCGCATCGCGGCCTCCTCGGAGAGGAAATAATATTTAGTATATGAGTTGCATGTGATCTGCGCCACGTTCCGGCGCCGGCCCGGCCCCGGCCGCGCCCGGCGCGCGGTCCCGCTCGCGCGTGTCGAGCAGCCGGACGATGCGGAGGGCGAGCTCCATCTCGAACCGCCAGTCCGGATCGTTCAGGAGGTCGCCGAACAGGTCCCGGAGCTGGCGCAGCCGGTAGCGGATCGTCTGCGGGTGCACGCACAGCCGCGCGGCGACCGCCGGCACGGAGGCGCCGGTGGCGAGCCAGGTGAGCAGCGTCTCGGCGAGCCGCTCGTGCTGCTCGGTCCGCAGGTCGGCGAACCCGGCGAGGCGGCGCCGGACGAGGATGCGCGCCACGTTCTCGTTGCCGAGGAGCAGCAGCGTGGGCAGGTGGTCCTCGCAGTCGACCTGCCGCTCGCCCGCGAACACGCCCCGGCGCATCAGCGACAGCGCGTGGCGGGCGAGGCGGAGCGAGAGCGGGGCGCCCGGCAGCGGGACGACCGGGCCGACCGCGAACTCGACGTCGCGCAGGCCCCGGCGCAGCGCGTCCATGCGCCCCGGACCGTCCGGGTCGGGGACGAGGAGGCACGGGTCGGGCCGCTCCAGGTCCATGAGCACGTCCGGGCCGAGCGCGGGGCCGACCACGTGCCGGGCGCTCCACCGCTCCCGCAGGGCGACGCACGTCACGGTCCGCGGCAGCGGCCACTGGGCGGCGCCGGCCAGCTCGTGCAGGCCGTCCGGCGCGGTGACCGCGGGCTCGGCGAGCAGCAGCCGCAGCAGCCGGTCGCGCCGCCGCTGGAGCAGGCCCGCGGTGCGCGCGGCGAGCTCGGCGTACGCGTCGACCGAGTGCGCGGAGATCTCCTCGACGTAGGCGAGGATCGCCTCGGCCAGGACGTACAGCCGCTCGGGCGCGACGCCCCGCTCGTGGCCGACGCGGGCGAAGCGGCGCCAGGCGACCCGCCCGCCGACGCGGTAGGCGAGCTGGAGCGGGTCCAGGCTGCGGCCTTCGAGGTACTCGCCGCGGCCGAGCGACCGGTAGATCCCGGCGGCCTGGTCCCGGGGCGCCGCCGGATCGGCGATCCGCTCGACGAAGTGGCGGAGCCCCTGCTCGACGCCCAGCCTGAGGCCCGCGCCGAACCGTCCCCGCGGCGGCCGCGCGAACTCCGGCACGGCGGCGCGGATCTCCGCCGCGATCTCCTCGGCGAGCGCCGGCAGCGCGGGCCGCAGGACCGGGGCGAGATCGGGGGGCGGCGTTCCCGCGGGCGCCGCGCCGGCGTCCGCGATGGTCTGTTCGGTCATACCAGCCTCGATGATCGAGTCATGTAGCTGCTGACCGCGCCCTGCCCGCGTCCGCGTGCGGGGCCGGCTCCGGTGCCGGGTTCCCGCGGCGTCCGCCGGGTGCCGACAACGTAGCCTCGCGTTCCCCGCCCGTCAACGATCCGAGGTCCCCGCGGCGGCGGTGGCCGCCTCTCGCGATGAAGATGATGTTCCTGGAATTCACTTGTGAAGTGAGTTCACGACTGCTTGAATAAGTGTCGAGGAAACACCGTCCGGTATCGCCCTGGGTGAGGGTGCGCCGGACCGGAAAGCCACTGGCCGGGCAGGCTGACGGGGCCGCGTCAGCACGCCCGGCCAGTGCTTCCCCGGAGCCGCGCCTTAGGGGCGCCGCGCGCTCATCAGCAGGTTGACCGGCTGGTCCGGGCCGTCTCCGGGCAGGCCCACCATCGGCTCCCAGGTGAGATCGGCGAACCCGCAGCCGTTCAGGACGTCCTCGTAGGCTCGGCGGCTCCAGTAGTGCACGGCCAGCCGGGACGGCGGGGCGGTCGGGACCGAGATCGTGAAGGGGAAACCGTCGGGCGGACGGACGGGACGGTGCAGCACGAACCCGTTGAGCTGCCGTGTCTCGGGAAGCGCGTCCGGATTGCCGACCAGGGCGAACAGGCGGCCGCCCGGGGCGAGGTTGGCGAAGGCCCGCTCGCCCATGCGCGCCAGGGCGTCGCGGTGGCGGGCGTAGTGCAGCACGTTCGCGGCGATGACGATGTCGAAGGCGCCGAGGACGGGCATGGTGGCGATGTCGTGGACTCGGTACCGCACCCCGGTGGGCTCGTCCCGCTCGCGGCGCAGAGCGAGTTCGATCATCTCGGCGCACGAGTCCACTCCGAGAACCCGGCTCGCCCCATGACGGCGCAGCAGCCGGCTGAACGACCCCCACCCGCACCCGAGATCGAGGACCGAGGCGTCGGCGACCGGCCCGAGCGCCCGCAGCAGGGAGGGGAACTCCACCTGCTCCTGGTAGGGGCCGACCACGCGATCGACCTGCTCGCTCCGCGCGGCGATGGCCGCGTACTGATGCGGCACGGACTCGTCCTGATCCACATTCGGTACTCTACGCTGTTAGGGTGCAACGGAGAGTAATGTCCCGTGGAGGCCCGCGATGCGTGTGATGTGCACGGTGACCGGGTCGACCTCCCACGCGAAGGCCATGTCGTCGATCGCCTCGGCGCTGACCGGAGCCGGGCATCAGGTCCTGGTGGCGGCTCCGCCCGAGCTGGCCGCGGCCTTCCGCGACACGGCGTGCGACGTCGCCGGGGTGATGGGCGACTTCGGTGCCCACTGCCGGCGCCTGGACCACCGGCCGGGCCGGATCTGGTACCTCGAAGTGACCGCGGGACCCATGGCCGGCGAGGACTTCGCGAACCTGCTGCCGACGGCGACCAGGTTCCGGCCCGATCTGCTCGTGCGCGACGGCGGCGAGTTCGCCGGATGCCTGCTGGCGGAGGAACTCGGCCTGCCCCTGGTCGTGGCGCCGTCCGGGGTGGCCAATCTGCTGGACCCGGCCGCCGTGCTCCCTCTCCTGAACGAGCGCCGCGCCGAGATCGGGCTTCCCGTCGCCACCGATCCCGGCGGCATCTACGGCCGTGGACGGATCGACTGCATGCCGCCGGAGTACTCGTTCGCGGCCCGGCCCGGAGACAGGACGCTGTCCTACCGTCAGCCGGTGAGCGCCGAGAGCACCGAGGCCGAGGCGTGGGGGATCGGGAGCACGCCCGATCGTCCCCTGGTCCTGGCGGCCTTCGGTGGGGTGCTGCCCATGGCGGCGCGGTTGAAGCGCAGCGGTGTCGTCTTCCCGGACGTCATCGACGAGGCGGTCGACGCGGGCCCGCTCGTGAAGGCGGTGGTCGCCGCGCTGGGCACCGTGGACTGCACGGCACTGGTGGCGGCCGGCGCGTTCGCCGTCGGGCGCCCGCCGCCGAACGTGCGCGTGGTCGAGCGCTTCCCGCAGGAGGCGCTGCTGCCCGAGGCCAGGCTGTTCGTCACGCACGGCGGCTACAACAGCATCAGGGAGGCGGTCGCCGCCGGTGTCCCGATGGCCGTGGCGCCGCGCTTCGCGGATCAGCACCGCAACGCCGACCGGGTCGAGTCACTGGGCCTCGGAAAGCACCTCCGCGTTCTCGAACCGTCCGCGATGGGGGCCGTCTGCCGGAGCCTTCTGGCCGACACCTCGATCCTGAACACCGCGCGCCACGCCCAGAAGCTGATGAGCGAGCTGCCCTCACTCGACACGCTGCCCGGCGACCTGGAGCGGATCGTGGCATCCCGCTCCCGGGACGGTGCGGTGTAGCGGGACGCGGGCCCGGTGGGACCGCGCGGCGTCCATGCTCCTCGGCGGTGCCGTCGGCTTCCTGCGCTATGCCGTTCCCGCGGACGGCCGGACGATGACGTGTCCTTGCGTCTCGTAGCAGAGGGCCGGGTTCGCCTGAATGCCGCGCAGGACCGGCATCACCGAGTGGTAGCAGTTCAAGGACGTGGGGACGTCGAGCACCTCGGGCGTGTTGACCAGGAACGGCATCTCGGTGCGCAGGTAGGCGAGGCCCGCGCGGAGCATCGCCTCCCGCGCCTCCGGCGCGTCGCCGTCCGCGCGCTCGGCGATGACGGACTCGACGTGCTCCTCGCAGGAACGCCGTAACCGGTCGTTCGTGCGGACCACCTCGTCGACATGCCCGAGGACCGCCCGGTATCCGGGCCGTTCGACGTACCGCGACAGCGGGTCGACGCGGAGCTCGGACGCGGTCCCTCCCGTCGCCTCCACGGCCCGGCGGATCCGGCGCCTGGTGTCCCTGACGGCCCTCGTCGCCCGCGCGCCGGCCTTCTGCGGCGTGGTCCCGGAGCACACGTACATGCTGTCGAGGTGCAGATCGACGTACATCACGTCGACGGCGTCGAAACTGCTGCGCGCCCAGCCCAGCAGCGCCGTGAGGCGCGGCACGGTGAAATAGCTGTTCCCGGGGCTGACCCCGAGCAGCGCGTGCTCGCCGCGTTCGAGCAGCCGCTCGGCATTGGGAGTCAAGGGTTCCACGTCCACCGTGGCCGGAACGTCGTCCATGTCAGTCCGCCCCGCCGGAGATGAGGTCGGACCCGGCGAGCACGAGCGCCAGCTCCAGGCAGGCGCCGTCGAGCAGGGCGCCCATGTCCCGCTCGGCCATGGCGCCGCGCATGACGTCGTCCAGCCGGGCGCGCACGGACGCGATCCCCGCGTGGTCGACGCCGGTGCGCGCCGCCAGCTCCAGCAGGCGGCGGGCGGCGTCCAGGCATCGCAGCGGGCCGTACTGCGGGGGTTCCTCGACCAGGCCGCGCCCGCTGCTGAGGAGGTAGGCCGCGAGCAGCAGGAGCTCCTCACCGACCCGGACCGGCGGGGGAGAGCCAGGACTCATGGCGGATCACCTCGCTCCGCTGACGGCGGACCGCCCGCGGGCGGTCCCCGGCGGGGTGGCCGAGCGGCACCAGCAGGACGGGTTCGAGGTGCTCGGGAAGCCGGAGCAGCGACTGGATCACGGGGGCGCGGAAACTGCTGACCGGGCACCCTCCCAGCCCCAGCGCGTGCGCCGCCAGCAGGAGGTTCTGGACCGCCATCGCGACGCACAGCAGCCCCTCGTCCCACCGGCCGCCGCCGGTGCGGACGGCCCGGGATCGGTCGAAGCAGGCCGCCACGAGCAGCGGCGGCTGTTCGATGATCCCCGGCGCGAACGCGCGGACCAGGCGCAGCGTCCGCGCCCGCCGCACCACCACGAAGGCCCACGCCTGCCGGTTGGACGCCGACGGGGCGGCGAGCATCGCCTCCAGCATCAGGGCGACCAGGTCGTCCCCGACCGGCCGGTCCGCGTACTGCCGGACCGCGCCGCGAGTGAGCAGGACCCGCAGCGCGTCAGGCGTCGAAGACGAGGCCGTGCCGCCGCCGGCGGGCGACTCGCCCGCACCGCGCGGCACACCCGGTGGCGCGCTCGTCACAATACGTAGCGTATGTGGAATGCTCCTGGACTTTCGTCATGCCGAGACCAATTGTCGGCCCTCAAGTGGCAACACGCTTCGCGGCCTCTCGGGCGCGCCTTCCGTGCGAGGTGTGGCATCCATATCGGCGATCGCGGCCATTGGCATCTGTTGTTACAGTGAGTTGCCGAATGCTCACATAGAGAATCCGCATGGCCTGCGAAACAGCGCAGCGAAGAACGGCTCGGCGCCGTCCGAGGAAGGAGCACCGACCGTGAGCCCTGACGGCTACGACCTCATCGTGGTGGGGGGAGGGCCCGGTGGGTCGACCGCGGCCTCGCTGGCGGCGCTCGACGGCCACCGCGTCCTGCTGCTGGAGAAGGAGCGGTTCCCCCGCTACCAGATCGGGGAATCGCTGCTGCCCTCCACCGTCCACGACATCTGCTCGATGCTCGGTGTGGGCGAGGAGGTCCGGCGGGCCGGGTTCACCCCCAAGCACGGGGGGACCTTCCGATGGGGAGCCAACCCCGAGCCGTGGACGTTCACCTTCGGAGCCTCGCCCCGCATGGCGGACTCCCCGTACGCCTTCCAGGTCGAGCGCATGCGGTTCGACCAGATCCTCCTCGACCATGCGCGGCGGGTCGGGGTCGACGTGCGCGAACGCCACTCGGCGACCGGCGTCCTGCGCGAGGGAGACCGGGTGGCCGGCGTGCGGTACCGCGCCTCCGGCCGCGAAGAGCGGGCGCGCGCCCGCTTCGTGATCGACGCCTCCGGGCACGGCAGCCGGCTGCACCACCACGTCGGCGGGCGGCGGGAGTACTCGCCCTTCTTCCGGAACCTGGCGGTGTTCGGCTACTTCGAGGGCGGCCACCGCCTTCCCGAGCCCGACTCCGGCAACATCGTCTGCGTCGCGTTCGGCTCGGGCTGGTTCTGGTACATCCCCCTCTCGCCGACGCTGACCAGCGTCGGCGCGGTGGTCGGGCAGGACGCGGTGGCCAAGGTGCAGGGCGACCCGGACGCCGCGCTCGACGCGTTCATCGGCGAGTGCCCGACCGTCGGCGAGTACCTGGCGGACGCCCGCCGGGCGACCCGCGAACCCTATGACCGGGTGCGCGTGCGCAAGGACTTCTCCTACGACCGCACCGCGGTGTGGTGCCCGGGAATGGCGCTCGTCGGAGACGCCGCCTGCTTCATCGACCCCGTGTTCTCCTCGGGCGTCCACCTGGCCACCTACAGTGCGCTGCTGGCCGCGCGATCCGTCAACACCGCGCTCGCCGACGACGTGGACGAGGAACGCTGCTTCACCGAGTTCGAAGGCCGCTACCGCCGCGAGTTCGGCCACTTCCGCGACTTCCTGACGGCCTTCTACCAGATGCACGTCGACGAGGACTCCTACTTCTGGCAGGCCCGCAAGATCACTGAGCATCCGGGGAGCGCCCAGGAGGCCTTCATCGACCTGGTGGGAGGGATGACGGCGGCCGACTTCGCGCCGCGGCCGACGGACGGCTCCGGCGAGGACGGCGATCCGGCCGGTGCGGCCCCGCCCGCCCAGAAGGTGGGGCCGAAGGTGTGCGCCAGCATCGGAGGGGCCGAACGCCGCGCGCCGATGCTCCCCGGCGGCCTGGTCGCCTCGGCCGGCGGACTGCGCTGGGCCGAACCGGCCTGACGCCCCGACGCGCACGCACAGGACGGAACCCCGCGCTCATGGCGGGACTCACCGGCCTCCTCCCCGTCCTCGCCGCCCTGATCGTGGTCGCGCAGTCCGGCGGCCGCCTCGCCCGGCGCCTGCGGCAGCCGGCCGTGGTCGGAGAGATCGTCTGCGGGGCCCTGCTCGCCACCGTCCTCGCGTCCGCCGGCTGGGCGCCGCCGGCCCCGGGGACGGCCGAGGCCGAGGCGGCCGCCCAGCTCGGCCTGGCGGTCTACCTGTGCGGCCTGGGCGCCGAGACGGGCGCCGGCGCGGGCGTCCTCGTCCCGTCCGCGCGCTCGGGCTGGCCGGTGCTCGGCGCCGCCCTGGTACCCGCCGGCCTGGGAGCGCTCGCGGCGCTGTGCCTGTCCGGACGCCACGCCCCCGCCGGGACCGCGGCCTTCACCGTCTTCATGGCCGCGGCCATGGCGGTCACCGCGTTCCCGGTCCTGGCCCGCATCCTGGACGACCGGGCCCTGACCCGGTCCCCGGTGGCCCGGCAGGCGCTCGGCACCGCGATCGTCATCGACGCCGCGGCGTGGGCCGCCCTGGCGGCGGCGAGCGTCCTCGCCGACGCCGGCCGCCTCCGCCTGTGGCCCATGGCGGCCGCCGCGCTCGCCCTGGTGCCGGCGTTCGCCCTGCTGCGTCCCTGGTGCCGGCGCCATCAGGCCGTCCTGCGCTCGGCCTCCGCGGCCCCCGGGGTCGCCGCCGTGGTGTTCGCCTCGTCCGCGGCCGGTGACTGGGCCGGATGGCACGCGGTGCTGGGCGCCTTCGTCGCCGGGATCGTCCTCTTCCCCCCGCCCCCGGACCGCCCCGCGGAGCCGAACCGGGCCCTCGAAACGCTGGAGCCGCTGGTCGTCCTGCTGCTGCCGGTCTACTTCGTGTGCTCGGCCCGCCACATGGACGTGACCCGCTGGGACGCTGCCCTGCCGGCGGAGACCACCGCCCTCGTGGCGGTCGCCCTGGCGGGCAAGCTCGGCGGCGGCTACCTCGGCGCCCGGCTGGGCGGGCGGCCCCGGCGGGAGGCGCGCGTGTTCGCCGTGCTCATGAACACCCGGGGGCTCACCGAGATCATCTTCCTCGCCGTCGGCCTCCGGTCGGGCATCATCGACACCGGCGTCTACACCGCCATGATCATCATGAGCCTGCTGACCACCGCGCTGACCGGCCCCCTCCTCACCGCGGTGCTCGGCCGCGACCGGCCGCCGCCCTGAGCGGGCCGCGGCGCGGGCGCGGTCCGCTCAGCCGCCCGGCGGCGCCTCG
>NZ_CAACUY010000310.1 GCF_900659615.1 Actinomadura fibrosa | reverse complement strand
CTCGTCGTGCGGGCCGACGTGCCGGCGGTCGGCGCGGTGGCGGTCGACGCTCCGGCGGTCGCCGCGCCGGCGTCCCCGGATAACGCGCCGCGGGGGCCCGGCCGCGCGTCACGCATCCCGGCCGCGTCCCGCGTCGCGTACGGCCTCGGCCATGGCGAGGTCGCCCTGGGCCCGGTACGCCTCGGCGACGGCGGCCCGGTCCGCGTCCGGCCGGTTCTGGCTCAGCTTGGCCTTGGCCTCGACCCGGCCGACCACCAGCTCCAGCCCGACGATCGCGCGCAGCTGCCCGGCGACGAACCGGGCGGGGGCGTCGTCGACCGACCACGCTGGGTCCCGGCCGTCCTCGTGCCGGGCGGTCAGCCGCCGGACCAGCGCCTCCAGCCAGGCCGGGTCGTCGTGGACGACCAGCTCGCCGTAGACGTGCGCGGTCACGTAGTTCCAGGTCGGCACCGCGCGGCCGTGCCCGGCCTTCGACGGGTACCAGGTGGGGGAGACGTAGCCGTCGGGCCCGTGGACGATCAGCAGCGCCTCGCCGCGCACCGGCTCGCGCCACTGGTCGTTGTTGCGGGCGACGTGGGCGAGGAACGCGCCGTGCTCGCCCACCGCCGGGTCGTAGAGGACGGGCAGGAAGGTGGCCAGCAGCCCGCGCGGGGTGCTGGTGATCAGGTCGGCGGCGTCGCAGCCGCCGAGCAGCGTCCGGACCGCGTCCTCCTCGACGGAGAAATGGGTCGGTACATACATGATCTGGACGTTACCCGAGTGCCCGCCTCGGCGCCGCTCCGCCGGGCCCCGCCGATCACTACATCGCAGAGCCGAACATGTGTATTTTGTGATCGTCGGAGTGTGATGTGGCTTACATCGATATGTGGGGCGTATGCACAACGGACTGATCGGGGAGCTCTCCGAGACGGACATGGCCGAGGTCCTCGAACTGCTCCGCGGCGAGGTCCCGGAGACCGTGCGCGAGGCGGTCAGCGACATCGAGGCGCAGCTCCCGCAGTACGCGCGCCTCCAGGACCCCGCCCACGCGGACTTCCTCGCCCGCACCGTGGAGCGCTCGATCACCGGGTTCTTCGAGATCCTCGTCGACCGGGACGCCCCCGTCGACGGCATCCTGGCGTTCTTCCGCGAGGTCGGCGCCATCGAGACCGCGGAGAACCTCTCGGAGGAGGTCTCCCAGGCGGCGTTCCGGCTCGGCGCGGCCGTCTCCATCCGGCGGCTGACCGAGGCCGCCGAGCGCCATCCCCGCGTCACCGTGCACATCATCGGCCAGGTCGCCGCGGCCGTGCTCGACTACCTCAACCGGATCGCCGCCGCGGTCTCCGAGGGCCACACCGACGCGGGGGCGCGCGCCACCGGGGACCTCCGGGCCCGGCGCGCCCGGCTGCTCGACGCCCTCATCGCCCCCGAGCCCCGGCCCGGGCTGCTCAAGGAACTGGCCGACGAGGCCGGGTGGGCGCTGCCCCAGACGATCGCGGCGGTGGCGCTCCGCCGTCCGAACCGCGCGCCGTGGCCCGCGGCGGCGCTGCCCCAGGAGGTGCTGACCGGCCTGCACCTGGACGAGCCGTGCCTGGTCGTCCCCGATCCCGAGGGGCCCGGGCGTCGCCGCCAGATCGAGTCCGGGCTCCGGGGCTGGACGGCCGCGATCGGCCCCGCCGTCGAGATCACGGGCCTCGCCCGGTCGCTGCGCCTCGCCCGCCAGGCCCTCGGCCTCGCCGCGCAGGGCGTGCTCCCTGCGGGCCGCCCGATCGCCGTCACCGACCACCTGCCGCTGCTGATCCTCATGCGCGACCGGTACCTGATGGAGGTCACCGTGAAGCGCGCCCTGGCGCCGCTCATCGAGGCCGGGGACCGGCCCGGGCACGTCCGGCGGCTCGCAGAGACGTTCCTGGTCGCGCTCGAATGCGACTTCAACGCCACCGCCGTCGCGACCGGCCTCAGCGTCCACGCCCAGACCGTCCGCTACCGCATGCGGCAGCTGGAGGCCCTGTTCGGCGACGACCTCCACGACCCCTCCCGCCGCCTGGAGTTCCACATGGCCCTGCGCGCCTGGATCGCCACGGCCCCGCCCGCCTGATCCCGGGCGATGTCGGCGGCGCGTGCGAAGCTGGGACGGTGAGCGCCGAAGAAGAGCGGGACGGGGTCCGGCTGACCAACCTCGACCAGCCCCTGTTCGCGGGGGCCGGGGCGACCAAGCGCGACCTCGTCGACTACCTCGGCGCCGTCGCGGGCGCCCTCGTCCCGCACCTGGCCGGACGTCCCCTGTCGGTCGTCCGCGTGCTGCGCGGCCAGAAGCCGTTCATGCAGAAGAACGTCCCGAAGTACACGCCGCCGTGGGTACGGACGGTCACGCTGTGGGCCGAGAGCTCCCAGCGCGAGGTCTCCTACGCCCTCTGCGACGACCGCCGCACGCTGCTGTGGTTCGCCAACCAGCGCGCCGTCGAGTACCACCCGCCGCTCGTCCGCGCCGCCGCCATGGACCGGCCCACCCACCTCGTCCTCGACCTCGACCCGCCCACCGGGGAGGCGTTCGGCGCCGCCGTCCGCGCCGCGCACCTCGTCCGCCGGGCCCTCGGCGACGCGGGCCTCGACGGCGCCGTCAAGACGAGCGGCGCGAAGGGCGTGCACGTGTTCGTCCCGCTCGACGGGCGGACCCCCGCCGAGGACGTCGCCGCCGCCACCCGCGCGATCGCCGCGCGCGCCGAGCGCCTCGACCCCGCGCTCGCCACCACCGCGTTCATCCGCGAGGACCGCGCCGGCAAGGTGTTCCTCGACTCCACCCGGTCCGGCACCGGCACGGTCGTCGCCGCCTACAGCCCGCGGATCCGGCCCGGCACGCCCGTGTCGTTCCCCGTCGCGTGGGACGACCTCGACGCCGCCGAACCCGGCGCGTTCACCGTCCGCACCGCGGTGCCGCTCCTCGCGGACGGCGACCCGTGGGCCCGGCTGATGCCCGCGCCGCAGCGCCTCCCCGACGACCTGGTCGCCGAGGGCCACACGATCCCCATCGCCCGCGTCCAGGCCATGCACGAGGGCAAGCGCCGCGCCCGCGCCCGCCGCGCCGCCGGGGAGGGGCCGCCCGCCTCCTGACGCGCGCCCGTCATGGTTCCCCCATGAACGGCCGCGCCGCCGCGTGCCCACCCGCGTCGCGGGTATGCAGTCGCGAGTATGCAGTCCCGGGGTGTGCGGCCGCGGGGCGGCGGCCGCGCGACGGCGCGGCGGAAGGGCGGGACATCATGGGCGGTCCGCTGGCGACCGCCGCCACCGAGGCCGACCTCGGAGCGGCGCGGACGCAGATGGCGCTCTCGCTCGGCTGGCACATCGTGCTCGCCTGCCTGGGGGTCGGGATGCCGGCCATCACCCTGCTCGCCGAATGGCGCGGCCACCGGACCGGCGACCGGAACTACCGGCTGCTCGCGCGGCGCTGGGGCCGCGCGATGGGCGTGCTGTTCGCGGTCGGCGCCGTGTCCGGGACGATCCTGTCGTTCGAGATGGGGCTGCTCTGGCCGGGCCTGATGGGCACCTACGGGCAGGTCATCGGCCTGCCGTTCTCGCTGGAGGGCATCGCGTTCTTCATCGAGGCCATCTTCCTCGGCGTCTACCTGTACGCCTGGGACCGCCTGCCGCCCGTCCGGCACATGCTGACGGGCGTCCCGATCGTGGTCGCGGGCGTCGCCAGCGCGTTCTTCGTCGTGACGGCCAACGCGTGGATGCAGCAGCCGACGGGCTTCGACACCGAGAACGGCCGGATCGTCTCGGTCGACCCGTGGGCCGCGATGTTCAACCGCGCGACGCCGCCGCAGACCGTCCACATGATCCTGGCGGCGTTCATGGTCGCCGGGTTCGGCATGGCGTCGGTGTACGCGGTCGCGATGCTGCGCGGCCGGCGCGACCGCTACCACCGGCTGGGCTTCCTGCTGCCGTTCACCGTCGCCGCCGCGATCGCCCCCGTGCAGGTCGGCGTCGGCGACTGGGCGGCGCACTTCGTCGCCGACTACCAGCCCGTCAAGCTGGCGGCGATGGAGGGCGTCTTCCACACCGAGCGCGGCGCGCCGCTGCACCTCGGAGGCGTCGCGGTGGACGGGGACCTGCGCTACGCCGCCGAGGTCCCGAACGGGCTGTCGCTGCTGGCGCACTGGGACCCGAACGCCGAGATCACCGGGCTGGAGACGGTGCCCGCCGCCGACCGGCCGCCCGTCAACGCCGTCCACCTGGCGTTCCAGACCATGGTCGGGCTCGGCTTCGCGCTGCTGGCCCTCGGCCTCTGGCTCGGCCTCTCCTGGTGGCGCCGCCGCGACCTGCCCCGCACGCCCTGGTTCCTGCGGGCCTCCGCGCTGTCAGGCGTCGCGGCCGTGGTGGCGCTGGAGTCCGGATGGGTCGTGACCGAGGTCGGACGGCAGCCGTGGATCGTCTACGGGCACCTGCGCACCGCCGACGCGGTCAATCCCGCGCCCGGCCTCGTGTGGGGGTTCCTCCTCGTCGCCGCCGTGTACGCGGTCCTGACGGTCGCGTCCGTCTACGTCCTGCGGCGGCTGGCCCGCTCACGGCCCGTGCCGGTCGCGCCCCAGGAGAGCGACGTCACCGACTACAAGGTGGTCTGAAGTGGAAACCGGACCGATCCGTGCGGAACACCGGACCCGGCGCGAGCGCGCCCCCGCCCGGGCGGTGCCGGCATGACGCTCGCGCAGGCGATGCTGGCGGTCCTGTGGATCGGGATCAGCGCCTACGTCCTGTTCGGCGGCGCCGACTTCGGCGGCGGCGTGTGGGACCTGCTCGCCGGCGGCACCGAACGCGGCCGCCCGGACCGGGCGCTCGTCGAGCACTCCATCGGCCCGGTCTGGGAGACCAACCACGTCTGGCTGATCTTCGTCCTCGTCGTCACCTGGACGGGCCTGCCGTCCGTCTTCGCCGCGATCGCCTCGACCCTGTACATCCCGCTCACGCTGGTCGCGCTCGGCATCATCGCCCGCGGTGCCGCGTTCGCGTTCCGCAAGGCCAGCACCGAACCGTGGCAGCAGCGGCTGTTCGGCGCCACGTTCGCGTTCTCGTCCCTGGTCACGCCGTTCTTCCTCGGCACGGTGGCCGGGGCGATCGCGTCCGGGCGCGTCCCGCCCGGGGTGGCGGAGGGCGACCTCCTGTCGAGCTGGCTCAACCCGACGTCGCTGGTCAGCGGCGCGCTCGCGGTCGGGACGGCCGCCTACCTCGCCGCCGTGTACCTGACCCGGGACGCCGAGCGCGGCGGCGACACCGAGCTCAGCGAGCGGTTCCGGCGCCGCGCCCTGGCGGCCGGCGGAACCGTCGGAGTGCTCTCGGCCGCCGGCCTCGCGGTGCTCCGCGCCGACGCCGCCGGGCTGTTCGACGAGCTGACGTCCGGGCGCGCCCTCCCGCTGCTGGCCGTGTCGATCGCGGCGGGCCTCGCCTCGCTCGCGCTGCTGTGGCGCCGCGCCTACGTCGCCGTCCGCGTGACGGCGGCCCTCGCCGTGCTGGGGCTGCTGTGGGGATGGGCCCTCGCCCAATACCCGCGGCTGCTCCCGGGCGTCGAACTGGACGACGCCGCCGCGACGCGGTCCGTCCTGGCCGCGAGCCTCGGCTCGCTCGCCGCCGGGGCGCTGCTCCTCCTGCCGTCCCTGTGGTGGCTGTACACGACGTTCCAGCGCGAGCACGTCCCGCCGCGCGATTCCGAGAAGTGACCCGCGGGCCCGGCGTCAGGCCGGAGCCAGGAAAACCGGAAGGGCCCGGTGCCCGTTGGAAATGAATGACTCCACCGGACGCAGCTCGTCCGGAGCGACGGCGAGCGCCATATCGGGAAAACGCTCGAACAGCGCCGGGAGCGACACTTCCGCCTCCAGCCGGGCGAGATGCGCGCCGACGCAGAAATGGACGCCGTAGCCGAACGACAGATGCTCCTTGGACGCGCGGGTGATGTCGAACCGGTCCGCGTCGTCCCCGTGCACGGCGGGATCGCGGCCGGCCGCCGCGTACGCCGCGAGGATCGCCTCGCCCGCGGCGATGGTGACGCCGCCGACCTCGATGTCCTCGACGGCGTAGCGCAGCGGCAGGCTCGCCACCGGAGCCTGCCAGCGCAGCGACTCCTCGATCACCTCGCTCCACGGGACGCGTCCGCTCCGGACGAGCTCCCGCTGCTCCGGATGCGCGAGCACCGCCGCGATCGCGTGGTCGAGCAGGTTCACGGTCGTCTCGTGGCCCGCCGACACCATCAGGATCAGCGTGCCGACCAGCTCGGGCTCGCTCAGCCGCGAGCCGTCGTCGTCGCGGGCGGCGATGAGGACGCTCGCCAGGTCGTCGCCCGGGGCGGCGCGCTTCGCGGCGACGAGGTCCTGGAGGATCTCGTACATCTCCCGCTGGTTGGCCAGCGAGTCCGCCGGGTCCAGCGCCGTGTTGAACACCCCGTCGACCACCCGGCGCAGCGCCGGGCGGGTGCCGTCCGGGATGCCGAACAGCCGGCAGATCACCTCGATCGGCAGCGGGTAGGCGAAGCGTTCGCGCAGGTCGACCGGGCCCGGCGGAAGCGCCGCGAGCGCGTCCAGCAACTCGGCGGTGATCTCCTCGACGCGCGGGCGGAGCGCCTCGGCGCGGCGCGGCGTGAACGCCCGCGAGATCAGCGAGCGCAACCGCCGGTGGTCGGCGCCGTAGGCGGTGAACATGTTCTCCACCGAGACCCACAGGTGCAGCGGCCAGCCGTCGGAGATCTCGCCGTCCCGCCACGCGCGCCAGTGCAGCCGCGGATTCTTCGACACGCGCGGATCGGCCAGCAGGCGCCGCAGCGGTTCCTGGCCGGTCACCGCCCACGCCGCGACCCCGCCCGGCAGTTCCACGGGCGCCACCGTGCCGCGCTCGCGGATTTTCGCCGCCTCTCCCTGGATATCGCTGCCGGTGGGGTCGATCGCATAGGGCTGCGCCATCGGGCTCTCCAGTTCGCGTCGGTCGGAACGGCGAAAAGGCAACGCTGCCAACGTACGATGGAGCGGCCCGGCCGCTACATCACCATGTCGATGGAATCCTCTTCTCCATTTCGGCCGCTCCTGAATTGGAGCGACAGCACATTGTCGTCGGGAGCCGCGGGCGCCTGCGGCGTCCCGTAGAGGTAGGACCCGAGCCCGAACAGCAGCCGCTGCACGTCCGCCTGCGGCCGGACGACCAGCCGCAGGAACCGGCTCGACGACCCGAGCTTGTTGCCGCACTCGCGCACGAACACGCCGTGCTGGGTCAGCAGGTGGTCCCGCAGCGCGACGCCGTCCCGGCCGTCCGGCAGCTTCACCAGCACGAAGTTCCCCTGGGACGGGAACACCCGCAGCCCCGGCAGCGTCGCGAGCTGCCGGATCATCGACGCCCGGTCCCGCGACAGCAGCCGCAGGCTCTCCCGGTACTCGTCGAGGTGCTCGCGCAGCAGGAACACGACGACCTCGGCGAACGAGTTGAGGTTCCACTTCGGCAGCGCCCCGCGGATCGTCGCCGCGAGCGCCGGGTTCGCGACCAGGTAGCCGAACCGGACGCCGTGCAGCCCGAAGTTCTTGCCGAGGCTCTTCAGCACGATCACGTTCGGCCGGATCCGCGCCTCGTCCGCCACGCTCGGGTACTGCTCGGCGTCCACGAAGTCGAGGAACGACTCGTCCACCACGACCAGGTCGAGGTCGATCAGCAGGTCGAGCAGGCGGACGACCTCCCGCCGCGGGACGTAGCCGCCGTCGGGGTTGTTCGGGTTGCAGATCACGGCGACCCGCGAGCGGCGGACCCGCACGAAGTGCGCGAACGCGTCCACGTCGAGCTCGAAGTCGCGGTACTCCGGCAACTGGAACATGTCGACGCGCTTGCCGGTCTCCAGCGGCTGGTCCGTCCAGCGGCCGAACGTCGGGATCGGCGTCGCGAGGCTCTGCCGCACCATCATCCGGTCGATCCACGTGATCAGCTCCGTGGACCCGTTGCCCATCACGACCGTCTGCGGATTGTGCCCGAGCACCGCGCACATCTCGGCGGTGATCGTGTCCGAGTCGCTCGGATAGTACTTCAGGATCTGCTCCAGCGAGCCCGCGAGCTGCGCGAACATCCCGGGCGTCGGGAAGTACGGGTTGCAGGGGATGCAGAAGTCGACCAGGTCGGCCTGGCCGGAGGCGGCCCGCTGGAGGGCGAAGAAGGAGGGGCTGTGCGCGTTCCTGCGCAGCACGCTCGGGTCGATGGTGTCCGACGACACGTCTCTGCTCCTCGTGCGCAAGGGGACGGCGACCGTGGTCGGAAGGGCGGCGTCCAACGTCGTCCGGTGGATGGCGTGGCGCCCATGCATACGCGCCCGCGCCCGCCGCCGGTTCAGCCGGGACGCGACCGGCGATTTCACCGATGCCGCCATGCGGGGCCGGACCCACACTCGTGGCAGTCCCCCACCCCACAAGGAGCAGCACGATGCGCCGGAACCTCCGCACCTGGCTCGCCACGGCCGCCGCCGCCTTCTGCACGGTGCTCGGCACCGTCGTCGGCGTCGGCGGCACCGCCCACGCGGCCGGGCACACGCCCGTCGTCTTCGTCCACGGCTACACCGGCAGCGCGTCCAACTGGACGACCGCGATGGCGCTGTTCCGCACCGCCGGGTACAGCAGCGACGAGCTGTACGCCTACGAGTACAACTCCTACGGAGACAACCGCACCAACGCCTCCGGCCTCGCCACGTTCGTGTCCCAGGTGCGCTCGCGGACCGGCGCGTCCCAGGTCGACATCGTCAACCACTCGATGGGCGGGCTCGTCAGCCAGTGGTACATCAAGCAGCTCGGCGGCCAGCCCTACGTCCGGCACCTGGCCTCGCTCGCCGGCGCCAACCACGGCACCACCTCGGCCTACAGCTGCACGATCTTCGTGACCTGCCAGCAGATGTCGCCCGGCTCGTCCTTCATCCAGACGCTGTCGTCCGGTGACGAGACGCCCGGCGACACGAGGTACGCCACCTGGTACTCGCCGTGCGACGGCGTCATCATCCCCTACACCAGCACGATGCTGAGCGGCGCCACCAACAACTACGTGGCCTGCGAGAACCACCTCACGTACCTGACCGACACGATCGTGCTGTCGGCGGTGCGCACCTTCCTCGCCTCCTAGCCCCCCGCCCTTTGCTCCTTTCGCTCCCGCACGGATCGTCCCGCGGCCCGCCGGTCCCTCACCGGCGGGCCGCCCGCCGCTCC
>NZ_CAACUY010000309.1 GCF_900659615.1 Actinomadura fibrosa | reverse complement strand
CGCGCGGCCGGGCGCCTGCGCGCGGCGGGCGTGCGGCGCGGCGGCCGCGTCCTCGTCGCGCTTCCCGACTCGGCCGCGTTCGTGGCCGCGTTCCTCGGGACGCTGCGGCTGGGCGCGGTGGCGGTCCTCGCCGGTCCCGAGCAGACGGCGGCCGAGCACGCCTACATCGCCGCCGACGCCCGCCCGCAGGCCGTCGTGTGCTCGGCGGACCTCGCGCCGAGGTTCCCTTCCGTGCCCGTCCTGACGGACGACACCCTGACGGCCGCGCCGCCGGGCGGGCACGTCCCGCCGCCGGAACCCGTCGCCGTACCGGCCGACGCCCCCGCCTACGTCCAGTACACGTCGGGGACGACGGGCAAGCCGAAGGGGGCCGTGCACCGGCACGGCGACGCGCACGCCTACTTCCAGGCGATGGCGCTGGGCGCGCTGGGCCTGACGTCCGAGGACGTGACGTTCTCGCTGTCCAAGTCGTGCTACCCGTTCGGGCTGGGCGCCACGGTGCTGTTCCCCATGCTGAGCGGCGGGGCCGCCGTCCTGTGGCCGGACGCGCCGAGCGTGGCGGGCGCCGTCCGGCAGGCGCGCCGGCACCGGCCGACCGTGCTGTTCACCGTCCCGACCTGGTACGCGCGGCTGGTCAGCGCGCCGGACCGCGCCGCCGTGCGGCGGGCGTTCGCGTCGCTGCGGGCGGCCGCGTCGGCGGGCGAGCCGCTGCTGCCGACGCTCGCCGACCGGATCGAGGAGATCCTCGGCTGCCCGGTGCTGGACGGCCTCGGCAGCACCGAGGTCGGGCACACGTTCGTCTCGAACACCGTGGACAGGCGCCGCCGCGGCGCGCTGGGCGTCGTCCTCCCCCCGTACGAGATCGAGATCCGGACCGGGACGGGGCGGGCGCGCCCCGGGGAGCCGGGCGCCCTGCACGTGCGGGGGCCGTCGGTGATGGCGGGCTACCTCGGCAGGCCGGAGCGGACGCGGGAGGTCCTCGGCGCGGACGGCTGGCTGCGCACCGGCGACCTCGCGCACGTGGACGCCGACGGGTTCGTCCACCACCACGGCCGCGCCCTCGACCGGATCACGGTGTCGGGGGAGCCGGTCCTGCCGCTGGAGGTGGAGCGCGTCCTCGGGCAGCATCCCGGCGTCGTGGAGGTGGCCGTGGTCGCGAACGGCGCCGCTCCGCGCGGTGGGAACGGTCCGAGCGGCGCGGGCGGGGACGCCGCGGGGGCGCTGCCCGAGCAGACGCTGAGCGCGTTCGTCGTGATCGAGGCGGGCGTGCGCCCGACGGCCGCGCTGGAGCGCGAGCTGCTCGCCCTGGCCGGCGCGCGGCTGGCCCGGCACAAGGTCCCGCGGACGGTGACGTTCATGGACGAGCTGCCCCGGACCTCGACCGGGAAGATCCGCCGCAACGCCCTGACCTGCGCCGACGTGCCGTAGCAGGAGCGCGGGGGCGTCGGGGGTTACGAGAGCCTCTTGAACCGGGGCCAGAGTGCCGTCCACGGCGCCCGCTGGCCTCGGCAGATCCAGACCGGCTTGCCCTGCTCCTCGTTGTCGAGGCCGACGCCGTTGTCGATGCGGCCGACGGGGCGGACGTCCGTCCAGTACCGGGTGAGGGACGGCGCCCCCGCGACGCTGTCCGGGCCCACGACGATCGACGGGCCGCCGGTGTCGGGCGGCCGCCCGAAGTACCAGTAGCCGTTGTGGCCGCTGTAGGCGCGGGGAAGGCCGAACTTCGTCCCGTAGCGGTCGAGCGCCCCCGCCTCACCGTAGTTGCTCGTGATGATCGTCGCTCTGGCGCGCTCGTCCGGCGGCAAGGTCCGGTAGACGCGGGCGACCTCGGCGGTGAACCGCTGCCAGCCGACCGTCTCGGACGAGTCGCCGTTGACGGCCGGCTGCGGGGTGTCCGCCAGCCGCGCCACCGGGTAGACGGGCAGCGTCAGCGCGACGGTGGCGACCGCGGCGACCGCGTACGCGGGGACGGTCGCGGCCCAGCCGAGGCCGCGCGGCGCGCCCCGCCGCTCGACCTCCACCGACCCGGCGGCCCACAGCGCGGCCCAGAGCCCGGCGAGGTAGTACGGCTTGCCCGCGGTGGCGAGGAACACGACGTTGAGCAGCAGGTACGCGTGGCCGAGGAACCGGAACGGGCGCAGCTCCGGCGACCGGTACGTCCGCCAGAGGCCGTGGATCCACAGCCAGGACGGCAGGATGCCGGTCAGCAGGAGCTGGAAGGGGAGGAAGCCCGGCCGCCCGCCGAAGTCGTCCTCGCCGGCGATCGCGTCCGCCATGTCGAGCTGCGGCCAGCCGTGGTCCGCCTGCCACAACAGCCCCGGGGCGAGCGCCGCCGCGGCGATCAGCACGGCGGCGGCGAGGAGGGGGCGGCGGAGGACGTCGCGGGGACCGGAGATCAGCAGCCCCGCCGCGAGCGCGGCGAGCAGGAACGCCGCCAGGTACTTGACGTTCAGCGCCGCGGCGGACGCGGCCCCGATCGCGAGCAGGAGCCGCTGGTCGCGGGTCCGGACGAGGCGGACCGCGAGCCACACGATCGTGGTCGACAGCAGGACGTCCAGCGTGGCGGTGGAGAGCGTGTGCCCGGTCGCGACCATGAACGGGCACACCGCGTACGACGCGGCGGTGAGGAGCTGCGCGCGGCGCCCGCCGCCCATCTCCCGCGCCGTCAGCGCGGCGACCACGACCCCGGCGACCGCGGCCGCCGCGGCGACGGCGTGCAGCGCGACGACCGAGTCGCCGAGCACCGCCGTGATCGCCCGGGTGAGCAGCGGCAGCAGCGGCGGCTGGTCGGGGTAGCCCCACGCCGGATGGCGCCCGGCCACGCGGAAGTACAGCTCGTCCCGGTGGTAGCCGTAGCGGCCGCTGACGGCCAGGAGCACGGCGCCGAGCGCCCCGGCGACCAGCAGGACCGGCCGCCACGCCATCGCCGGGGCCGGGGAGGGCGGACGGACGTCGACGGGACCGGAGGCCGCGGAGGCAGGGGCCGACATGACCGCACTGTAGATCTGTGACCTTGCTCACGTCACGATCTTCTGACGGCCGAGGACGGTCACCCCGGGGACGGACGAGGGCACTTCACCCGCGCGATGCAGGCTCCCTGCGCTCGACGGGTGGGAGGTGGGCTGCGAGAAATGGGGTGTGCCATCCGGGTATCGGGGGGTTAGCGTGCCGCCATGGTCTCGATTCAGCAGGCGCTCGCCTTCTCCGCGATGGCACTGGTCATCATCGTGATCCCCGGACCCTCGGTCCTGTTCGTGGTCGGCCGGGCGCTGGCGCACGGCCGCCGCACCGCGCTGGCGGGGGTGCTCGGCGGCGCGCTCGCCGTCCTCGCGCTGACCGTCGCGGTCGCGTTCGGCGTCGGCGCGATCGTGGAGCGGTCCCTCGTGGTCTTCACGGCGCTGAAGCTGATCGGCGCCGCCTACATCGTGTATCTCGGCGTGCAGGCCGTCCGGCACCGGCGCTCGCTCGCGGAGGCGGTCGGCGCGCTGCCGGACGAGGGCTCCCGCGGCCGCGGCCGGGACCTGCTCCAGGGCTTCTTCGTGGGCGTCACGAACCCCAAGACCGTGGTCTTCTTCGCCGCCGTGCTGCCGCAGTTCGTCGAGCCGGAGCGCGGCCACGTCCCGCTCCAGATGGTCGTGTTCGGGCTGCTGTTCGCCGTCCTGGTGCTGATGTCCGACAGCGTGTGGGGCATCGCGGCGGGGACGGCCCGCGAGTGGTTCGCCCGCTCGCCCCGGCGGCTGGCCGCGATCGGCGGCACGGGCGGCCTCATGATGATCTGCCTCGGCGTCACCGTCGCCGCGACCGGCCGGAAGGAGTGAGCCCTCAGCCGCCGCCCCGTCCCCGCGGTCCGGCGGGGCCCGCGGGCACGGCGGGCGCGGCGGCGGGCGGCGTCCGGCCGAAGCGCCTGCGGACGGGGTAGAGCGCGGTCACGACGGCGAGGCTCACCAGCGAGGCGACGAGCTGGGAGCGCTGCGCCTCCATGCACGCCATCGCGACGAGCACGGCGACGAGCGCGGCGACGACGAGCCAGCTCAGATACGGGTAGAGCCACATCCGGTACGTGAGGCTGCCCGGATCGGCGCGCCGGAGCCGGGCGCGCAGCCGCAGCTCGGACAGCATGACCGCCAGGTAGACGAACGCCAGCACCGACCCGATCGAGTTCATCAGGAACGTGAACACCCGGTCGGGGGCGGTGTAGGAGGCGATCACCGCGGCCCACGCGGCGACCGTCCCGAGGAGGATCGCGCGCACCGGGACGCCGCGCCGGTTGAGCCGGACCAGCCCGGCGGGCGCGTCGCCGTCCCGGGTGAGCACGTACAGCATCCGGGACGAGACGTAGATCGCCGAGTTCAGCACCGACAGGACGGCCGTGAGGATCACCGCCTGCATCGCGGTGCCGGCGGCGGGCACGTCCAGCCGGTCGAGCGTGCTCACGAAGGGGCTGGTCAGGACCCTGGCGTCGTTCCAGGGCAGGATCGAGACGATCAGCAGGATGGACGCGACGTAGAACAGCGCGACGCGCCACAGAACGTTGCCGGTGGCCTTGGCGACGGCGCGGCCGGGCTCGGCGCTCTCCGCGGCGGCGACGGTGACGATCTCCGTCCCGCCGAACGCGAACATCACCGCGATGATCGCCGTGAAGACCGCCTTGACGCCGTTCGGCGCGAACCCGCCGTGCCCGGTGAGGGGCCCGACGCCGCCGGGCGCGTCCGGCCAGAGACCGAGGACGTAGAGGACGCCGAGGACGAGGAACACGGCGATCGCGGCGACCTTGACGGAGGCGAACCAGAACTCGAACTCGCCGAACGAGCGGACCGAGACGAGGTTCACCGCGGTCATCACGACGAGCAGCATGGCGGCGAGCAGCCACTGCGGGAGCCCGCCGATCCACCCGTGCAGGATCGCGGCGCCCGCGACGGCCTCGGCGCCGACGAGGATCACGTAGAGGTACCAGTAGATCCAGCCGATCGTGAACCCGGCGAAGGGGCCGAGCGCCATCCGCGCGTACTCGGCGACCGACCCCGCGACCGGCCGCGCCACGACCATCTCGCCCAGCGCGCGCAGCACGCACAGGACGAGCAGCCCCGCCACCGCGTACGACAGGACCGCGGCGGGCCCGGCGGTCCTGATGACGGCGCCGCTGCCGACGAACAGGCCCGCCCCGACGGCGCCGCCGATGGCGAGCATCTTCATGTGGCGGCGGCGGAGCCCGGTCCGCAGGCCGGTGCCGGAGGCGTCGGTGGTTTCGGACATAGGTTTCGTCGGTTCCCGGTCGGCGTGGAGGTCGGAACCACCCTAGTTGACCTGGGAAACCGCGACCGGCCGGCGGAGGCCGCGCCGAACCGAGACGTCCGAAATGTGGGATATGTCGCTCAGTCCAGCGAGCAGAGCCGGACGTCGTCGAACCGCGCCGCCGGCTGCCCCGCGGTGCCGTCCGGGCGGGACACGACGAGCCCGCTGGCCGTCCCGCGGGCGTCGGACGTGTCGGCGACCCTGGCCTGCGCGGCCGCGTCGCCGTTCACCCACATGCCGAGGCGCACCGACCCGCCGTCCCGCGCGCACGCCGCCTGCACCCGCTGGTCGCGTCCCGCCCGCACATCCGGGACGTAGGCCGCCGCGAGGTTCCGGACGCCGCCGGGACCGTCCGCCACGATCCGGACCCGGCCGTCCGCCCGCAGCAGGAACCCGTACCCGAGGCCGCCGCGGCCCCGGCAGTACAGTCCGGCCTCGCCGCCCGCGTCGCCGAGCTGGACCCGCGCCTCGACGAGCTGATCGTCGGGCATGTCCTCCACCGGGGCCGGCACGGCGGTCAGGGCCGTCCAGGGAAGCACCCGCATCTCGTACTGCTTGTCGCGATATCTCGCGTCCCAGGTCGAGGCGCCGGAATCCCTCCATCCCGACCCGGCGTCGTCGAAGTCCTCCTTGAGGAGCGTCTCGTCGATCTTCGGGGGATGCCCGGTGAAGTCGAGCGACGCCTGGGAGGCCGAGCCGCCGCTGTCACCGCCATGACCGTCGCCGCCCGACCTCACCAGCCCGAACAGCGTCCCGGCCCCTAAGACGGCGGCGACCGCCGCGACCGCCGCGAGATGCCTGCGGTTCCTCCCCGGCCACGGCCGCCGTGCCGCCGGACTCCCGTGCGAGGGAGGGAGCGGCGGAGGCGCGGGAGGCGGAAGCGCCGGCCCCGCCGCCCCCGGCCGCGTCTCCTCGACGGCGTCCATCCGCGTCGGCTCGGTCACCGGCCCCCGGCCCTCGGAAGGCCCCTCAGGCGGCCCCTCGGAACGCACCTGCGAAGCCCCCTCGACCAGCACCTCCTGCGACGCCTCGGGCGGCGGCGCTTCGGAGCGCGTCTGCGGCGTGCCCTCGGGCAGCTCGGGCGCCGCTGCTGGCGGCGGTTCGGGCGGCGCTTCTTGTGGCGCATCGAGCGACGCCTCCGGCGTCTCCGCTGGGAGTGGCGTGGTGAGCGCGGTCGTCGGAGGCGGGGCGTCCGGTTGGTCCTCGCCGGTCAGTTCCTGGACGAGCCGCCGTACCGTGGGACGCTCGGCCGGGTCCTTCGCCAGGGCCCGTTCGACGAGGTCCCGCACCGCCGGGTCGAGCCCGTCCAGGGTGGGCGGCGCGTTCATGACCCGCTGCATCGTCGCCGGGACCGTCTCGCCGCCGAACGGCGGGCGTCCCGTGCCGGCGTAGGCGACGACGCAGCCCCAGGAGAACACGTCGGCGGCCGGGGTGATCTCCTCGCCGCGCATGATCTCGGGCGCGATGTAGGCGGGCGTGCCGACGAACTGGCCGGTGCGGGTCGGGCCGTCGGCGGTGTCGAGGGCGCGGGCGATGCCGAAGTCGATGACGCGCGGGCCCGTCGGGGACAGCAGCACGTTGGACGGCTTGAGGTCGCGGTGCACGATCCCGGCGGCGTGGATCGCGCCGAGCGCCGTCGCGATGTTGACCGCGAGGGCCTCCAGGTCGCCGCCGGACAGCGGCCCGCGGTCCCGCACGGCCTCGTCGAGCGCCGGCCCGTCCACGTACTCGGTGACGACGTACAGCGGCTCGCCGTCCAGCCGCGCGTCCAGGACCGCCGCCGTGCAGAACCGCCGGACCCGCCGCGCGGACGTCACCTCGCGCCGGAACCGGTCGGCGAACGCCTCGTCGTCGGCGAGCTCCGGATTGATCACCTTCACCGCTACCCGCCGGGCCTCCTCGTCCTCGCCGAGGAAGACGGTGCCCATGCCGCCGCGGCCGAGCCGGCCCAGGAGGCGGTACGGGCCGAGCCGCCGCGGGTCGTGGGTGCGTAGGGGGGCCTGCATCGCTTCTCCCGGAGCCGATGGGCGGGCGGATCTCAACGTTCCAGTCTCTGGGACGTTCGATCAAGGCCCTTCCGTTCCGTCCGCCGCGCGCGGCGACCGCCCGTACGCTGAACCCCGCGGACCGCGTGCCGCCGGGGATCGGCGGCGGAGGTGCTCTGGAGGGGCGATGGACGTGACGGCGGATGTGCTCGGGCCGGGCTACGAGGCGATCGAGCTGCCGATGGGCAGGGACGCGGAGGGCGAGGTCGTGGCGACGCTCGTCCGGCGGCGCGGCACCGAGCCGTCGCGGCGGGCCGTGCTGTACGTGCACGGGTTCGTGGACTACTTCTTCCAGAAGCACCTGGCGGACTTCTACCTCGACCTCGGCTTCGACTTCTACGCGCTGGACCTGCGCAAGTACGGGCGCTCGCTGCGCCCGCACCAGACCCCGAACTACATCGACAGCCTGTCGGACTACTTCCCGGAGATCGACGAGGCGGTCCGCATCATCCGGGACGTGGACGGGCACGGGACGCTGCTGCTGAACGGCCACTCGACGGGCGGGCTGATCGCCGCGCTGTGGGCGGACCGGGTGCGCGGGCAGGGGCTGGCCGACGCCGTGTTCCTCAACAGCCCGTTCCTCGACATCGCCGAGCCGCTGGTGATGCGCAAGCTCGGCGCGGGCCTCGCGCGGGCGCTGCGGCCCCGCTTCCCCAAGGCGAAGCTGCCCGCCGGGGTGTCCGACCGCTACCCGCGCAGCATCCACCGCGACCACGAGGGCGAGTGGGAGTTCGACCTCGCGTGGAAGCCGCTGCTCGGCTTCCCGGTGCGGGCGGCGTGGCTCGCGGCGGTGCGGCGCGGGCAGCTCCGCGTGCACGCGGGGCTGCACATCGACGTGCCGGTGCTGGTGATGGCCTCGGCGCGCAGCGTCCGCCCGACCCGCAAGGTGCTGGACGTGACGGAGGCCGACGCGGTGCTGGACGTCGAGCACATGGCGCGCTGGGCGCCGCGGCTCGGCCCGCACGTGACGCTCGTCCGGATCGACGGCGGGCTGCACGACCTGGTGCTGTCCGCCGAGCCCGCCCGCGGCCGGGTGTTCGCGGAGCTGACCCGCTGGACGAACGGCTACCTGCCCGGGGAGTGAGCCGGGCGGCGCCCGCGGCGCTCAGCCGAGGATCTTGGACATGTCGAAGTCGTCGAAGTCGGCGGTGATCTGCTGCGCCGCGTTGCCGCCGCGCTCGACCTGGAGGCCGGTCCAGCCGTTGGGGAGCGGCTGGTCGGCGTCGGTCGCGTCGATGGCGGGCCTGCCGTTGACCCAGAGCCGCAGCCGGTTCCGCGCGCCGCCGTCCTCGCTCTCGCAGGCGATCTGGAGCTTGTTCGGGCCGTCCGCGGCGAAGCCGGGCACGTCGTCGCGGGTGTCGAGCTCCTTGGTGCCCTGGTCGCCGTTGACCTTGCGGAGCACCGCGCCCTTGCCGTCCTTGCGGACGAGGAACATGTACTGCCGCTTGCCGTTGTCGTTCTCGCGGCACAGCAGGCCGTAGCGGCTGTCGTCGGGCCCTCGGACGACGCTGACGGTGACGGTGACGAGCACCGGGTCGGGGTTGTCCTCGACCTTGGCCTTGGGCGCCGTCCGGCCGCGCGCGTCGCTGCCCGCGTCCGTCTCGATCCGGTACTTGCCGCCCGCGTACCCGTAGCCGCTGATGAAGGTGCCGCCGTTCCAGCCCGAGGAGGTGTTCGAGAAGTCGTCGCTGAACGACGTGGCCAGCTTGCCGGGCGGGCCGTCCGAGCCGAGGGCCGTGAACGCGATCCCGGCGGCGACGGCGAGGACCGCGACGGCGGCCGCCGCGCCGATGAGCAGCGGACGGCGGGACAGGCCGCCGAGCGACCTCCCGGTGCGGCCGGGGCCCGAGCCGCCCGGCCGCGCGTCCCGCCGCGTGGCGTC
>NZ_CAACUY010000308.1 GCF_900659615.1 Actinomadura fibrosa | reverse complement strand
CGCCATCACCGGCCAGGACGCCACCACCCAGGGGCTGCAGAACATCCTGGACGGCAGCCAGTGCATGACCGTCTACAAGCCCGTCAAGCAGGAGGCCGACGCCGCCGCCAAGCTCGCCGTCGCGCTCCTGAAGGGCCAGAAGGGCGAGACGAGCGCCACGGTGAACGACCCGACGGGCAAGCGTGACGTGCCGTCCGTCCTGCTGACTCCGATCGGCATCTTCAAGGACAACGTCAAGCAGGTCACCGACGACGGGTTCGTCAAGCCCGCGGAGCTGTGCAAGGGCGCGTACGCGGCCAAGTGCAAGACCGCGGGTATCCAGTAGCGACCGCCGTGTGCGCGGCGTGCTCGCGCACCAGGTCGTGGAACCGGTAGCGGCCGGGCGCGGGCTCCTGCATCAGGTGGACGTCCAGGAGGCGGTCCAGCAGGCGGCCCGCGCGCGGCGGGCTCGTGCCGAGGATGGACGCGGCGGCGGCGACGGTGAAGTCGCCGCCGCCGTGCAGGCCCAGGAGGAGGTAGGCGCGCCGCTGGTCGTCGTCGAGTCCGCGGACGGACAGGTCCAGCGCCGCGGTGACGCTCCGCGGTCCGGCTTCGAGTTCGGCGAGCCGCTCCCCCGGGTCGTCCAGGCGCTCCAGGAGATGGGACGCGTCCCAGGTCGGGTGGGAGCGCAGCCGGGCGGCGGCGAGGCGGACGGCCAGCGGCAGCAGACCGCACCGTCCGACGAGTTCCGCCAGTGTCCGGGACGGCGTCCCCGCGAGGCGTTCGGCCGTGTGCGTGAGCAGCGCGACCGCGTCCTCGACGGGGAGGACGTCGAGGGTGAGGGTGCGGTCGAGGGCCACGAGGCGGCGCCGGCTGGTGATCAGGGCACGGCATCCCGGGCCGCCGGGCAGCAGGGGTTCGACCTGGGCCGCGTCGGCCGCGTCGTCGAGCACGAGCAACACCCTGCGCTCCGCCAGGACCGTCCGGTAGAGGGCGGCGCGGGCGTCGGTGTGCGGCGGAATCCGGTCGTTTCGGACGCCGAGCGCGCGCAGCAGCCGGCCGAGCACGTCCCCCGGGGTGGCGGGAGCCGTGCCGTGCGTGTGGCCGTGCAGGTCCACGAAGAGCTGGCCGTCGGGGAAGCCCGGGGCAAGCCGGTGCGCGGCGTGGACCGCCAGCGCGGTCTTCCCGACCCCGGCCATGCCGTCGATGGCGATGGCCGTCGCGGGTTCGGTGTCCAGGATGGACAGTTCGTCCGCCCGGCCGACGAACGCCGCCACGTCGGCGGGAAGCTGCCTCGGCACGACAAGGCGGCGAAGCGGCTCGGACCGGTGGCGGCCTTCTCGGGAGGCGGCGGCGAGCAGCATCTGCCCCTTGTCGTCCAGCCCCAGCGCCTCGGCGAGCAGCCGGACCGTCGCGCCGCGAGGCCGCTCCAGGGCGCCGCTCTCCAGGCGGCGGATCGTGCGGGCGCTCAGGCCGGACCGCTCGGCGAGCTGCTCCTGCGTCAGCGCCGCCAGCCCGCGCCGGTTCCTCAGCACCGCGCCGAAGGCCGGGCCCCGGACCGCTTCCGCTGACATCCTCGTCCCCCGTTCCGTTCGCTCGTCAGGACGCCGCCGCATGGTCGGCGACGAGGTCGTGGAAGCGGTACCGGCCGGGGGCGGGCTCCTGGAGCAGGTGGACGTCCAGCAGCCGGTCGAGCAGCCGCCTCGCCTGCGGAGCGGTCGTGCCGAGGACGGACGCGGCGTCCTCCGCGCCGAACTCGGCGGCGCGGGAGCCGAGCAGCCGGTACGCGCGCCGCTGGTCGTCCGGGAGCCGCTGGTACGAGAGGTCGAGGGCGGCGTAGACGCCGCGCTCCCCCGCGTCCAGCTCGGTGGGCCGCGCGTGGTTCAGCCGGGCCAGGAGGTGCTCGACGGTCCAGGCGGGACGCGCCCGGAGCCGAGCGGCGGCGGTGCGGACGGCGAGCGGGAGCAGTCCGCAGCGCCGCACCGTCTCCGCGAGGACGTCCGCCGGTGTCCCGGCGACGCGGTCGTGCCCGGCCGTGGCGGTGAACAGCGCGATCGCGTGATCCACCGGCAGGACGTCCAGCGGGACCGCCCGGACGTCGTCCAGGCCGGTGAGGCGGCGCCGGCTCGTGACGATCAGGCGGCAGCCCGGACCGGCGGGCAGCAGCGGGCGCACCTGCTCCTCGCAGGCGGCGTCGTCCAGCACGACGAGGATCCGGCGGTCGGCCACCGCGCCCCGGTACAGCGCCGCGCGGTCGTCGATGTGCTCGGGCACGCGCTGCGCCGGGACGCCGAGCGCCCCGAGCACCCGGGCGAGCGCCTCGCCCGGGTGGACGGGCGCCCGCCCGGGGCGGTGGCCGCGCAGGTCCACGAACACCTGCCCGTCCGGGAACCGGGGCGCGAGGCGGCGGGCGGCGCGCACGGCGAGTGCCGTCTTGCCCGCCCCGGCCATGCCCTCGACGGCGATGACCACGGGAGCCCCCGAGGACCCGTGGATCTCGATCGCCGCCGACTCCGCCTCGCGTCCGGTGAACGGCACGGCGTCCGCGGGCAGCTCGCGCGGCACGTCCGCCGCCGCCGGCCGGACGGTTCCCGCCCGGTCACCGCGGACGGGCGGGGCGGCCGTCCGGCCCAGTGCGGCCGCGGCCAGCACCGCTCGCTCCTCGCCGTCCAGGCGCAGCGCGTCCGCCAGCAGCAGGATCGACGAGGGACGGGGCCGGCGGAGCGCGCCGTTCTCCAGGCGGCGGATGGTCCGGACGTTGAGCCCCGCCCGTTCCGCGAGGCGCTCCTGGGTCAGCAGGGCCCGTTCACGCCATCCCCGCAGCAGCGCCCCTGGAGGCGTGCCGGGCGCGTACGGGCCCTGCGGTAACGGACGATCCTGGATGCCCTCCATCGAGGTGACGCCCCCTGTGACTTCGTGACCGGCTCCGGCCGCCGCGGCTTCCGCGGCCATCGAAGGCGTGTTCGGGCCGTCCGCACAACCGCTCGGACGGGATGGGACAGAACCGGACGGCCGCGCACCGCCGTCCCGCCGGATCGCGGAACGCCCGCGGACGCCCCCGGACGCCCGCGGACGTTCCGTCGCGATGCCCATTCCGATTGATCGAGATGGGGGAAGTGGCAAGAATCGGGCCATGGCAGAGGGGTCCGCGGGCGCCGAGTGCCCCTACCAAGGACTCGCGCCGTTCGAGAGCGGCAAGGCCGGGCTCTTCTTCGGCCGGACCCGGGCGACGCGCGACCTCCTCGGGCGCCTCGGCCCCCGGCTGGAGGGACGCGGGTCCGTCCTGCTGGTGTCGGGCGCCTCGGGTGTGGGGAAGTCGTCGCTGCTGCGGGCGGGCCTCCTCCCGGCGCTGGCGAAGGGCGAGTTACAGGTCGCGGGCGTGCGGGGCTGGGCGTCCGTCCTCGTCACGCCGACGTCGAAACCGCTGGCGGCGCTCGCCGAGGCCTGGGCGGAGGCGTTCGGCGGCCCCGCGGAGGCGGTCCGCGACCGGCTGCTGGACGATCCGCGGAAGGCGCTCGCCGACGCGCTCCCGCCGGACGACCGCCTCGTGCTCGTCGTCGACCAGTTCGAGGAGCTGTTCCTCCTGGTGACCGACGAGCGGGAGCGCCAGGAGTACGTGCGGACCCTGCACGCCCTCGCCGAGGGGCCGCGCGGCGCCGGGGTGGTCGTCGGGGTGCGCGCCGACTACTGGGACCGCTGCGCCGCCTACCCGCAGTTCGCCGAGGCGATCCAGGACGGCCAGGTCATCGTCGAGCCGATGGCGGAGGAGGACCTCCGGCTCGCCATCACCGGTCCCGCGGCGGCGGTCGGCATGGAGATCGAGCCCGGTCTCGTCGACACCATCCTCGCCGAGCTGCGCACCGGCCGCGCCGCCGGCGACCGCTACGAGCCCGGCGCCCTGCCCCTGCTGTCGCAGGCGCTGCGCAATACCTGGGAGCGGCGCGAGGACGGGCGGCTGACCGTCCGGGGCTACGAGGAGTCCGGGGGCGTCCGCGACTCGGTGCGGCGCACGGCCGAGGAGGTCCTGTCCGGCCTGCCGGCGGAGGACCGCAAGACCGCGCTCCGGCTGTTCCGCCGGATGACGCTGATCACGGCGGGCGGGAGGCTGGCGCGGCGCAGGGCGTCGCTGCCCGAGCTCCACGCCGCCGCGGACGCGGGCTCGGCGGAGCGGCGCGCGAGGGTCGGCGCGCTGCTGTCGGGGTTCGCCGGGCGGCGGCTGCTCACCCTGCACGAGGAGGCCGCCGAGATCTCCCACGACGCGCTGCTGACGGCCTGGCCCGCGCTGCGGCAGTGGATCGAACCCGACCTGGCCGCGCAGGAGGTCTACGACCGGCTCGCCGAGGACGCCGCGGAGTGGGCGGAGCGGCACCGCGACGCGGCGTTCCTGTACCGGGGCGCGCGGCTGCTGGCGGTGGACGACAGCCGTCCGCGGTGGGAGCGCGACCCGGACGCGTTCCCGCCGCTCGGGCCGACCGCGGACGCCTTCGTCGCGACGTCGGTGCGGGCGGCGCGGCGGACGGCCCGCCGCCGCCGTCTCGTCATGGCCGGGCTCGCCGTGCTGTCCGTGCTGGCCCTGATCGCCGCGGGCGCCGCCGTCTCGTCCGCCCGCTCCGCCGACCACCAGCGGAGGCTGGCCGTCTCCCGCCAGCTCGCCGCCCAGACCGACGCGTCCGACGACCCGGTCGTCACCTCGCTGCTGGCCGTGGCGGCGTACCGGATCGCCCCGACGCCCGAGGCCCGCCACCGCCTGCTCGACCTGGCGGCACGACCGGAGCGGGGGCTCCTTCTGGAGAAGGCCCAGTTCTTCAAGGCCCTCGTCGCCAGCCCCGTCGGCCCGACGCTGGCCGTGGCGGAGGAGGACGGGACCATCCGCCTGTGGGACACCGCGAGGCACCGGCAGCTCGGCGCGCCGATCACGCCTCCGAAGGACGCGGTGTGCAACGACGTGCGCGCGGCGTTCAGCTCCGACGGGAAGGTCCTGGCGGCCACCTGCTTCACGACCGTCTTCTTCTGGGACGTGGCCACCCATCGGCAGGTGGGCGCTCCGATCCAGAACGTCGACGGCGTGTGGTCGATGAAGTACAGCCCGGACGGGCGGACGCTCGTGACCGGCAGCTACGAGGGGACCGTGCGGTTCTTCGACGTCGCGACGCGCCGCCAGATCGGGCGCGCCCTCGGCCGCAGGGCGTCGCGGGGAGAGTTCGCCGTCCGGGCCCTGGCCTTCACCCCGGACGGGCGGCGGCTGGTCAGCGCCGGGTCCGACGACACCGCGCGGCTCTGGGACGTCGCGACGCACCGGCAGGTCGGGAAGCCGTTCACCGGCCACGGCGAGGACGTCCTCGACGCCGCCGTCAGCCCGGACGGCAGGACCCTCGCCACCACGGGCAACGACCATGGCGCCCGGTTGTGGGACCTCGCCACCCACGAGCGGATCGGCGTCCCGGCCGGCAAGCCCGACGACGCGCGCTTCTACGACGGGATCGCCTTCAGCCCGGACGGCACGAGGTTCATGACCTGGGGAAGCGACGGATACATCAGGCTGTGGGACACGGTGACCCGCCGGCCGGTCGGTCAACCGCTCCTCAACGGGCTGGACTCGCCCTTGCAGGCGACCTACCTCGCGGACGGCACGCTCGCGGCCATCGCCCACGACGGCGTCCTGCGCCTGTGGGATCCCGAGGTCGGCCGGCCGATCGGCACCACGATGCCCGCCTCCACGATGGCCGTGTTCAGTCCGGACGGGAGGACCCTGGCCGCCCTCGGCCCCGGGCAGGATCTGAAGGCCACGGACGCCGACCGCGCCGCCCGGCTCTACGACGTCGCGACCCAGCGCCGGATCGGTGACATCCTGCGGCCGGTCAACGGACCGGGGGGACCGGCCGAGACGCCCTATCTGGTCCAGTTCGGCGCCGGCGGGAGGACCGTGTTCACGGACGGCCTCGACGGCGCTCTCAGGGTGTGGGACACCGCGACTCAGCGGCAGATCGGCCCTCCCGTCTACCAGGCCCAGAACCGCCTCCGGACGGCGCTGAGCCCGGACGGCAGGCTTCTCGTCCTCGACCGCTCCGAGGAGGGGCTCGCGTTCTGGGACCTCGCGGGCCGCCGCGAGGTCGGACACCGCATCGTCGACGCGGACAGGTACCACACGCCCGCAAGAATGGTGTTCAGCCCGGACGGCACGACCCTGGCGGTCACGCGGCGCGACCGCGGGGTGCGGCTCCACGCGGTGCCCTCCGGCCGCCTGATCGGGACGCCGCTGGCCGGCGCCACCGACGACGACTACTACAGCGCGATGGCGTTCAGCCCCGACGGCAGGATCCTGGCCAGCACGGTCGACAGGGACACCGTGAAGCTGTGGGACGTGGCGAGCCACCGCCAGATCGGCGCGCCGCTGACCGGCCACACCGACCAGATCGGCTCGGTCGCCTTCAGTCCCGACGGCAGGATCCTCGCCACCAGCTCCGCCGATGACACCGTGCGGCTGTGGGACCTGCGGACGTACAGTCAGATCGGCCCGCCGCTGACCGGGCACAGCGGCGGCGTGCGCAGCGTCGTGTTCAGCCCGGACGGCAGGACCCTGGCCACGGCGAGCGACGACAAGACGGCGCGGCTGTGGAAGGTCCCCCTGACCCCGGATCCGGTCGCCGCCGCGTGCGCTCGCACGGGGCGCTCTCTCACCCGCGCGGAATGGCGGCGGTTCATACCGGATGAGAAGTACCGGAAAGTGTGCGACTGACCGATGGGCCGACCATGTTCATCCGAGGTTTCCGCCGGCGGACGGGCGAGCCGACCCCCGAGCTCGCCGCGCTGTTCCGCTCGATCATCGAGGAGGCGCGCGACATCCACCCGAACGCGTCCGATCTCCTGGAGCACTTCATGGACGGCGCGGGGTCGTCCAGGACGATGTCGCTGCGCTGGCTGCGCTCGTTCAAGGCGATCCGGAAGGCCGAGCGCAAGAACCAGCGGCGGTTCGAGCGGCAGCTCGCGCGGGCGGCGGAACGGCTGGAGGACGGCGCGTCCACCTGGGTGAACGACTACTGGGACGCCGGGATCAACGCGCTGATCGGCACGGAGCTGTTCTACGTCAGCAGGATGAGCCTGCTGCGCTCGCGCGGCTCGTTCGTGCTGACCCGGAACGGCGCGGAGGTGACGGTCTCCGGGACCGTCCGGCACCACTGGTTCGACCCCTACGACTGGGACCGCGGGCGGTGGGTCTACATCCCGAAGCACGGGTTCGTCCCGATCGCGGTCGGCCGGGAACTGGTCGAAGCCGACGAAGCGCGCAATTTCCTGATGGAATCGCGTCATGTCCAGACGGTTACCGGTACCTGCGTGGACGGCCGCCGTCCGCGCCGAGGAAGGTCGGCGTTCGAGTGGTCGCTGGTAGGAACGGGACATCGATGACCTCGGACCCGCCCGGCCCCGCCGGACCGCCCGATCCGGGCGGGGCGAGGAGCCCGGCCGAGTTCGTCCGGTCCCTGACCCTGCTGCGGCAGTGGGCGGGCGACCCGTCGCTGCGCAGGCTGCGGTCGCTCGGCGGCCAGGTCGCGGCCGCGGACGGCGCCGTGATCGACGCGCTCCCGCAGAGCACCACCTCGCAGGTGCTCCGGCAGGCCGACCGGCTGCCGCGCTGGGACTTCGTGCGCGCCTTCGTCACCGCCTGCCTGCTGTACTGCGACCATCCCGCCGACCGGATCCCCGCCGAGGTCGAGCGCTGGCGCGCCGCGAGGACGGCACTGATCGACCCGATCACGGACGACGCGCTGGACGACCCGGCGGACGGCGCGGCGGAGGTCGCGGCGTCCGAGAGGGCCGAGAACGCGGCGGCCGAGGCGGCGGACGGCGCGGCCAGGGCGACCGGCGGCGCCGCGGAGCGTGCGGCGGACGGCCTGGAGCCGGGTGGGCGGGGTGAGCGTGATCCCGCGCTCGCGCTGCTGGCGCGGCGCGTGGCCCGGGAGGAGGACCGGGCGCGCAAGGGGCTGCTCGGCGGGCACAGCATCGCGCCGGTGACGTTCGCGACGCACGCGGGCCCGGACCTCGGCGGCGTGCCGGAGGCGGGGGCGGAGCCGGGGGCGGGCGAGTACGAGGTCGGCTCGATCGGCCGGTTCTTCGAAGGGCTGCGCCCGCAGCGGCTCATGGTGGTGGGCGGGTCGGGGGGGGGCAAGACGGTGCTCGCCATCGAGCTCGTCCTGCGGCTGGTGGAGCCGATGGTGCCGGACGAGGGGTGGCCGGAGGGCCGTCCGCTGGTGCCGGTGCGGCTGAACGCGGCCCGCTGGACGTCCGACAGCCCGTTCGAGCCGTGGCTGAGCGGGCAGCTCGTGCAGGAGTTCGGGCTGTCCGGCGCGGACGCGGAGCGGCTGGTGCGCAACCGCCGGGTGCTGCCGGTCGTGGACGGCCTGGACGAGCTGGACCCCGAGCCGTCCACCGGTCCGCCGCGCCGCGCGATCGGCCTGCTGACGGAGCTCAACCGGTACAGCGACCTGTCCGGGCGGCATCCGGGCGCGGTGGTGGTGACGTGCCGCGCCGACCGGTACGCGCAGCTGGCGGAGGCCCGCGCCGGGCTCGCCGACGCGTCGCGGATCACGCTGCGCGATCTGAGCACCGAGCAGATCGGCGGGTACCTGCGGGCGCGGTGGCCCGACGGCCATCCCTGCGCCCCGTACCGGGAAGGCATCGGGGCGGCGCTGTCCGGCCCGTCGGGGACTGCCGTCCGGGCGGCGCTCGCCACGCCCTGGCGGCTGCTGCTGACGGCGACGGCGGTGGAGTCCGGCGCGGACCCGGCGGAGCTGCTCCGCGCGGACCCGGACGCCGATCCGGACAAGGCGGCGGAGGGGATCGCGCGGCGGCTCCTGGACGCCTACATCCCGGCGGCGACCGCGCTCGCTCCGCGCGCCGCCCACAGCGCCCCCTACGGCCCGGACCAGGTGCGGGCGTGGCTGGAGCGGCTGTCGGCCCATCTGCGCTGGCAGGCGGAGCGGACCGCCGCGACGGAGCGCCCGCCGCCCGGGCTGACGGCGATCGACCTCGTCCCGCACCTGCTGTGGCCGATCGGCGGCGAGCGCCTCGTCCGGGCGCTGCACGGGGTGTGCTGCGCGGTGCTCGCCGTCATCGCGATGCTGGCGTTCCTGGTCGGCGCGGCGGTCGACCGTCCCGCGGAGCTGCGCGACGGGCTCGGCGGGGACGAGGTGCTCACGCCGGCGCTCATGGCGGGCTGGGTCGCGATCGCGGTCGGGCTCGCGGTGTCGCCGTGGCCGGCCGCGGCGGGCGGACGGGCGAGCGT
>NZ_CAACUY010000307.1 GCF_900659615.1 Actinomadura fibrosa | reverse complement strand
CGCCGTCCGGCCCACCCGGGCACGCGCCCGGCACCCCGGCACCCGCCGCGGGCGCCTCCGGCCCGCCGCCCGCCGCTTTCGAGCGGAGCGGCGCGGCTGATACGCTCACCAGCCACGACCGCTCGGCGCGCGACGGCGGCGTGGCACGGTGGGAGCCCCTCGGAATGTCAGTGACGCCCGTCCTCGACCTGCGCGGCATCGACAAGAGCTTCGGATCGGTCAAGGTCCTGCACGACGTCGCCTTCTCCGCCTACCCCGGCGAGGTCACGGCGCTCGTCGGCGACAACGGCGCCGGGAAGACGACGCTGGTCAAGTGCATCGGCGGCATCCACGGCTTCGACGCGGGCGAGTACCGCTTCAACGGCACCCCCGTGCGGCTCGGCAGCCCCCGCGACGCCGCCGCCCTCGGCATCGAGGTCGTCCACCAGGACCTCGCCCTCTGCGAGAACCTCGACATCGTCGAGAACCTGTTCCTCGGCCGCGAGCGCCGCCGCGGACTCGCCCTCGACGAGGACACGATGGAGGAGATGGCGCGCACCACGCTGTCCGGCCTCTCCGTCCGCACGATGGGTTCCGTCCGGCGGCGCATCTCCACCCTCTCCGGCGGGCAGCGCCAGACCGTCGCGATCGCCCGCGCCGTCCTGTGGGACAGCAAGGTCGTCGTCCTGGACGAGCCCGCCGCCGCCCTCGGCGTCGCGCAGACCCAGCAGGTCCTGGAACTCGTCCAGCGGCTCGCCGACAAGGGCCTCGCCGTCGTCCTCATCTCGCACAACATGAACGACGTCTTCGCGGTCTCCGACCGCATCGCCACGCTGTACCTCGGCCGCATGGTGGCCCAGGTGCGCACCGCCGACGTCACCCACCGGCAGGTCGTCGAACTCATCACCTCGGGCGTCAGCGGAGAGCTGGGACTGCGCCGATGATGAAGGGCGGCCCGTCACAAGAGGACATCCGGCGCCACAACCTCGGCACCCTCCTGCGTTTCGTGCACCTCCGCGGCCCCGCGTCCCGCGCGACGCTCGCCGAGTCCCTCGGGCTCAACCGCAGCACCATCATGGCGCTCACCTCCGACCTCACCGCCGCCGGCCTCGTCCGCGAGGAACTCCCGCGCAAGCCCGGACGGCGCGCCGGCCGCCCGTCCCTCGTCGTCCGCCCCGAGTCGACCCGCGTCTACGTCCTCGCCTTCGACGTCGGCGTCGACCGCCTCGTCGTCGCCCGCGTCGGCCTCGGCGGCGTCGTCCTCGACCGCCGCGAGGCGTCCCGCTCCCGCGACTCCGACCCCGCCGACCTGCTCGGCACCCTCGTCGCCGGCGCCCGCTCCCTCGTCCGCAAGGCCGAACGCGACGCCGTGTGCGTCGGCGCCGCCCTCGGCTTCCCCGGCACCGTCCGCCGCGCCGACCACGCCATCATGTTCGGCCCCAACCTCGACGTCGGCGAACTCCGCCTCGGCGACGCCCTCTCCCGCCGCCTCGGCCTCGGCATCCCCGTCTCCGTCTGCAACGACGCCAACCTCGGCGCCCTCGCCGAACACGTCCGCGGCGCCGGCGTCGGCATCGACAACCTCATCTACCTCCACGGCGACGTCGGCGTCGGCGGCGGCCTCATCGTCGGCGGCCGGCTCCTCGGCGGCGACGAGGGCTTCGGCGGCGAGATCGGCCACATGGTCATCAACCCCGGCGGCCGGCGCTGCGCCTGCGGCTCCCAGGGCTGCCTCGAAGCCGAGGTGGGCGAGCGGACCCTCCTCGCCCACGCCGACCGCGAGGAGGCCCCCGGCCAGACCGGCCGCGACGCCGTCCGCGCCGTCGTCGACGCCGCCGACCGCGGCGACATCGTCGCCCGCGAGGCCCTCCACCGCGTCGGCAACTGGCTCGGCCTCGGCGTCGCCAACCTCGTCAACGTCTTCAACCCCGGCCTCGTCATCTTCGGCGGCACCCTCCGCGACATCTACCTCGGCGCCGCCGCCCAGATCCGCAGCGTCCTCGCCACCGACGCCCTCGCCGCCCCCCGCGAGAAGGTCCGCCTCCGCACCGCCGCCCTCGGCGACGACACCACCCTGGTCGGCGCCGCCGAGTTCGCCTTCGCCGAAGTCCTCGACGACCCCATCCAAGTCCTGGCCCGCCTGAAGGCCCCAGAAGTGAGTGTTTAACAGCACCACCCTTGGCGTCGGGCCTTGGCGGCCCTTCCTTCAACGGGCGCTGCGGCGATCGCTGTGTTTATTGCGTCGCCCTTGGCGTCAGGCCCTTGAGGGCCCTCCTTCAACGGGCGGCGCGGCGATCGCTGGCATCGCTCCGGCTCGCCCAGGGGCTCGCTGCGCGATCAAATCCTCGCGAGCTCGGATCTGGCTTCGCACGCGATCGCAACGTTCCGGTCGTTGGCGGCTCGGGCTCAAGACGCTGTGGTCTGTCCGGCTCCACCTCCTCGACGGTCGCCGGGGCGCTTCCAGCCGGGCGCTTCGGTCTCTTGACCTAGGTGCTGCCTGGACCTTTGGCCTAGATCGGGTGCTTTGGGAATCAGTGCGCCTGAACAGCGGCTTTAGTGGGCATGGGGCGCGCGCACGCCGTATCCGCTTGACATCGTGATTCGTGCGGCCCTATCGTCCAAGCAAGCGCTTGGCTAAGAGAAGGGATCGGGTCAGATGGGCCACGGAGCCTCCGCCGCCGCCCTGGCGGGCCACCCGGCCGCGCGACCCGCCGGCCAGGGAATGGACCTCTCCATGCAGGCATCGCCCAACGGCTCGGCGGGAACGCCGGTGACCGACATCGACGGCGCGCGCTTCCGCTCGGTCCTCGGCAGGTTCGCGACCGGCGTGGTCGCCATCACCGCCATCGAGACCGGCACGGGGCGCCCGACGGGCCTGGCCGCCAACTCCTTCACCTCCGTCTCCATCGACCCGCCGCTCGTCGCGTTCTGCGTCGCGCACACGAGCACGACGTGGCCGCGGCTGCGGGGTGCCGACCGGCTCTGCATCAACATCCTCAGCGAGCCGCAGCTTGAGGTCTGCAAGCGCCTGGCCATCAAGGGCGGCGACAAGTTCGCCGGCATCGAGTGGACGGAGTCGCCGAACGGCAGCCCGCTCATCGACGGCGCCCTGGCCTGGATCGAGTGCTCGGTCGAGCAGGAGCACGTCGCCGGCGACCACGTCATCGTCGTCGCCCGCGTCCACGACCTGGACAAGTACCACGAAGGCGACCCGCTGCTCTTCTACAAGGGCGGTTACGGCCGCTTCGTCTGACGTCAACGCGGAGAGGAACCCCTTGGGATTCAGGGACCGGGCTGCGCTTGTCGGGGTTGGGTATACGGAGTTCAGTAAGGACTCCGGGGTCTCCACGTTGACGTTGGCCGTTGACGCGATCCTCGCGGCGCTGGACGATGCCGGGCTGGGCGTGGACGACGTGGACGCGCTGGCCACGCACCGGGTCGGGGACTCGACGCCGCCTTGGGTGGTGGCGCCCGCGCTGGGTGTGCCCGAGGTGTCGTGGTATCTGGACCAGTTCGGCGGGGGCAGCGTCTCGCACTCGGTGATCGGGCAGGCGGCCATGGCGGTCGCGTCCGGGGTCGCCGAGACCGTGGTGTGCTACCGGGCGATCAATGCGCGGTCGGAGTTCCGGATGGGCGGGACGGGACGCGGGCCGGCGCCGATCTTCGATGTGCAGTACCAGGCGCCGTACGGGTACTTCGCGCCGCCGCAGCAGTTCGCGATGTTCGCGCGGGCGCACATGAACGAGTACGGCACGACGCACGAGCAGTTCGGGGCCGTCGCGGTGCAGCAGCGGGCGAACGCGGTGAAGAACGCGCGGGCGCTGAAGCGGGATCCGATCACGCTGGACGACTATCTGGCGTCCCGGTGGATCGCCGAGCCGCTGCGGCTGCTCGACTGCTGCCTGGAGACGGACGGCGCCTGCGCGGTCGTGGTGACGTCGCGGGAGCGCGCCCGGGATCTGCGGCACACGCCCGTGCTCGTGTCCGGGGCGGCGTGGGGAGGCGGGGACAGCTTCTTCTCCGGGACCGGTACCGACTTCACCGTCACCGAGGCCGCGCGGATCGCGCCGCGGCTGTACGCGATGGCGGGGGTCGGGCCCGAGGACGTCGATGTCGCCGAGATCTACGACTGCTTCACCTACTCGGTGGTCGTGCAGTTGGAGGACTACGGGTTCTGCGGCAAGGGCGAGGGCGGCCCGTACGTCGAGTCGGGTGCCACCGCGCTGGACGGTTCCCTGCCGGTCAACACGCACGGCGGGTTCTTGTCGGAGGGGTACGTGCACGGCATCAACCATGTTGCGGAGGCGGTCGCGCAACTTCGCGGGACGGCGGGGGACCGGCAGGTGCCCGGCGCGGAGGTCGCGCTCTCGACCGCGCAGCCCGGTTACGTGCTGGCCGGGACGTCCGCGCTGATCCTGAGGAGCGACGCGTGAGCGCGGGGTTCGTCGTGCCGGAGGTCGACCGTGACTCGGCGCCGTGGTGGGAGGCGGTGCGGCGGCACGAGCTGACCGTTCAGCGGTGCGGGGGGTGCGGGACGCTGCGGTTCCCGGCGCGGGCGGTCTGCAACCGCTGTCGTTCGCGGTCGTGGGAGTGGACGCCGGTGAGCGGGCGCGCGCGGGTCTACAGCTGGGTCGTCAACCATCAGGTCTTCATGCGGTCCATGGCGGAGCGGGTGCCGTTCCCGGTGCTGCTCGTCCGGTTGGACGAGGGTGATGACCTGCTGATGTACGGCAATCTGGTTGAGGGTGACGTCGCCGAGCTTCGTGTGGGGTTGCCCGTCGAGGCCGTGTTCGTGGACGACGGCGACCAGACCCTGGTCAACTGGCGGCCCCGCCGGTGAGCGCCTCGCTCAGCCTTCGGCGGCGGCGCGGGTGTGGAGGGACGGCTTGTCGATCTTGCCGTTGGCGTTGACGGGGAGGGCGTCCACGAGGATGACCCGCCTCGGGACCTTGTAGTTCGACATGTTGCCGCGCGCCCAGGCGATGATCGCGTCCGGGTCGGGTTCGGTGCCCGGCGGCGGGACGACGTAGGCCCAGCCCGCCTCGCCCGTCGCGTCGTCCGGGACGCCGATGACTGCGGCCTGCGCGACGTCGGGGCAGCGCAGGAGGAGGCCCTCGATCTCGGCCGGGTAGGCGTTGAAGCCGGAGACGATGAACATCTCCTTCTTCCGGTCCACGATGGCGATGTTGCCCTGCTCGTCGAGGGTGCCGATGTCGCCGGTGTGGAGCCAGCCGTCGGCGTCGACGGCCTCGGCGGTCCGCTCGGGGTCGTCCCAGTAGCCGCGCATGACGCCGTACCCGCCGACGAGGATCTCGCCCGGTTCGCCGGGGCCGAGGTCCTTGCCGTCGTCGTCGACGATGCGGACGGAGACGCCGGGGACGGCGCGTCCGGTGGAGCCCGCGATGACCTCGACCGGGTCCTCGGGGCGGGTCATCGAGACGACCGTGCCCTCCATCAGCCCGTACGCGTTGATCATGCGTTCGAGGCCGACGCGGTCGGCGAGGCGGCGGATCAGCTCGGGCGGGACGGCGGCGGCGCCGCAAATCGCGACGCGCAGCGAGGACACGTCGCGGGGGGACGGGCCGTCCAGCTCGTCGAGGATCTTGAAGAACATCGGCGGGGCGCCCGCGAGGATCGTGACGCCGTTCCGCTCGATGAGGTCCATGAGCTCGTCGGGCCTGAACAGGGCGATCGGCATCATCGTGGCACGGCGCAGGACGCAGGCCAGCAGGCCCGCGTTGATCCCGAAGCCGTGCGAGAACGGCGCGATGATCGGGTAGCGGTCGCCCTCGCGGAGGGTGACGATCTCCGACCAGTCCCAGTAGCCGCGCAGGAGCTGGGAGTGGAACAGCATGACGCCCTTGGGGGCCCCGGTCGTGCCGGACGTCGCCATGATCGACGCGAGGTCGTCCCCCGTCACCGCGAGGGCCCGTTCCTCGGAGGCTTGGGTGGAGACGGATGTGCCGCCCGCGATGAAGTCCGTCCAGGAGAGGGCTTGGGTGGACGCCGGGCAGCCGCGAAACGTGACCACGTGCTCCAGGTCGGGAAGGTCGCGGTAGGGGCGGCCTTCGGTGGACGGGCCGGCGGTGTCCGCGAGCATGCCGAGGTAGGAGGTGTCCATGAACCCTTCGGCGACGAGGAGCACCTTCGCGCCGACCTTGCGGAGCAGCCCGGTCGCCTCCAGGCCCTTGAAGCGGGTGGACAGCGGGGCGATGACCGCTCCCGCGTCCCAGACGCCGTAGGCGGCGACGACCCATTCGGGGGTGTTCGGCGCCCACACCGCGACCCGGTCGCCGGGGGAGACCCCGAGCGCCATGAGGGCGCGGGACGTCTCCGCCGCCGCCCGGGCCAGCTCGGCGAGCGTCAACCGGGTGTCGCCGGCGGCGACGACCTCGACGCCGCCGTGGCCGGCGGCCTGCTCCCGCAGCATGCGCGGGATCGTGCCCCACGCGGGGACGGGCTGGAGGTCCATCCGCGGCTCCTAGGACAGCTGGGACCGGTCGCGGCCGAGGTGGTGGCCGCGCTCGTCGGTGACGGTGCCGGGCCGCCGGTCCTCGGAGACCTCGGGCTCGACGACGACGTCGACGGACACGGGGGTCAGCGCGTAGAGGGCCTGCGCGATGCGCGACCTCCACATCGGGTTCTTGACGAGGGTGTCGCGTGTGAACGTGACGTGCAGCGCGGCGGCGTCGAGCGTGCCCTCCCGCCGGATCCGCAGGTCCCATGTCGCGAGCCCGTCGATCCGGGCGAGCGCCGAGGCGATCTTCGGGACGGACAGCCAGCGGCCCCGGACGAGGACGTGCTCCCCGACGGTGTGCGCGGGCGCCGGAACCCCCGGCTCGCCGCCGGTCAGCCGGACGGCGTGACCGGTGCGCAGCGCGGCGCCGCCGAGCGTGGAGTGCCAGGCCGGCGTGACGACGATCTCGGCGAGGCCCTCCTCGTACGGGGCGTCGAGGAGCGCGTCCTTGCCGGGCGGCGCGAGCCCCAGCAGGCCGTCGCGGATCGGCGTCAGCACGGCGTCGGACGGTGCGCGCTGCGCGATCGGGACGCCGAGGAACGGGTCCGCGTACAGCTCCCGCACCGACGCCTCGAACTCGCTCGCGAGCTGCGCGGCGGTGTTCGGCGACGGAATCTCGCCGACGAGCAGGATGTGCCGCAGCTCCAGGTCGAGCGGGTCGAGGAGGAACTCCAGGTGGAGGCGGGCCAGGAAGTCCATCGCGCCCGTGGGCGTCGCGACGAGTGCGGTGGCGCCGACGGCCTCCAGGGCCGCGTTGAGCCGCATCCGTCCGCGCGGGCCGACGGACGCGGCGGCCTGCGCGACGTCGGCGGCGGCCTGCGCGACGAGCGACCCGGCGGGCTCGCCGTCGTCGTTGAGCGCGACGACGACGCGGTCGGACGGGCCGATCCCGGCGGCGCGCAGGGTCTCGGCGGCGAGGTCGCGGGCGGTGTCGCGGTCCGGTCCGGCGAGCGGGGCGACCACGTCGGCCTCGGGGGAGACGGACAGCAGGCCCGCCGCGCCCCGTCCGGCGGGGAACGCCGCGCGCGTGATCCAGGCGGTCACTTCGCGACCTCCCGCATGAACAGCTCCATCGACGCGCAGACGTTCTCGTGGGCGAGCCCGCCGACCTGCGCCTGGAGGATGAGGTCGGTGGCGCCGGCGGCGGCGATGCGCTCGGCCGCCTTGCGCGACCCCTCGACGTCGTCGATGACGACCATGGTCTCGTCCCGCAGGATGCGCATCGCCTCCTCCGGCGGCATCCCGACGGCCTGCTGGCCGAGGACGCGGTGGGTGGCGTGCCGCGCGTCGGTGTAGTCGGGCGGCGCGACCAGGTTGATCTGGCGGCGCAGGTACCACAGCACGGCGTCGGCGGCGGTGTCGACCGCCTCCTGCTGGGTCGGCGCGACGTACCAGGGGATCATCAGCGCGATGCGGCGGGACTCGGGGTCGAAGCCGTTCTCGGCGAGGCACCGCTTGTACGCGGCGATGTCCTCGGCGACCTCGTCGAGCCCCTTGAGCATCGTCATGCCGAGGAGGTTGTAGCCCTGCTTCGCCGCGGCGAGGTAGCCGTCCAGCGAGGTCGACGCGACCCACACCGGCGGGTGCGGCTCCTGCACCGGGCGCGGGTAGACGGCCACGTCCGGGACCTCGAAGAACTCGCTCGACCGCGAGACGGGCTGCCCGTCGGCGTTCCAGATCGCGAGGACGGCCTCCAGCGACTCCTCCCACAGCTTGCGGGACTGCTCGAAGGGGCGCTGGAACGCCTGGTACTCCAGCGGCGACGCGCCCCGTCCGGTTCCGAACTCCACCCGGCCCCCGGAGATGACGTCCAGGGTGCCGACGCGCTCGGCGGTGCGGATGGGCGACTGGAAGGGGAGCAGGACGACGCCGAGGCCGAGGCGGATCCGCTCGGTCCGCTGGGAGATCCCGGCGAGCACCAGGTCGGGCGCGGAGGAGTGCGAGAAGCCCCGGGTGAAGTGGTGCTCGACGAACCACGCGGTGTCGAAGCCCAGCCGGTCGGCCAGCACGACCTGGTCCATCACGTTCGCGAACGCCCGGCGTTCGACCTCGCGGGAACGTCCGCGCACCTCGAGTTCGTAGCCAAGGCTGACCCGTAGGGACGTCATCGAGCCTCCGTTAGTGTATGACCAAGCGCTCGCTTGGGACACTAGCAGCAGCCGACCATCGCAACAAGTCGCGGAAGGGCGCCCGGCACGGCGTTAACGCCGTCACCAGGGCGGGAAGAGCGGCTAGCGCCGGGGGCACTCGCCCGGAGCGGGAGCGGGAGCGGGGACGGCGGAGTACGGCGTCACGAAGGCGGCCGCCATGAGGCCGTCCGACATCAGCCGGCCCGCCCCGGCCAGCCTGCTCCTGACGCGCTGCGGCACCCGGGGGCCGTCGTGCAGGACGACCCAGGCGATCCAGCCGACGGCGACGACCGCCCAGTACGACACGAGCCGGTACAGGCCGACGGCCGCCGCGGCGGGCGACAGCGCCGCGCCGAACGCGACCAGCGACGCCGCCATGCTGCTCTCGATCGCGCCGAGGCCGCCGGGCAGCAGCGGCAGGGCGCTGCCCGCCGCCTGCGCCGCGAAGTAGGTGAGGGCGACCCCGTGCGGGTCGACGTCGATGCCGACCGCGCGCGCCGCCGCGAGCAGCGCCAGGATGTCGAACACCCAGTTCAGGGCCGCGAGCAGGGTGAGCGCCGCCCAGTCGGCGGCCGTCGGCCGCAGGACGTCGCGGGCGCCCGCCAGCCGCTCGGCGTGCGGCGCGACCCGCGGA
>NZ_CAACUY010000306.1 GCF_900659615.1 Actinomadura fibrosa | reverse complement strand
GCCGCCCTCGCGCAGCACGCGCCAGTGGTGGGTCATCGTCGACTTGGCATTGATGTCCAGTTCGGCGAGCACGCTGCCGCAGTTCCGCTCGCCGCCGCCCGAGCCCGTCCCGGCGCAGCTCCCGCCCGACATTCCCGACTTCACGGGCCGGGACGCGGAGGTCGCGGCGCTGACCGCGATCCTCCGCGGCGACCGGGCCGTTCCGGGGCCCGGGGCCGTGACCGTGGCCACCGTCGCGGGGATGGGCGGGCTCGGCAAGACCACGCTCGCGGTGCACGTCGCGCACGCGATCGCGGACGCGTTCCCCGGCGGCCAGCTCTACGCGGACCTGCGCGGCGACTCGGCGGCGCCCGCGGACCCGGCCGCCGTGCTCGGCGGCTTCCTGCGCGCCCTCGGCATGAGCGGCACGGGCGTCCCGCCGTCGCTGGACGAGCGCGTGGCGCTGTACCGGAGCCGCCTCGCCGGCCGCCGGACGCTGGTCGTGCTCGACAACGTCGCGAGCGAGGAGCAGGTCCGGCCGCTGCTGCCCGGCACGCCGGCCGCGGCCGTGCTGATCACGAGCCGCAACCGCCTCGTCGGCCTGGAGGGCGCGCACCTGCTCAACCTCGACGTGCTGCCGTCCGCGCAGGCGGTCGAGATGATCACCAGGATCGTCGGGGCCCGCCGGGTCGGGAACGAGACCGCGGTCGCCGCGGAGATCGCGCGGCTGTGCGGGCACGTGCCGCTCGCGGTGCGCATCGCCGCGGCCCGGCTCCTCGGCCGCGGCCACTGGTCGCTGTCGCACCTCGCGGGCGTGCTGCGCGAGGAGCGGAGCCGCCTGGACGAGCTCGTCGCGGGCGACCTCGCGGTGCGGAGCAACGTCGAGATGAGCTACCGGCAGCTCCCGCCGCGGACCCGGCGCGCCTTCCGGCTCATCGGCCTGCTCGACGCGCCCGACTTCGCCGCGTGGGCGGTCGCCGCGCTGCTGGACGCGCCCGTGCCGGACGCGCAGCGCCACCTCGAAGCGCTGATCGACGCGCACCTCGTCGGCATCGTCGGCGCGGACGGCACCGGCCAGCTGCGCTACCGGGTGCACGACCTGCTCCGGCTGTACGCCCGGGAGCGGTGCGAGAGCGAGGACCCGCCGGACGAGCGCGCGGCCGCGCTGGGCCGCGCCCTCGGCGGCTGGCTCGCGCTGGCCGAGGAGGCGGCGGAGCGGGTGCCGGGCCCCTGCTACGCCGCGATGCACGGCGCCGCGCCGCGCTGGCGGCTGCCGGCCCGGGCCGTCGCCGCGCTGCTCGCGGACCCGACGGGCTGGTTCGCCGCCGAGCACGCGGCGCTGGTGGCGGGGGTCGGGCAGGCCTGCGACCTGGGCCTGACCGAGCTCGCGTGGGACCTCGCCGCCTCGATGGAGCGGTACTGCGACGTCCGCGGGATGTACGACGACTGGCGGCAGATGCACGAGCGGGCGCTCGACCTGTGCCGGCGGGCGGGCGACCGGCGCGGCGAGGCCGTCCTGCTGCGCGGGCTGATCGAGGTCACGACCTGGACGTCGCCCGCCGGGCCCGGGCCCGCCATGACGCGGCTGCGCGGCATGGGCGCCGAGCTCCTCGACCTGTTCACCGAGCTCGACGATCCGCGCGGGATGGCCGACGCGCTGGTGATGATGGTGTGGGCCCGGACGGCCGACGGCGACAAGTCCGCGGCGCTGGCGCTGGCCGAGCGGGCGCTGGACCTGGCGCAGGCGGCGGGCTACCTCGGCGGGCAGGCGCGGGCGCACCACGTCATGGCCGTCGTGCACGGCGAGGCCGACCCGCACAGCGCGCTCGGCTGCCTCGAACGGGCCCTGGTCGTCGCGAAGGAGGTCGACAACCCCCGGTTCATCGCGACGATCGTCCAGTTCCTCGGCGCGGCGCGGGCGCTGAGCGGCGACCTCGCGGGCGGCAAGCGGCTGCTGGACGACTCCCTGGCGATGGCGCGGGAGCTGGGCGACCGCTACCTGGAGACGTTCTCGCTGCTGTTCCTGTCCAAGCTGTTCGCGGCGACGGGCGACGAGCGCGCGAGGCCCACCCTCCGGCGCACGCTGGCCTTCAGCCGGGCGGGCAACTTCGGTCACCACCTCGCCGACGCCCTCTGCGTCCTCGGCGAGCTGAACCTCGCCGAGGGCGACGCCCGCGCCGCCATCGACTGCCTGGAGCAGTCGGTGGAGGTCTGGCGGACCCGCGGCTGGATCCCCTACCTCGCCCGGACGCTGCGCTCCCTCGGCGACGCGCGCGCCGCCGCCGGCGACCGCCCGGGGGCGCGTGCCGCCTGGGAGGAGGCGCGCGACCTGTTCGCCCAGGTCTCCGACGAGGCGGGCAGGTCGTCCGCCGAGGAGCGCCTGTCCCGGGACGCGCCCTGACGGTCCGCCTCGTCCGGTTAGCGATCGGTAAGGGCGGCTCAGGTAGCGTCCGGTGACGACCGCGGGGATCGCACTCCGGTGCCCCCCGCCCCCGTGCCGAGGCGATGCAGGCTCCCAGCGACGACCCCGGCGCGGCGCACGACGAACGAGCCTGCTTTCCGGGGACGGCCGCACCATTCCGCTAGGGGGCTCGGTTCGCTGTGAACACGACCGTACGTCAGCCGATCTCGCGCGAGAGCGCGCTCGCGAGGCGCCTCTCGTCCCAGCAGGAGGACATCGAGCGGTCGGCGGTCGCGCGGGTGCCGATCGCCTCGCTGGCGACGACCGGGTCGCCGCGCCTCGCGGGCGAGGACGCGGAGCACGTGCGGACGCTCGCCGAGTCGGGCGCGGAGCTGCCGCCGATCGTGGTGCACATGCCGTCCCGGCGGGTCATCGACGGCATGCACCGGCTCCGGGCCGCGGTGCTGCGCGGCGAGACGGAGATCGCGGCGCGGTTCTTCCACGGCACCGAGGAGGACGCGTTCCCGCTGGCGGTCGCGGCCAACATCCGGCACGGCCTCCCGCTGTCGCGGGAGGACCGGATGGCGGCGGCCGAGCGCATCTTCGCGACCCATCCCGAGTGGTCGGACCGGATGGTCGCGCTCGTGGTGGGGCTGTCGGGCGTGAAGGTCGCCGCGCTGCGGCGGCGGGTGGCCGGGCACATCCCGCAGCCGGCCGTCCGGATCGGCCGGGACGGCAGGTGCCGGCCGGTGGACGGCGCGGCCGGCCGGGAGCGCGCGGCGCGGCTGTTCGAGAGCGACCCGGGCGCCTCGCTCCGCAAGATCGCCCGCGAGGCCGGGATCTCGCCGTCCACCGCCGCGGACGTCCGCGACCGGATCCGGCGCGGGGAGGACCCGGTCCGCACGCGGAGCGCCGCCAGGACCGGGAGCGGCCCGGCGAAGGTCCCGGCCAGCGCGATCCCCGAGCTGCTCACCGGGTTCGAGCGGCTCCGCCGGGACCCGTCCCTCCGCTTCACCGAGGCGGGCCGGACGCTGCTGCGGATGTTCGACGCGTGCCTGGCGGTGGCGCGCGACGAGGAGGCGATCAGGAAGGGGCTGCCGCCGCACTGCCTGGCGCCGATGGCCGAGCTGAGCCAGGCGTCCGCGGCGGTCCTGCGGTCGTTCGCGGACGGGTTGCAGCACCAGGAGTCCGCGCGGTCCGCCGCGGACGGCGGCTGAGCGCCGCCGCGGCCGCCCGCTGACCTGCGGCCTGGCTCCTCGGGGGCAGCCGGGCCGCACCCCGCCGGCCCGTTGATCGTTGTATCCGGCGAGTCGGGATCGGGACCGGAGCGCGGGAGGCGGCGTAGTGATCGAGGTCGAGGTAGTGGACGGCGTCGCGGTCGTCCGGCTGGCGCACGGCAAGGTCAACGCCCTGGACCTGGAGCTGTGCCAGGCGATCGAGCGGGCGGCGCGCGAGCTGGACGATCCGCGGGGGCCCGTCCGCGCCGTGGTGGTGACCGGGGCCGGGCGGGCGTTCTCCGCGGGCGTCGACCTCAGGCGCGTCGTGGAAGGCGGCGCCTTGTACGTCGCGGAGTTCCTGCCCGCGCTCGGCGCCGCGTTCCGCGCCGTCTTCGACCTGGGCAAGCCGGTCGTCGCCGCCGTCAACGGGCACGCGATCGCCGGCGGCTGCGTGCTCGCCGCGGCCTGCGACCACCGCGTCATGGCGTCCGGCGCCGGGACGATCGGCGTCCCGGAGCTGAAGGTCGGGGTGCCGTTCCCGTACGCGGCATTGGAGATCATGCGCTTCACCCTGGGGCCGGTCGCGGCCCGCCGGATCATCCTCGACGGCGCCAACCACGACCCGGAGTCCGCGCTGGCCCTCGGCCTGGTCGACGAGGTCCACGACGCGGACGGCCTGCTGGAGCGGGCGGTGGCCGTCGCCGACCGGCTGGCCACCGGCATCCCGCCCGACACCTTCCGCTACACCAAGGCGCAGTTCCGGCGCGAGCTGAACGAGCGGCTCGACCGCGTCACCGAGCCGACCACCGTGGAGCTGTGGACGACCGCGGCGGCCGACGGCCGCATCCAGGCGTTCATGGACCGGACCATGGGCACCCGAGCGGCGAGCGAACGCCGCTAGGCGGCGGTGCACGCACGCTAAACAAGTGTGCGCTCAGCCGTAACGACAGGCACGCCCGTGCCCCGCACCCTCTAGGAGGAACGCCGACCCGGACCGGACGTCGGCCGGACGCACGGTGAGGGGCCGGATTCGGGTGAGGGTGAACGGTGCGCCGCGAGCACGCGGCCTGGGCGCGACGGCGCTGGTCGGGGCCGCGGCCCTGCTGATCACGACCGGTACGGCCGGTCTCGCGGACGGCCGGGCGGAGGGCGCGGCGCCGCCGTCCCCGTCCCCGGCGTCGGCCCAGTCGGCTCCGACGTCCGCGGAACGCGCGGCCCTGGCGCGGGCCCGCGCGTCCGGGAAGCGGGTCGAGGTCGTCGCGAAGCGGACCGAGACGATGGAGGTGTACGCCGAGCCCGGGGGCCACTTCACGGCCGCCGTGCATCCCGGTCCCGTGCGGGTCCGCCGCGACGGCGGCTGGGTGCCGGTCGACACGACCCTGGTCCGGCGGCCCGACGGCTCGGTGGCGCCCCGGGCCGCCGCGGTGTCGCTGGCCTTCTCCGGCGGCGGGCAGGCGCCCCTGGTGCGGCTCGGCCGCGACGGCGGGAACGCCGCGCTGCGCTGGCCCGGGCGCCTCCCCGAGCCCGTGATCGCGGGCGCCACGGCCGTCTACCCGGACGTGCTGCCGGGCGTCGACCTGAAGCTGACGGCCGGTCCGGCCGGGTTCGGCGAGGTGCTGGTCGTCAAGACGCGGACGGCCGCGCGGAACCCGAGGCTGCGCAAGCTGCGGTTCGGCGTGGACACCAGCGGGCTCACCCTGAAGGCGGGCAGGGACGGCGGCTCCGACCTCGTCGGCGCCGGTGGCGAGACGGTCTTCTCCTCCCCGGCCCCGGCCATGTGGGACGCCGCGTCCAACGACGCCGTCGGCCGCTTCGAGGTGGCGAAGAAGGCGATCAGCGTCGTCCCCGACCAGAAGCTGCTCACCGGCCGCACGACCAGGTTCCCCGTCTCGATCGACCCGGACTGGTGGGCGCCGATGGGCGGCTGGGCCAAGGTGTTCCGGGGCAAGCCGGGCTCGTCGTTCTGGAACGGCGGCGGGGACGTCGAGCCGCCGGGCAGGTTCGGCGGGCAGAACCTCGGCAAGGTCGGCCAGTGCTGGAACGACGGCACCTGCAACGGCATCCAGGCCGCGCGGACCTACGTGCAGTTCGACATCAGGGCGCTGCACGGCGCGCAGATCATCACCCCCGGCGGCTCGTCCGGCGCCGAGTTCAACGCGCACGAGGTGTACGCCCCGGCCTGCTCGGCCCCGGCCGGCAGGGACGTCGCGGTGGACCTCCTGCACGTCAACGCGTTCGACGGCGGCCTCACCTGGGGCGGCCAGCAGCAGTCGTTCCCCGCGCCCATCGGCGGGCCGCGCGCGGAGATGCACGGCCACGACCCGGGCGGCGCCTGCGGACCGTCCAACATCGGCTGGGGCGTCGGCGACGCGGTGCGGTGGGCGAACGACCGGAGCTGGGACCTGGTCTCCTTCATGCTGCGCGCCAACAACGAGGAGGAGCAGTACGGCTGGAAGAAGTTCGACGGCTACTCGCTGCTCGTCCACTACAACTGGCCGCCGAACCCGCCGTCGAAGCTCTCCTGGTCGGCGGGCACCGCCACGCGCCCGTGCAGCACGGATCCGGGCGCGCCGGACTACGCCAGCAACGACGCCGGCCCGATCACGCTCCGGTCCACCGCGACCGACCCGGACCACGACGACCTCTGGACGAGGTTCGAGTGGTGGGACCGCGGCGGCGGGATGCTGAACTCGACCAGCCCGGGACCGCTGCACGACGGCTCGGAGTTCACCGGCGTCATCCCGCAGGGGACCTTCGAGCACGGCCGCCGGCTCTCCTGGCGGACGCGGTCCGCCGACGTCTGGGCCAACGGCCCGTGGGCGCCGCAGACGGGCTCCCAGATGTGCCAGCTCGACATCGACAACGAGGCGCCGGGGACTCCCTCGGTCACCGACCCGCCCGAGACCCCGACGGTGGGCGCGCCGGTCGCGTTCACGGCCACGGCCGGAGAAGGGGACTCCGACGTCGCCGAGTTCCGCTACGGGCTGTCGCAGGGCGGCACCGAGTGCCGGACGTCCGCGAGCGTCCCCGCGGACGAGCTGGGCGGGAAGGCCGCGTTCCAGGTCACGCCGATGAAGGCCGAGCCCTGGGACGTGTGGGTGACCGCCGTCGACCGGGCCGGGAACGTGAGCAAGGACTGCCGCCACCTCCGGTTCGACGTGCGGCCGGGCCGGCAGGCCGTGGCCCACTGGCCGCTGGACGGGCGCTGGAGCGACACCGCCGTGCCCGACGCCGCGGGCGGCCACGACGGCACCGTCGCCCTCGGGGCCACCCGCTGGACGCGGGGCCGGATCGGCGACGCGCTGCGCTTCGACGGCACCGCCGGCTCGCACGTCGCGCCCGGGGGCGGAGCCGCCGTCCGCACCGACCAGAGCTTCTCGGTCTCGGCGTGGGTGAAGCTCGACCGGGCGGACGGCACGTCCCGCACCGCCGTGTCGCAGGTCGGGAACCGGATGCCGGCCTTCTCCCTCGGCTACTTCGGTGACCTCGGCGTCTTCGGCTTCCAGATGGCGGCGCGGGACGCCGACGACGGCGAGATGGTCAGGATCACCGCGAACGCCCCTCCCCAGGCCGGCGTGTGGACCCACCTCACCGGCGTCTACGACGTCGCCTCGCACCAGATGTTCCTCTACGTCAACGGGCTCTACCGGGGCGGTGTGCTTCTCCGAGGCGAGAGCGTCAAGATGACCACGCCGTGGGCGTCCGGCGAGATCCGGATCGGCCGGAGCAAGGTGCGCGGGGCCGACGCGGAGAACTGGCTCGGCGCCATCGACGACGTGCGGATCCACGACCGGGCGCTCAGTGATGTCGCGTCCCTCGAACCGGGCGAGAGCGCGCCCCGCAGCGAGGTGGACCGCCTGGCGTCCCCGCCGGCCGAGGAGGCGTCCTACGCGCTGGACGAGGGCTCCGACGGCACGGCCGGTCCGGCGGGCGACGGCTCGGGCAACTACCGCACGGTCACCCTGAGCGGCGCGACGCGGGTGCCGGGGAAGGTCGGCGCCGGCGCGGTCCGGTTCGCGGGCGGCGGCGAAGGGCTCACCGCGGGACCGGCGGTCCGCACCGACTCCAGCTTCACGGTCGCCGCACTCGTCAAGACCGAGCAGCTCGGGGACACGTCCGGGGTCGCGGTGAGCCAGGACGGCGGGCTCCACAACGGGTTCGCCCTCGGCTACCGCTACGCCGCGGGCAGCCAGCGGTGGACGTTCGACCTGTTCGGCAAGCCGGACGACGACCACACGTCCATCACCTCCGCGATACCCGGCGGGGACGACGTGGCGCCGGTCCAGGGGCAGTGGACCGCGCTCGCCGCCGTCCACGACGCGCAGAAACGCGAGGTACGCCTCTACGTCAACGGAGCCCTGGCGGCGCGGGGGTTCTACGTGGCCCCCGTGCAGGGGAGCGCGTCCGGGCCGCTCGTCCTCGGCCGGGGGAAGAGGAACGGCGAGCCCACCGGCCGCTGGCTGGGATCGGTGGACGAGGTGCACGTCTACGGCGGCGTGCTCTCCGAACCGGAGATCGCCGGACTCAGCGGCCAGACCCGGCCGCGGCCGGACTCGCCCTTCGCGGGCACGTTCGCGCAGTTCAACGGCAACGACGGCGCCGGACGCTACACCGGTTCCGGGCCGATCCCGCCCGGATACCACTTCGAGGGCACGCGCGGGTTCACCGCCCCGGCCGACGCGCCGAACACCCGGCCGATCTACTCCTGCCGCTACAACCGCGGCTTCTTCCTGGACCTCACGGCCAACTGCGCGAACCACGAGGTGCTCGGCCCGGCCGGACGGCTCTACACCACCCCGCCGGCGGGCGTGCCCACCGCGCCCGTCTACCGGTGCGTCGACCTGGCGAGCGGCGACCACTACCTCTCCCATCGGGACGACTGCGAGAGCACGCCCGACAAGGTCCGCACCGAGGGCCTGCTGGGCTACGTGCGCACGCTCACGCCCCTCATCCGCTACCGGGGCCCGGACGGGCGGCACTGGACCAGCACGCACGGGCAGTTCCTCCCCGCCGACCACCAGGTGGAGAAGGTCCTCGGCTACGTGCTGCTGGGGAACGCGGGCGGAGCCTCGTCGGGGCTGCGGATGTGCGAGGGCGAGGGCTCCGACGAGTTCCTCTCCACCGACCCCGGCTGCGAGGGCGCGCGGGACATGGGCGCCTGGCCGAGCGGCTGGCTGTGGCCCGAGGCGCCCGACGGCATGGAGACCCGGCGGCTGTACGCCTGCCGCGGCGACGACGGCGAGCGGTTCGAGTCCGCCGACCGCTTCTGCGAGGGCGCCGCGGCGCCGGGCCGCCCGCTCGGCCACGTGGTCGCCCGCCCCTGACACGACCGGAGGAAGGTCATCATGTTCCTGCGTCGCTTCGCGGCTTCGAGCGCCGCCGTGGCCCTGGTCGTCGGGCTCGTCGCGGGCCTTCCGCAGGGCCCGGCGGGCGCCGACGAGGACTGGCCGCCGATCAAGCCGGCGCCGCCCCACCTGACCGACACCACGGGCGTCCCGGTGAAGCCCCGGCCCGCCGACGCGGCGGCCGAGGCGGCGGCGCGCTGGAAGCCGTCGGTGTCCTGGCCCAAGGAGGGCAAGGCCGAGGTGAAGCCGCCGTCGGCCCAGCTCGGCGCGCCCGTCCAGGCCGGCGGCCTGCCGGTGTGGGTGGGCGCCCCCGCCCGCGCCTCC
>NZ_CAACUY010000305.1 GCF_900659615.1 Actinomadura fibrosa | reverse complement strand
CCCCGGAGCCCGCAGGACCCGGGGGCGGAGCCGGGCGCCCCCGGAGCCCGCAGGACCCGGGGGCGGAGCCGGGCGCCCCCGGAGCCCGCAGGACCCGGGGGCGCCGGCGATCAGCCCGCCGGCAGGGCCTTGAGCTGCGCTTCGAGCCGTTCGATGTCGGCCTCGGCCTGGCTCAGCCGGGCGCGGTTCTTGGCGATGACGGCCTCGGGCGCCTTGGCCATGAACGCCTCGTTCCCGAGCTTGCGCCGGGCCTGGTCGACCTCCTTGCGGGCGGCGGCGAGGTCCTTCTCCAGCCGCTTGCGCTCGGCGGCGACGTCGATGACCCCGGCGGTGTCGAGCCGCACCGTCACGCCCTCGACGGGCAGGGACGCCGTGGCCGCGAAGCCCTCGCCGGGAGCGGTCAGCCGCAGCAGGGCGCGGATGCCGTCCTCGTGCGCGGCGAGCGGCGACGTCCCCCACTCCAGCTCGGCCGCGACCCGCTGGCCGGGCTTCAGGCCCTGGTCGGAGCCGAACCGCCGGACCTCGGTGACGAGCCGCTGCAACGACGCCACGACGTCCTCGGCGCCCTCGTCCGCGCGACCCTTGTCGGCGGCGGGCCAGGGCGCGGTGACGATCGTCTCGGCCCCGGTCAGGGACGTCCACAGCTCCTCGGTGACGAACGGGATGACCGGGTGGAGGAGCCGCAGCAGGTTGTCGAGGACCTCGCCCAGGACCCGGCGCGTCGCCTCCGCCCGCTCGTCGGCGAGCTGCACCTTGGCCAGCTCCACGTACCAGTCGCAGACCTCGTCCCACGCGAAGTGGTAGAGCGTCTCGCACGCCTTCGCGAAGTCGTAGGACTCTAGCTGCGCGTCGACCTCGGCGATGACCGCGTGCAGGCGCGACAGCACCCACGCGTCCACCGTGGACAGCTCCTCGGGCACCTCGCCCCGGACGTGCGCGCCGTTGATCAGCGCGAACCGCGTCGCGTTCCACAGCTTGTTGCAGAAGTTGCGGGAGCCCTGCGCCCACTCCTCCGCCACCGGGACGTCCCCGCCCGGGTTCGCGCCGCGCAGCAGCGTGAACCGGGTCGCGTCGGCGCCGTACCGGTCGATCCAGTCGAGCGGGTCGACGACGTTGCCGAACGACTTGGACATCTTCTTGCCGTGCTGGTCGCGGACCATCCCGTGCAGGGCGATGACCTTGAACGGCTCGACGCCGTCCATCGCGTAGAGCCCGAACATCATCATCCGGGCCACCCAGAAGAAAAGGATGTCGTACCCGGTGACCAGCACCGACGTCGGGTAGAAGCGCTTCAGGTCCGGGGTGTCGTCGGGCCAGCCGAGCGTGGAGAACGGCCACAGCGCCGAGGAGAACCAGGTGTCGAGGACGTCGGTGTCCTGCGTCCAGCCGGCGGGCGGCTCCTCGTCCGGGCCGGGGCACACGACCTCCCCATCCGGCCCGTACCAGACCGGGATGCGGTGCCCCCACCAGAGCTGCCGGCTGATGCACCAGTCGTGCATGTTGTCGACCCACTCGAAGTAGCGGGACGCCATCTCCGGCGGGTGGATCGCGACGCGGCCGTCGCGGACCGCGTCGCCCGCCGCCCGCGCGAGCGGCTCGACCTTCACGAACCACTGGAGCGACACCCGCGGCTCCACGACGGTGGAGCAGCGCTGGCAGTGGCCCACCGAGTGCTCGTAGGGGCGGATCTCCTTGACGATCCGGCCCTGCTCGCGCAGCGCCGCCACGACCGCGGGCCGCGCCTCGAACCGGTCCAGGCCCTCGAACGGGCCGGGCGCGGTGACCACGCCCCGCTCGTCCATGACCGACAGGCTCGGCAGGTCGTGCCGGCGGCCGATCTCGAAGTCGTTGGGGTCGTGCGCGGGCGTGACCTTGACGGCGCCCGTCCCGAACGCGGGATCGACGTGCTCGTCGGCGACGACGGGGATGCGGCGGCCGGTCAGCGGCAGCTCGATCTCGCGGCCGACCAGGTGCGCGTACCGCCCGTCGTCCGGGTGGACGGCCACGGCGGTGTCGCCGAGCATCGTCTCGGCCCGCGTCGTCGCCACGACGATCTCGTCGTCGCCGGACCCGTACCGGATCGAGACCAGCTCGCCGTCCCGGTCGGCGTGCTCGACCTCGATGTCGGACAGGGCCGTCAGGCAGCGCGGGCACCAGTTGATGATCCGCTCGGCCCGGTAGATCAGCCCGTCGTCGAACAGCCGCTTGAAGATCGTCCGGACGGCGCGGGCGCGCGCGTCGTCCATCGTGAACGCCTCGCGCGCCCAGTCGACGCTGTCGCCGAGACGGCGCATCTGCCCGAGGATCCGGCCGCCGGACTCGGCCTTCCACTTCCAGACCCGGTCGACGAACGCCTCCCGGCCGAGATCGTGCCGGGACAGGCCCTCCTTGGCCAGCTCCCGCTCCACGACGTTTTGCGTGGCGATGCCCGCGTGGTCCATGCCCGGCACCCACAGCGCCTCGTACCCCTGCATCCGGCGCCGCCGGACCAGCGAGTCCTGGATCGAGTGGTCCAGCGCGTGGCCCATGTGCAGGGACCCGGTCACGTTCGGCGGCGGGATGACGATCGAGTACGCGGGCGCGTCCGGTCTCCGGCCGGGATCGGCGGTGAACAGCCCCGCCGATACCCAGCGCTCGTAGAGCCGGCCCTCGACCTCGGCCGGGCGGTACTGGGTGGGCAGATCGACGTCCGCGGCGGCCCCTTGGCCGCGCTCAGTGCTGGGCTGTGTCACGGCTGACGATTCTACGGGGGCCGCGGCGGTGGAACGCCCCGGTCCCGTGGGAGCGCGACCACGACGAGAGAGCGTTTTCCCGCCCCGGTCGGGACACAGGTCACCTGACACCGGGTCGCCACCCCCGCAAAGCTGGGCGCCGGAACGCCCGCGACGCGGGGGCGAGAGGAGTGGGACGGGATGCGAGCGGTACTGGCGCGCACCGCCGTGCTTGCCGGCGCGTTCGCCGCGGGGGCCATGGCGGCGCACGCCGCGTCCATCCCCCACCTGCTGCGCCTCACCGGCGAGCTCCAGCGCTCCCGGGAGCGGATCCTCGCCAGCCGCGAGGAGGAGCGGCGCCGGCTGCGGCACGGCCTGCACGACGAGCTCGGCCCGACCCTCGCCAGCCTCGCCATGTCGCTGGACGCGGCCCGCATCACCCTGGCCTGCGAACCCGAGCGCATGGACCCCCTCCTCGCCGACGTCCGGGACCGCCTCGCCGTCGCCGTCGGCGAGATCCGGGAGCTCGCGCACGGCCTGCGCCCGCCCGCGCTGGACGACCTCGGCCTCGTCGCCGCCATCGAGTCGTTCGCCGAGGGCTGCTGCGAGCGCGTCGACGTCCGCTTCGACGGCGAGGCCGCCGACCTGCCCGCCGCCGTCGAGGTCGCCGCGTACCGGATCGTCCAGGAGGCGCTGACCAACGTCCGGCTGCACGCCCCGGACAGCACCGCGCTCGTCCTGCTGAGCCGCGACACCGAACTCCACGTGCTGGTCGCCGACACCGGGCCCGGCCTGCCGGACGCCTCCCGCAACGGCGGCCCCCCGAAGCCGCGCCGCGGGCTCGCCGCGATGCGCGAGTGGGCGGCCGAGGTCGGCGGCGGCTGCGCGATCACCTCGCGGACCGGCGGCGGCACCGTCGTCACGGCCCGGCTGCCGCTGGCCGCCGCCGAGGCCGTCCAGCGGTACCATCGGCCACCGGCGGACAGGAACGGGCGGGCGGCAGAGCGGAGGCAGGGCAATGGGCGCTGACCCGATCCGGGTACTGATCACCGACGACCACCCCGTGTTCCGGCAGGGCCTGAAGGGCCTGCTCCAGGCGCTCGGCGTGGACGTCGTCGGCGAGGCCGAGTGCGGCCCCGACGCGGTGCGGCTGGCCGCCGAGCTGCAACCCGACGTCGTCGTGATGGACCTGCACATGCCCGGCGGCAACGGCATCGAGGCCACCCGGACGATCACCCGCACCAGCCCCCGCATCGGCGTCCTCGTCCTGACGATGTTCCGCGACGACGACTCCGTCTTCGCCGCGATGCGCGCGGGCGCCCGCGGCTACCTGCTGAAGGAGTCCGGCGCCGAGGAGATCGCCCGCGCGGTCAAGGCGGTCGCCGCCGGCGAGGCCATCTACGGCCCCGAGATCGCCCGCCGCGTCCTCACCTACTTCACCGACATGCCCGACCCGCGCCAGGCCGCGTTCCCGCAGCTCACCGAGCGCGAGCGGGAGGTCCTCGAACTGATCGCCCAGGGCCGCAGCAACGCCGAGATCGCCGCGACGCTCTTCCTCAGCCAGAAGACCGTCCGCAACCACGTCTCGAACATCTTCATGAAACTGCACGTCGCCGACCGCGCCCAGGCGATCGTCCTCGCCCGCGAGGCCGGCCTGGGCGAGTCCACCCCCCGCTAGGGGAGGCGGCACACGGCCGCGATCTCCGGCTCCAGCTCCTCGAACGGCAGCGGACGGACGGCCTGCTGCATCAGCGTGCCCAGCAGGTACGAGAACAGGGCGCGGGCCCGCGTGGACGGATCTTCGACCGGGACGGCGGCCAGCAGCTCCCGGAAGGCGCCGATCATGCTCTGGTGCATCCGGTCGATCGGCTCCACGCGGCCCTTCTGCCCCACGTCCACCCAGTAGCTGAACCACAGGAACGCCGCGTTCGGCCGCTCCGCGAAGATCTCCAGGTAGGCGCGGACGGCGGCCCAGAACCGGTCGAGCGGACGCTCGTGGCGCCCCGCCGCCCGGGCGACGCGATCGAGGCACCCGTCCAGATGGCGCGCCATCGCCGCGTCGATGATCTCGTCCATGTCGGCGAAGTAGTAGTGGATCGCGCTCTTGGTCAGCGGCCCCGCGTCGGCCACCGCCCGCGCCGTGCACGCCGCCAGCCCCTCCCGCGCGAGGACCTCCCCGGCCGCCGCGACGATCTGCTCCCGCTTGGCCCGCTGGTTCGGCGACCACTCGTCTGGTGACGCTCCCATGGCGGCACCCTACCGGCACCGTTGCACTTCCAGGACGTGCGTCCTAATGTGTGGGACGCTTGTCCTAACACCGCGGAAAGGGCGACCATGACCCGTCCGAGCTACTCGTGCGCGCTCCCACCGACCGCCGACGTCGTCGACAAGGCCCAGCTCGCCGAACGACTCGGCTACCGGCGGGTCTGGCTGTTCGACTCACCGGCGCTGCACGGCGACGTCTGGGCGGCACTGGCCCGGATCGCCATCGCCACCGACCGGATCGGCCTCGCCACCGGCGTCGCCGTCCCGAACTTGCGCCACCCGATGGTGACCGCGTCGGCCATCGCCACCACCTGCGAACTCGCACCCGACCGGCTCATCTCCGCCTTCGGGACCGGCTACACCGCCCGGCACGCCCTTGGCCAGAAGCCCGTCCCCTGGGACGACACCGCCCGCTACGTCCGGCAGGTGCGGGCCCTGCTGGACGGCGACATCGTCGAGATCGACGGGCGCCCCTGCCAGATGATGCACCTCCCCGGCTTCGCGCCCCCGCGTCCGATCAACGTGCCGCTCTGGGTGGCCGCCGACGGCCCCAAGGGCCTGGCGGCGGCCCGCGACCTCGACGCGCCCGGCATCGTCCGGACCAGCCTTCCGACCGAGGACGTCGGGACGGAATGCGCGCTGCTCCGCTTCGGCACCGTCCTCCGTCCCGGCGAGGACCACACCAGCCCTCGCGTCCTCGAAGCCGCCGGCCCGGGCTACGCGAGCATCGTCCACGCGGTGTGGCAGAACGCGGGCGCCGCAGTCGACGCCCTGCCCGGTGGCACGTCCTGGCGCACCGCGCTCGAAGCCGAACGGCCCGAGCGGGAACGGCACCTCGCCGTCCACCAGGGCCACCTCTCCCGCCTGACCGACCGCGACCGCGCCGTCGCGACCGCCGCCGGACCCGCCCTCCTGCGCCCCGGCTGGACCGGCGACCCCGCCGCCATCGCCGCCCGCCTCGACGAGGCCGGCGCCGCCGGAGTGACCGAGGCCGTCTACGTCCCCGCAGGCCCCGACATCCCGGGCGAACTAGAAGCCTTCGCCGAAGCCGCCAGCCACTAGCCATCAAGCAGGCACTCGACCCCGCACACACCGGTACATCTCCCGAAACTCCCGCACCTCAGGAAGTCCCGCATGATCGTCCACGAACGCGCGGGCGAGATCTCCGGCTCGTGAGCGCACGGAGTGCACTGGGTGAGGCGAGCGGAGTGCCTGGCATCCGAGTGCGGCCGCCTCCTCGGGCTCGCCCAGCCGGGTCAGTGCGAGCCCGAGGTCGATGCGTGCGATCGCCTCGCGGGTCGACGTCCGCCGAGCTTCAGGGAGAGCCTGCTGCGCGCTGAGGGTGGCCAAAGCGTAGGTCTTGGCTCTGGCGAAGTCGCCCTTGTCAGGGTCACCGAGCGCGAGGTAGGCCGAGCACGGATACGACGTCAACGCGAACGAAGCCATGGCGCTGGTTTCGACGGTGAGCCGCAGGGGTGCATGTGCCGGTTGCCGCTCATGCAATCTGCCCGCCTCACGCAGCATGCTCTCGCACTCCTGCCGCCACCCGAGGCAGCCATACGCACGCGCGGCCTGAGCACGCAGCCGGACCGCCAGCGGATGCCCCGGAGGCGCCTTGGCGATGCCCTGCCGCGCGGCGTCCAGCGCAAGTTCTGGATGGTCGTCGTAGAAGGTGATCGAAGCCCTGGCATTGGCGGCCCAGGCGCAGAGCTCGTCGTGTCCGGCCTGGTCGGCGTGCTCGTAGGCGTCGATGGCCCACGCCTCGGCGGCGAGCGGATCACCCAGGTCATGAGCGAGCCAGGCCAGCGCTTCGGACAGCCAGGCCGCGTACACGAACAGCTCCCGCGCCTGCTTGAGCGTCCGAGGCCCATCGATCAGTTCCGCGACGCGCTTCCGGTAAAGGCGTGCCGTGCTGAACACTTCTGCGGGCGGACGTTCGCCATAGCTCCCATCCAATTCGGTGAGGACAGCGTCCAGATGCGTGAACGTCCCGGCGCCCAGACCGGTGACGCCGGTGCGGCGCGTGAACTCCATGGCCTCGGCGGCGGTGTCACGCAGCACGCGTTGCACCACCTCGGGTGCCGCAGCGGCCAGCCCGAGTTTCAAGGCATCACGGCGCTCCGTCGAATCCGCCTCCTCACGTCCTCGTCGCGGATTCTCCCCTTCAGCATCGCACTCGAAGAGCTCCTTTTCCGTTTTGCCCGAGAGGCGCAGGTAGAGCGTCCGGTAGACGAGGCCCGGGACGTGGTCGCCGCGCTCCCACTGCTTGATCATGTCGGTGAGGCTGGACACTGCGGGGAGGCCGGAGGCGGCGGGACCGGCCGCCGCACGCATCCGGATGGCCCACTTCTCGCGGGACCAGCGCACTCGGCCGAACTCGTCGCGCGGCTCCTCGCGCACCGCCCGCAGCCGCGCGCCGGTCGCCTTCTTCGCGGTGGACATGTCGATGCGCCTCCCGCCGAGGTCGTGAGGAGGCAGGCGGCCTCCCTCCCTCAGTCTCCTTCTGGGTGCGCGATCACCAGGGCGAATTCGCCGACTGTGACCGAACCGCTACTTGTCGCGCTCCTCTGGCAACGCGTCAGGGGTTTTGGAGGGGGGTGATGATCTCGTTGACGAGCCAGCGGGGCGCGTTGTGCGGGTAGGGGCTGCGCAGGCTCAGGACGATGTGCGTGAAGCCGGTCGCGAGCAGGTCGGCGATGACGGCACGGTCCCCGGCCGGGTCGTCGTAGGAGACGATGTACTGCACCGAACGCGTGATCGTGCGCGGGTCGCGGCCGATCGCGGCGCAGTGCTCGTCCAGGACGCGGCTCCGTTCGGCGATGCGGTCGACGGTGTTGTGGGGCGGCCCCGGGACGTTCCAGATGTCCGCTTCTTCGGCGACCAGGCGGAGCAGGCGGGTCCCCCAGCCTCCGATCAGGATCGGCGGTCCTGGACGCTGGACGGGCTTCGGCTCGTTCCGGTTCCTAGAGAGGGACGTGAACTCCCCCTCGAAGTCGAACACGTCCTGCGTCCACATGCCTCGCAGGATCGCGATGGTCTCCGCGAGGTGGGCGATGCCCTCGCCGGGCGGGACCAGGTCCAGGCCGTAACCGGCGTACTCGGCCACAGCGGGGTTGTCGCCCGCGATGCCGCCTGCCCCGGGCGGCTGGTGGGTGCCGCCGACGCCGAGGCCCATGACGAGCCGCCCGTCCGAGATGACGTCCACGGTCGTGGCCATCTTCCCGAGCACGGCGGGGTGCCGTAGGCGGTTGCTCGTCACCAGCAGGCCGAGCCGCAGTCGGCGGGTTCGCGCGGCGAGGGCGCTGAGGAGGGTCCAGCCCTCCAGGACGTCGCCGTCCTTGGGGCCGACGATGGGCATCAGATGGTCCCAGAGCCAGGCGTCCGCGATCTCGGGGACGTCGTCGGCCTCCTCCCAGACGCGGAGGATCTCGGCATAGGGGACGCGCATGGGGGTGGTCTTCATGCCGAACGTGACGGCGGGTTCGCTCATATCGTCAGTGTAGCTGATTATCAGTTAAGCTGATTATCACTGGCCTGCCATATCCTGAGCCCATGAGCGATGCGGATCCCGGTCTCCTTCCGGCTCGCCTCGGCTACCTGCTCAAGCACGCCCACCTGCGCTTTGCGGAGGCGTCGGCCCAGGCTCTGGCGCCTCTCGGCATCGATGGGAGGGAGCTCGCGGTGCTGGCCGTCCTGGCGGCGGACGTGCCGCTGTCGCAGCAGGAGGCCGCGAAACGCCTCGGCATCGACCGCACCACGATGGTCGCCATGGTGGACGTCCTGGAAGCCAAGGGCCTGGCGGAGCGCCGTCGCAGCCCAGAGGACCGCCGGAAGAACATCGTCCAGCTCACCGCGCACGGGCAGGAGGTGCTGCGCAAGGCCGAGGACGTCCGCGTGGACGCCGAGCGCCGCTTCCTGGCGCCCCTTCCCTCCGACGAGGCCGAGACCCTTCTCCGCGCCCTCCGCACGCTCGCCATCTCCGGCTAGCGGCCCACGGCCGCGCCGCCGACCGGCCTCCGCAGGCGTTCGGTCAACGCCGATGAAGGCCGGTCGTCCCCCGTCCGGCGAGCGAGTCCCGCAAGTCGCCCGTCTCGGCCGCGGAGACGGGCTCGACGCGCCGGTCCCTGGTCTTGGGAACCGCCGGTCGGTGGGCCGCTCCGGCTGCTCGCCGCCCGGTCGCCGTGCGGTCAGGGGGTGGCGGAGCCGATCGGGGCGGGCACGTCGGCGGACGGGTCGGCGACGGTCGCGACGGCCCAGAAGAACAGCGCGACGCCGACGGCGCCGGGGTCGCGCTCGCCCTTGACCCGGTCGCCGATGTAGCTCGCGCGGCCCATCCGGGCGCGCAGTCCGGCGGTCGCGGCGGCGCCGTCCGCGG
>NZ_CAACUY010000304.1 GCF_900659615.1 Actinomadura fibrosa | reverse complement strand
CTCAGCGCCGAGCACACGTCCGCCATCGCTCGGGGCGGCGTGCCGTCCGCGCTGTCGGCCGGCCTGGAGGCGCGGATCCGGGCCTGCGCCCGCCGCCATCCGCCCAGCGGGGTCCCGGCGCGCGCGCCGCGGACCGCCGAGATCGCCGCGACGCTGGACGCGCGCGCCCTCGTCGAGATGATCGCGGTCGGCACCGACCTGCACGCCGTGACGGTCGTCGATGGCCGCCTCCGCAGGCACCGCCTCGGGCCGTCCGGGGGCGTGGGCGAGGACATCGGCCTGGCACGGTTCGCCCTGCGCCGCCTGGCCGAGGACGAAAACGACCCACAGTCGGTTGCGGCACTGGCGGGCTCCAGCGAACGCTTGGACCGCCTCCTCCTCGCACCACTGGAGCAGGACATCGGAGACCGGGAACTCGTTATCGCCCCCACGGGTGCCTTGCACGGCCTCCCTTGGGCGACGCTCCCGTCTCTGGTGCGACGTCCTTTCACGGTCGTTCCGTCCGCGGGCGCCTGGCTGCGGGCCAGGTCGGTTACGCAGACGTCCGGTCACACTCTGCTCGTGTCCGGACCTGGCCTGCGCCACACCCACCGCGAACTGTCCGACCTGCGGTGCCTCTACCCGCAAGCGATCGTCCTGGACGACCCGGGGGCGCGCGCGGAGACCGTCCGGGACGCCTTGGACGGCGCAGCGCTCGCCCACATCGCGGCCCATGGCGAGTTCCGCGAAGGCAATGCCCTGTTCTCGCGGCTGCGGCTGTCCGACGGGCCTTTGACGGTGCACGACCTGGAGGAGCTGGCCGCGCCGCCGCACCTGCTGGTCCTGTCCGCGTGCGACATCGGACGGGCGGACGGCGGCGACGCGGTCCTCGGCATGGCGGGCGTCCTGCTCGCCCTCGGCACCGCGACGGTCGTCGCCAGCGTCACGCCCGTCCGGGACGCGGCGACGCCGGAGTTCATGGCCGCCTTCCACCGGGCCCTCGCCGGGGGCGACCCACCGGCGAGGGCCCTGGCCGGCGTCCGCCGCTCCCCCGGCGTCGCGGGCTTCCTCTGCCTGGGCGCGGGGTGACGGTCAGGACTCGCCGGTCGCCACCGGGCGGTCGGAGTCCGCGACCCAGTTCGACCAGGACCCGACGTAGAGCGCCGCGGGGATGCCCGCGAGCGTGAGCGCCAGGATCTCGTGGGCCGCCGTGACACCGGAGCCGCAGTAGGCGCCGACGTCGCTGGCGTCGGTGGCGCCGAGCTGCGCGAACCGCTCGCGGAGCAGCTCGGGCGGCAGGAACCGGCCGTCCACGCCGACGTTGCCGGACGTGGGGGCGTTCCGCGCGCCCGGGATGTGCCCCGCGACCGGGTCCACGGGCTCCTGCTCGCCGCGGAACCGCTCGGCCGCCCGCGCGTCCAGCAGCACGCCCGCCGTGGCCAGCGCCGCGGCCCCCTCCGCGTCCAGGACGGGCAGGCGCCCCGGCGTGGCGATGAAGTCGCCCGGCTTGACCTCCGGATCGGCCGTGCTCACCCGGAGGCCCGCCTCCGTCCAGGCGCGGTAACCACCGTCCAGGACGCGGACGCGGTCGTGCCCGAAGTACCGCAGCGACCACCAGAGCCGCGCCGCCGCGGTGGAGTCGGCGTCGTCGTAGACCACCACGAGCCGGCCCGCGGAGACGCCGGCGCGCCGCATCGCGGCCTCGAAGTCCCCCGTCGCGGGCAGCGGATGGCGGCCGCCCCGCCCGGGCGGCCCCGCCACGTCCCGGTCCAGGTCGACGAAGACCGCGCCGGGCAGATGCCCCTTGCGGTAGGACTCGATTCCCGGAGGCCCCGCCAGATGCCACCGCACGTCCAGCAGCACCGGAGGTTCCTGCCCCCGGAGCAGCCGGTCCAGCGCGGATACGTCGATGAGAGGGTGCACATCGCCAGTTTGACCGCCATTGCCCCGATTAGGGAGGGGTCGGTTTCCGCTCGTCACGCCTCGACCTTACGCACCGTGTCCGCGCCGCGGTGCCCTCGCGCCACAGCCCTCACCCTCCCGGCGGGCGGTGGTCCCGATGATCAGGGGCGGGACGCGCTCAGCAGCGGGACCAGCTGCTCGTCCGGGACCAGGGAGCCGTGCATGCCGACCATCAGCGCCAGCCACGGCTCCCGCTCGGACGCCGTGATCGCGATGTCGGCGTGCGGGACGGCGATCACATCGCCGACGCGCTCCCGCATCTCCGGACCGATCGGCCCGAACCAGCCGCCATCGACGGCCTCGTCCCGCCCGACCACCCACGCGCGGTCGCCGAGCACGGCCCGCCACGCGGCGAGCACGTCCTCGTGCGCGCCCGGCTCGGCGTACACGTAGCGGCACCGCGCGTCCCCGCCGAGCAGCGCCACGCCCGCCCGCAGCTCCGGGACGGTGTCGGCGTCCACCCGCTCGGACGGGTCGACCATCCCGTGGTCGGCGGTCACGTACAGGGCCGACCCGGCGGGCAGCACCGCGGCGATCTCCTGGGCGAGCACGTCCACGAACCGCAGGTGGTGGCGCCAGTCGGCGGACCCGACGCCGAACCGGTGCCCGGTCGAGTCGAGGTCGGCGTGGTACACGGTCACGTACGAGCGGTCGCCGAGGCGCAGCGCCTCCTCGGTGCGCCCGACGAGCTGCCCGAGGCCCTCGGCGGGGCGGTACTCGGCGCCGCGGGTCGTGGCGCGGCTGAGCCCCGAGCCCCGGTAGTGGCCGAGCGCGACGTACGACACCTCCACGCCGTCCGCCGCGGCCCGCTCGTAGGCGGTCGGCGCGGGCTGGAACTCGGCCGGGTCGACGGAGTCGTCCTTCCAGCGCAGGCAGTTGAGGAGCCGGCCGGTGCCCGGGATCCGCACCTGGACGCCGAGCAGCCCGTGCCCGCCGGGCGGCAGGCCCGTGGCGAGCGACCCGAGGCTCGTGACGGTCGTCGCGGGGAAGCCGGCGGTGACCGGCCCGCCCTCCATCGCGTTGAGGTACGGCGCCTCGTCCGGATGGGCGCGAAGCTGCCGCCACCCCAGCCCGTCCACGATCAGGATCGCCACCCGGGGCACGGGGGGCAGGCCGAGGACGTTCTCCACGCCCGGGACGCCCAGCGCCGCCAGCAGGGACGGCGGAACGTCGGCGAGCGCTCCCGTCCCGTACCGGGGGACGGGCACCGGCGGCCCCTGCCCCGCACCGCCCGCCGGGCCTTCGCTCACGCCACCCGTCGGACCGTTCCCACGGCCGTCCACAGCGCCGTGCTCCGGGCCGCTCACTGGGTCGTTTGCCGGGCCGTCCATCGGGGGGCTCACTTGGCCGTCGCGGCGGACAGCTCCTCGGCGAAGGCCAGCACCTGCCCGACGGCGTCCGCGCCGTCGGCGGCCTCGCTCACCCGCAGGGACAGGTCGTCGGCCGTGACGCTGCCGGTGTAGCCGTGGTCGGCCTCGCAGTTCTCGTCGCCGCACGTCGCGGGTTCCAGGTCGATATGGGCGATCGCGCCCCAGCCGATGGTCAGCACGACCTCCGTGGGCGGCACGCCGGGCACGTAGGACGCGGGGTCCGGGACGACCCGCGTCACCGCCACCGACTGGACCCGTTCGAGCTTCACGGCCTCCGTGGTCGTGGACGCGTGCGGCTGCGCCATGCCCTCGCCGGGCGGGTGCTCGTCGGTGTGGCACACCAGCAGGCGGCTCGCGGACAGCACGAGCACGGTGACGTGCCGCCGCACCTCCATCGCGGGATCGAAGGTCGCCTCATGGTGCACCACGTAGGCGACCACGCGCTCGTCCCCTATGGCCGACTCGACCGCGTCCGCGACCAGGGCCGGGTAGTAACCGCTGCGCTCGATGGCGGTGCGCAACCCGTGAGCGGTCGCTCGGGTTTCCCTCATGGTCCCCATCCTGCCCTGTCCGGGGCCGGACGCGCACATGACGGTCCGAAGCGGCCCGGGCGCCCGGCGTCCGGAGGACGGCCGGGCGCCCATCGGGGTACGGGCCTCGCGTCGGGGTACGGGAGCCGTATGGACAGAGATCCGCTCCCGTCCCCGCCGCCGGTGCCGCCGCCCACGCCCGACCCGGCGCCTCCGCCGGGGCCGCTGGTGCCTCCGCCCGAGCCTCCGCCGGGCCCGGCCCCGGCCCCCTCGCCGCAGCCGCCCAGCCCCGTCCCGCCCGGGCCCGCGCCCGATCCCGTCCCGCCGACGCCGGAGCCGAGCCCGCCACCGCCGCCCGGCTAGGAACCGGTCAGGGGAGGCGGCGGGGGCCGAGTTCGGGACGCGGCCCCACGGGCCGTTCCAGGCGCAGCGTGACTCCGCGGACGGCGGCGCCCGCCGCGTCCACTACGACGGGGTCCAGCTCCAGCCGCGCGACCTCCGGCAGGTCGTAGCCGAGGCGCGACACCCGGAGCAGCAGCTCCTCCAGCGCGCGCACACTGACCGGCTCCGCGCCGCGGTGCCCGAGCAGCAGCGGCGCGGTCCGGATCGCGCGGACCAGCTCGGCGGCCTCGACGTCCGTGAGGGGCGCCAGCCGGTAGGCGCGGTCGTCCAGCAGGGCGGCGGTCTCGTCGGCCAGGCCGAAGGAGACGACCGCGCCGAACGAGGGGTCCTCCATGGTCACGATGCGGGTCGGCACTCCCCCGGCGTCCTCGCCGGTGTCGCCGACCCGGATGCCGTAGCAGGCGAGCAGCTCGCACGCCTGCTCCCGCGTGGCCCGCACCGGGTCGCCCGCGGCGAGCCAGCGCTCGACCAGGTCCCGCGCGCGCCTGCGGTCAGCCCCGGCGAGTTCCGGGAGGCGACCCGGCGGGCGCTGCCGCCACTGCGCGTACCGGATGACGTACGCGAGGGCGCGGACGGCGTCCTCCGGCGCCGGATAGGACGGGATGGACCCCGCCGCCGCCGTCCCGTCCGGCCCGGGGACGCGCAGGTCGGCGGGCATGCCCTTGGAACCGAGGTAGGTCGCGACGATCGGCTTCGCGCCGCCCGCGGCGAGCCGGAGGATCCGCTCCGGGACGCGCAGGTCGTAGCCGCCGATCGTCGGCGGCGTGAACAGCGCGACGACCGCGTCGACCGTGTCGTCCTCCAGCGCCGCGGCGAGCGCGGCCTCGTACTCCTCGGCGCCCGCGCGCGGGCCGAGGTCGAGGCGCGGCCGGACCTCCAGGCCGAGCGCCGCCGCCGCGTCCTGCGCGAGCAGCCCCAGCGAGTTCGAGTTGTCGATGATCGCGATGCGGTCCCCGGCGGGCAGCGGTTGGTAGGCCAGCAGCTGCGCCACGTCGAACAGCTCCGACAGGTCCTCCACCCGGATCACCCCGGCCTGCGCGAACAGCGCGCTGACCGCGTGGTCGGGCAGGCTGAGCGCCCGCGCGGCGTGCCCGATCGGGACGCCCTGGGTGCTGCGGCCGCTCTTCACGACCACCATCGGCTTGCGGCGGCCGAGCCGGCGCGCCAGCCGCGTGAACTTGCGGGGGTTGCCCAGCGACTCCAGGTAGAGGAGGACGGCCTTGGTCGCCGGGTCCTCCTCCCAGTACTGCATCAGGTCGTTGCCCGACACGTCCGCGCGGTTCCCGGCGGACACGAACGTGGACAGCCCGAGGCCGCGCTCAGCCGTCCGCTGGAGGATGGCGATGCCGAGGGCGCCCGACTGGGAGAAGAAGCCGACCGGCCCCCGTCCCGGCATGGTCGGGGCCAGGGTCGCGTTCAGCCGGACGTCCGGGTCGGTGTTGGCGACGCCCAGGCAGTTCGGGCCGACGACGCGCATCCCGTAGGCGCGCGCGAGCCGGACGAGCTCCTCCTGGCTCGCGCGTCCTTCCGGGCCCGTCTCGCCGAACCCGGACGACACGACCACCAGCCCCCGGACGCCCTTGCCCGCGCACTGCTGGACCACCTCCTGCACGGTGTCGGCCCTGACGGCGACGACCGCGAGGTCCACATCGTCCGGGACGTCCAGGACGGACGCGTACGCGCGGACCCCCGCCACCGCCACCGCCGTCGGATGCACCGGGTAGACCGGACCGGTGAAGTCGCCGGCGAGGAGGTTGCGCAGGACGGTCTGACCCACGCTGTGCTCGGCCCGGCTCGCCCCGATCACCGCGACCGACCGCGGGAACAGCAGCCGCTGGATCGACCGGGACTCGGCCCGGTGCTCGCGCGCCGCCATCACCTCCACGGACGTCTCCGTCGGCTCCAGGTCGAGGACGAGCTCGATGACGCCCTCCTCGAACCGCTGCTCCGCCTGGTAGCCCGCCTCCCGGAAGACCCGCGTCATCCGGCGGTTGTCGGGCAGCACGCTCGCCACGAACCGGCGCACCCCCCGCTCCCGCGCCGCCGCCGCGATGTGCTCCAGCAGCACCGCGCCGAGCCCCCGCCCCTGGTGCGCGTCCTCGACGAGGAACGCCACCTCCGCGGTCTCCGGACGGTCCGCCAGCCGGTCATAGCGGACGACCGCGACCATCTCCTCGCCGATCGTCGCGATGAGCGCGACACGCCGGTCGTAGTCCACGGAGGTGAAGTGCTCGATCTCACGGTCGGTGAGCCTCGGCCGCGGCGAGAAGAACCGGTAGTAGATCGACTCGGGCGACAGCCGCGCGTAGAAGATCCGCAGGAGCTCGGCGTCGCCGGGCCGGATAGGGCGCAGGTGGGCCGTCCCGCCGTCGCTCAGGACGACGTCGGCCTCCCACTGGTCCGGGTAACGCTCGGTCACGTACCCGAGGGTAAGGCACACCGCCCCCGGTCACCCGTTCGGGAAAAACGAGGCTTCCTTGGTTTCGCTGCGCGTTCGAGACCTAATCGGGGGTCAAGAGCTGTTACGGTCGACCACACGCCCAGTATGCCGCTCGCGCGGGCCGTGTTGATCGAGGTGATGACTCCATGACGCGCGTGGTCGTGGTCGGCGATCTTATGACAGACACCGTGGCACGTGCCGCGTACCCCCTGGCGAAGGGCAGCGACACGCCCGCCGCCGTGACGATCCACGGGGGCGGCTCGGGCGCCAACGTGGCCTCCTGGCTCGCCCTGGAAGGGGTCGAGGTGGCCTTCGTCGGCCGCCGCGGCTCCGACATCGCGGGCCGGAACCGTGACATGGAGCTGATGGGCTACGGCGTCGACGCCCGCCTCGTCATGGACCAGGAGCGCCCGACCGGCACCTGCGTGGTGATGGTCACCCACAAGGGCGACCGCACCATGCTGTCGGACCCCGGCGCCAACGGCGCGCTCCTCCCCGAGGACATCGAGCGCTGCAAGGACCTGTTCACCCAGGGCACCCACCTGCACCTCTCCGGTTACTCGCTCATCAACGAGGGATCGCGGAAGGCCGCCACCCACACCCTGGACCTGGCCCGCAAGGCGCAGATGTCCATCTCCGTGGACGGCGGCTCCTCCTCCCCCCTCAAGCGGATGGGCGCCGAACCCTTCCTGGAGTGGACGCAGGGCGCCCGCCTGCTCATCGTCAACGCGTCCGAGGCCGAGATCCTCACCGGCCGCGACAACCCCGACCAGGCCGCCAAGGTGCTGACCGCCTGGTACCCGCAGGTCGTCATCAACGTCGGCGCCGACGGCGCGCTCTGGTACACCAACGGCCGGCCCGAGCCGGTCACCGTCGCCGCCGAGCCGGTCGACAAGATCGTCGACGGCACCGGCGCGGGCGACGCGTTCGTCGCCGGCTTCCTGCCGCCCTGGCTGGACGGCAAGCAGCCCGCCGACGCCCTCACCGCCGGGTGCCGCCTCGCCGCGCAGGCCATGCAGCACCTCGGCGCCCGCCCGTCGCTGGACGTCGTCGACAACCAGATCAAGAACTGAGGCCCGGGACGGGGGCCGCACGGCCCCCGTCTCCTCAGCGCATGTCGAATCACGCGGACGGCGTGTAGGTGCGCACGTCCTCCCGCACCGCGTCCCACAGCCGGTTGAGCGGATGCCCGGCGTCGTAGCGCTCCAGGTCCGCGCGCCGGACGAACGCGCCGGTCATCAGCTCCGCCTTCGGCTCCAGGTCGTCGTGCAGGCCGATCGCCCGCAGCGGCACGCTGTCCGGATCGTCCTGCCCGGCCATGCCCCGCCCGATCGACCCGGTGACGATCATGCAGCCGCGGACGAAGCCCGACTTCAGCAGCGACAGCCCGTAGTGCACGTCGTCGATGTCCGCGACGACGTTCAGCCGCTCCCGGTAGCCCGGCCCGTACCAGGTCGCCAGCAGATCGGCGACGAGGCCGGCGGGCGGCACCACCAGCGGGATCCCGGGCAGCCGGCTCGTCTCGACGGGCGCGTCCGGCAGCTCGCCCGCGGGCAGGTTCGTCAGCAGCAGCGCCCGCCCCCGCGCGTACTCGACGACCTCGTACTCCCTCAGCCGCAGGTCACCCTCCGGCGTGCTGACGATGCTCCCGCAGATCAGGTCGACCTGCTTGGTCTCCAGCCGCGACCACAGGTCCTTCGTCCGGACGTGCGCGACCTTGAACTCCACCTCGCGCTGCCGGAACTCCTCCGACACCCGCTCCCACGCCCGCGACACGATCGGCAGCGTGAACTCGGTCGTCCCGACCGTCAGCATCCGCCCGAGCCTGCGGCGGCTCCAGTGAATCGACTCCAGCCAGTTCGCGAACGTCGTCCGCGCCAGCTCCACCGTCGTCTCACCGGTCGGCGTGAACAGGAAGTCCTTCCCGCGCCCCTGCCGGACGGTCAGCACCTCCCCGCACAACGCCTGGCTGTTGCGGTTGAGCGTGTCGAGCTGCTTCTGCACGCTGGACTGCTCGCGCCCGAGCACCCGCGCCGCCCGCAGCGCCGACCCGGTCTCGTGCACGACGAGCAGCGTGCGGAGCTGGTCGAACGTGGTGTCGAGCAGCCCGGACGGGCCGGCGAGGAGCTCGTCGAGGGTCGGGGGCACGGGCGTGGACACTACTACCTCCGCCGGAAATGGCCGAGCGTTCACTTCAGCGGGAAATGATGACATTTCCCGTTGAACTTATCTGAAGATGTTCTGCGAAACAACTGGACATACTTTTCTAACCTCTAGAACACTTTCCTCTCGTTCACCCCGACGGAGGAAGTGTCCCGTGAGCCCGACCGAGCCCGCCGCCCGCCGCGTCCCGCCTGTGCGCGACGACGCCCCCGCGAAGATCGTCGCGTCCGGGCCGGTGCGGATCCCCGCGCCCGCGGTCGAGCTCGCCGACAAGCTCGTCTACCCGGGCACTCCCCGCCGGACGCCCGCCCCGGCGTCCGCTCCGCCCCGCTGAACTCCGGTTCGCCGCGGTTCTTCTCCGCCGCGGCGCCCGGGCCCTCGTCGGTCCGTGCGCGGGGCCGCGCGCACGGACCGGCCACCCCGCGGTAGACGCCGCCCGCGCTCGACAGGGGCGCGCGGGCGGCGAACCGCGGCCCCGCCTGCTCCCCTGGCCACGCTCCCCCGGCGCGCAGCCCGCCACGTGGTACATCGGCATCGCGACCATGAGGACCGTCGCATCGTCGATGCCCCACAGGTCGTTGGTC